>CAKUAS010000015.1 GCA_934636655.1 uncultured Oscillospiraceae bacterium
TAGTTCATACGGATCTCCTTTTGGTTTTTTGTTTTTGTGGTAATTACATTCTACCAAAGATTCGTATGAACTTCTTTTCTTTTTTTACTGTTGCACTTGATAGTATAATTCACCGCAAGGAAAAAATAACTCCACGTCAAATGACGTGGAGTTATAGAGTTATTGCTTCAAATTATTTGCTTGCAAACTCGCGGTAGATGAAGGTGACAGCCTGACCGCGGGTGCAGGTATCATTGGGTGCAAAAGTGGTCTTGGTGACACCGGAGGTAATGCCGGTCTCAACTGCCCACATGATCGCATTGTAGTATACGCTGCTCTCGCTTACGTCATCAAACTTTGCGAGGGTGCTTACAATGGGCTTATTCTCATAGCGCCACAGGAAGGTGACGATCTGTGCACGAGTGCAGGGTGCATTCGGAGAGAAGGTAGTTGCGGTAGTTCCGGCGGTTATGCCATTCTCAACTGCCCACAGAATTGCATTGTAGTACGGGCTCTTTGCGGAAACATCGCTGAACGGGTTGACAGCATTCTTTGCGATGGGCTCGCCTGCCGCGCGCCACAGGAAGGTTACAATCTGAGCACGGGTGCAGGGATCGTTTACGCCGAAGGTTCCGTCAGCCTTGCCGGCTGCAACACCATTTTCGTATGCCCAAAGAATAGCATTGTAGTAAGGACCTGCCTTAACGTCGGAAAACGGATTGAAGCCGGGCTGCTTTGCGTCGCAGCGGGAGCAGAGGCCGTTGACATAGTTGTGGCCGAGAGCCTTGATATCCTTGCCCTTTTCGAGGGTCACATTGCAGCGGGTGCAGACCTTATCGCCGGTGTAGCCGGCCTCGGTGCAGGTCGCGTCCTTGGCGTTAACGAGCTTGGGATCGTGGCCGAGAGCGGGAACGGTCTCCTGACCGGAGAGGACCTTCTTGCAGACCTTGCAGACGGTACCCTTGCTTATGCCGGGCTCGGTGCAGGTGGGAGCCTGTGCCTCAACGTCAACGGGGGTGTGATCGACCATCTTGGTCTTCTCACCGGGCTTCATGACCTCGCCGCAGAACTTGCAGACGACATCGCCGGTGTAGCCTTCCTCAGTGCAGGTGGCTTCCTTGACGTTTGCGAGCTTGTCGGATGCGGTATGAGCTACCATGTCGGTGATTTTAACAATGGGAGCAATATTGCTGTTTGCGTTTGCAAGCTCAGTGGGATTTACCTGAGTCTTGGGGTCGATAGCATTTCCATTAGCATCGATGAATTTTTCGCAAGTGGTGCAATACTTCACGCTGAAGCCCTTATGCTGGCAAGTTGCGTCATAGAAAGACTTCTCTACAATCTTGTGGCCGAGTTTGGGGCTATCAACTTTAGTACTCGCATCGCCCTGATGGTCTCCGCAGCGCTCACATACACGGTAATCAGTGTATGTATATCCGGCTTCCTCACAGCTATTAGCTTTAGACACTGCCACCCATTTATGGCCGAGTGCCGGAATTTCCACAGATACAGAACCGGGTACGTCCTTCCATTCGCCCACTACAAAGCCGTGATCATCTTTTACCTGATTTCCGCTTGCGTCGACTTTAGCTTTGTATTCCTGTTTTACGCCGGTCTGTCCGGCTTCGGTGCAAGTTGCATTTAACTTGCCAACGATTTGAGTTGCGCCTATAGACGTTGCAGGTTTCCAATAATTGTAGCTAATTTCTTGGTTTCCAACATAGCCGCAATCTTTGCATTCAATTTTATCGGTCGTGCCTTTTTTCTGTGCATTATTCTCAAGATAGGGCAGCTTGCCATTAGTCTTAACCGAGCAGTCATGTTTCTCATTCAGGGACGGAAGAATGCCTTCATCGCCATACTTAATATAGTAATCGCAGTAGGGGCACTTCTTATCGCCGCAATAGCCCGCGCCGGTAATGGGGTTGCCATCTGCGTCTTTATAGACATATATTACGTTGCCATTTGCTTCAGTTACAGTCGCTGCATGGGTCGCCTTAACAGCGGGCATCAAAACTACGCCATTGTCAAGCTTTGTTTCCTTCGTAACAGTCGGCATCTTTTCGGCGTTATGACCGGGATTAACTGCCGCGAACATTTTATTTACAGCAATAACCTTATTCGTGTAAGCATCATAGTCGTTATTGAAATCAGCCGAACTAAACATTCTTACTGCCTTATAAGCATTCTGAACAAAGGTAGCGTCTTTGCACTTTTCGCAGACAACATAGCCCCAACCGTCATTCTGGCAGGTAGGTGCCTGAACTACATGGAACTCAAGGTTAACATGTGCAAGCTTTGCATCAACCTTATAAGTTGCGCTGTTAAAATCCTTGTTAGCAAAGCCCTTACCACACTCAGTGCAGTAGCTGACAGTCAGACCCTGATTACGGCAGGTTGCTTCCTGTGCTACCATGGTAGCGCCCTCACTGCACTTGTGGCCCAAAATAATTGTCTTAAATCTGATTATTTCTATTGAACCACTTTTGATTTCACCGCATTTCTTACATACCTTGAAATCTACACCGGGAGTTTTCTTCTCGGCATCTTTTTTGATGCTGACCTTAGTGTACTCATGGCTTCCGCCCGCAGAGCAGTCATCATCCGCCGCAAAAACAGCGGAGACAGGCAGCAGGGACGCAATCATGAGAACCGCCATCAGCATGCTGATAAGTCTCTTTTTCATGTTTCCTCCTGTAATAATTCATTATGTTGGATTTTTATGCCGCACTTTCCTGTAGCGGCAATCGGTAGTTAGATTATAACATATTTGCCCGTCATGTCAAGATAGAACAGCCCGTATATAAGTAAAGCCCACCTCTGATCGGAGGTGGGCTTTGAGTCACTTCACTGTGCGCGATACAGGAACGAAACGACCTGTGCGCGGGTGCAGGTTGTGTTTGGTGAAAAAGTATATGGGCTCGTACCGTAGGTTATGCCGCGGCTTACCGCCCACTGCACAGCATCGTGATAGTAGGCATTCGACGGAACGTCCATAAACGGATTATTTCCGCTGACTGCGGGGCTGTTTGCGGCACGATACAGGAACGAAACGATCTGCGCACGGGTGCAGGTCGCGTTGGGCGAGAAGTGAAGGGCATCCGTACCGTAGGTTATACCGTTTGCTACTGCCCACTGCACGGCTTTATAGTAATACGCGCCGGGGCGCACATCGGTAAAATTGACAAGTGCATTCACACTCGGCTCACCTGCCGCACGGTACAGGAACGATACGACCTGTGCGCGTGTACAGCCTGCGTTGGGCGAGAAGTGCGTCGCATCCGTGCCGTAGGTTATACCATTTGCTACTGCCCACTGCACAGCGTCATAGTAATACGCCGCCGGGCTTACGTCGACAAAGTGCTGCGTTACGGGCGGCACATAGCCGGGTTCAGCTACGCCGCAAACGGTGCACACACCGTTTTTATAGCTGTGTTCGTGCTCGGTTTTCGGGATGGACTCGGTTTTTGTCGCGCCGCAGACGGTGCATTTATAGAGCATCTGCCCTTCCGCCGTCTCGGTCGGAGCTTTTACGATACTGCCGGAATCCCAAGTGTGTCCAGTCGCCGGGAGCGTTTCGTATTTTGTCTGGTGACAGGTCGAGCAGATGTAGTATGCTCGGCCATCGGTCGTGCAGGTCGGCTCGACGCGCAGGGCGGTCTTTTCGGTCCAGTAGTGCTCGTTCTCGTCGGGCTCAGTGCCGCCGAGATCGGACTTATCGCCGCAGTAGACGAGCGTGACGGCGAAGTCCTCCGCGCCGTCCGCGCCGATGGTTTTATCGATAGTAACCGTGTACGGGAACACGGAGCTGCCGGACGTGATCTGCGATGCGCCGTAGACCGCGCTGATATTTAGATCGTAGGTGATCTTATCGCCGTTTGCGTCGTAAATACTCACGCAGTCGAAGCTCTCGCTCGTCTGGTCGCGCTCAATAAGGCGCTTGTGCAGAACGCTTGAATTGTCGCTGCTCTTGAGGTCGGCGACGAGGTAATCCGGACGCACGGGGAGATAGCCGTTATCGCCCTGCCAGTCGATGCTGATATCTATTTTCTTCTGCGTCGCGGGATCGGTGCGCACGAGCCACAGAGCCTGCACCTCGCCCGTCGCGGGAACGTTTATGTGCTCGGCCTTCTCCGGGTCGGGAGTGGCGTAGAAATCACCGTTTGCATTCGTGAACGAGCAGTTTACATAATACTGGCCATACGGTACGTCGTAGAACCATGTGACCTTATCGCCGCTCGTTGTGGTGCTGAGTTTTTTATAGCGGCCGTCGGTCGTAAATCCGTACATATTGACGGCAACTCCCGCACCGGGGCGCTTGTAATCGTCCTTATCTCCTGATGTATTGAAATATCGGATGTCCAACCCCACATCGTCGACGAGAGACTTGAGAACGACGGTGGGATTTTCGTCGTTTATAGTCTCATAGCTTTCATATGGGATGAACACGGACTGGTCGCGGTGGACGATGATAATGTCCGTGCCCTGCGTGAGACCGAGCAGACCGTTGGTCGTGACCTCCAGATGGCGCAGGCGCGTGCGCAGATACACCGGCGTATCCGAACCCTTGGTCACCTTGAATTTGCAGGTGACGAGGACGTTAGTGTTCTGAAACACCTTCTGATCGTCGGCGTTGTTGACCTTACCCGTCCAAAAGCCGAGGTCGGAATTCGTGAAGTCCAGCACGCCGGAATCAACGAGTGAACCTGCCAGAGCGTCGTTCTTCTGAACTGTATAGCCCTTTTTGGTGTTGGGCATGCTCGCCGAGACGAGTGTCAGGCAGTCGGTGTCGTACATGATATTGCCGCCGGCAGACTTGAGCTTCATCTTCGTGAGTGTTCCGAGCTGCAGCTTACCGAGCGACATACCGGGCAGCTTGACGCCGTTATCCTCGGCAATTCCTGTGATGTAATTAATAAGATAGTCCTCGCTGTAGTTTACAAGGTCAGGCGTAAGACGCAGCCAATACGAATATGTAAAGGTATCGCCGACCTTGAATGTGTAGGACGCTGTGCGCGTCTGCACAGTCAGTGTGTCGCTGTCCGCGTATGCCGCCGGAACAAGGCTCAGCAGCATCAGCAGCGCGAGCATAATGCTTAAAAATCGCTTCATTTTCCTCACCTCAACTGTTATGTATATACAGCATACCAACAGTTTGAGTGATTAAATATAGACATTGTCGGGTGATTGCGCAAAAAACAGGCATTCGTATAAAAACGCCTGTTTTTTCCTGTTTAACTCTTTTTTAATTTGCATCCACAACGGGGTACTCCGTGCTGTCGCTGTAATGCCACCACTCGCCGGAATATCCGACAAATCCCGCGTCGGTCATGACCGCTTCGAGATAGCTGGCGTTCTCCCCCGCTGCCTGCGATACGTCGCTGTAATCGCGATCGGCGCGCGAGGTGAAGTCGTCAAAGCAGGAGGGCATCTCGACCGGGTCGCCGTTTGTCCTTATAAGGCTTATATCGACGGTGTTTCCCCTGCTGTGCTTTGAAAATCCCTTTGTAGGATCGGCAACATACACGGGGTTCGGGCAGACCTCCCACAGGCGGTATTGCGCGCTCACCGGGCGGTAAGCGTCCCATATGAGCAGGCTGTAGCCTTCTTCCGCAAGCTCGCGCTGCGCGGCGGCGAGCTTTTTCACCGTGCCGTAGCGCAGATACGCCGTGCCGTCATCGTAAATGACAACTCCCGTGAAGTTGTCAGTCGTCGCGTATTTCAGGTCGGTGATGATATCCGGGATGTAGTCTTTTACCCTTACGAGCTCATCGTCCGCCGGGACCGGCGACGGAGTAGTGTGCGATGTCTGAATTGGGGTGATTGTCGGCGTAGGCGACGTGTGCTCTATACTATCGGCACAGGCGGTCAGCAGCATAAGCAGCATAAGCGCCGCCAGCAAAAGTGCAATGCGTCTTTTCATTAATAACCGTACCTCTTTCTCTTACCTATCAGGAACAATGCCGTTGCGATGATTGACATGACCTCGGCGCCTACGATGGACAGCCATATGCCGTCGAGCTCCCAGATGAGCGGAAACAGCATCACCGCCGAAAGCTGGAACACCAGCGTTCGAAGGAAGGATATCAGCGCACTGGTGAGGCCGTCGTTGAGCGCGGTGAAGAATGATGAGCCGAAGATCGAAAAGCCCGAGAACAGAAACGCAAACGAAAATATGCCAAAGGCATGCACCGTCATGTCAAGGAGCTCATCGTCATAGCCGACAAAGAGTCTTCCCAGCGGCTCGGCAAGCAGCTGACCTGCCGCGAACATGCACACCGCGCACACAGAGATTATGCGCAGACTGCGCGACAGCAGCCCCTTGAGCTCCTCCCGGTTCTGTGCGCCGTAGTTAAAGCCGATTATCGGCGCTGTGCCAACGGCATAGCCGATAAAGATCGCCTGGAATATCATACTGACGTACATGAGAACGCCGTAGGCCGCAACGCCGTCCTCGCCCGCGTATTTCATCAGTTGGACATTATAGAGCATGCTCACGATCGACATGGAGACGTTGCTCATAAACTCCGACGAGCCGTTGCCGCAGGTCTTCAGGAGCGCCCTGCCGTCGAACTTGAATTTCACAAGGCGCAGCCGGCTCGTGTTCTCGCGTGAAAAATATACGAGCGGTATCACGCCGCCTATAAACTCGCTGATCGCAGTTGCGGCAGCTGCTCCGGTCACACCGAGCGGGATGACCGCGACGAGCAGGGCGTCAAGTATCATGTTCGCCACGCCGGAGGCCACGGTGACATACAGGCCGAGCTTCGGCTTTTCCGCCGTTGAAAAAAGGCACTGGAACTCAAACTGCAAAATGTAAAACGGCAGAGCCAGCAGGATTATACGGCCATAGATGATGCTCTGCTCCAGAAGCTCGCCCTCCGCGCCCATGAGCCTTGCCACGGGGCGCAGCAGGAAAAATCCGAGCGCCGCAAGCACCACGCCGCAGGCCGCCGACACGACGATGATGAGAGTGAATATCTCGTTTGCCTTGTCGGATCTGCGCTCGCCCATGGTTTTTGCGATGAGCGCGCCGCCGCCGGTTCCGAACATAAAGCCGACGCATCCGAGCACAAGCAGCAGCGGCATGATCAGATTGACCGCCGCAAACGGAGTTTTGCCGGCAAAGTTAGAAACAAAAAAGCCGTCAACGATGTAGTAGATCGACGTGAACAGCATCATGATGATAGACGGCAGACAATAGCGCAGCAGACGCTTATAATCAAAGTGATCGGAAAGCTTTATAGCATTCATGCCTTGACCTCCCCGACGCGGGCGCGCATTGCCGAAAGATAATCCTCGGTAAGCCGGAGATATCTCTCCAGCTCGTCCGGTGGCCATGAGCCGAGAACGTCGTTTTCGACAGCAATCACCTGCGCAACGGTGCGCTCGGCAAGCGCCGTCCCCTCAGGCGTCAGAACAACGGTCTTATGCCTTGCACCGCTGCTCGCTGTTGTGACGCTGCCCTCGGCCTCGAGCTTGCGCAGAGCGGAATTGACCGTCTGCTTCGTGAGCCCCGAGAAGTCGCAGATATCGCGCAGGGGGCATGCTCCGCCCTCGACGTGCAGGGTGTACAGTATCTGAAACGCGCTGTCCGACAGGCCGAGCCGCTGCGCAAGCTCGTGGTATAGCGCATCCGTTTCGCCTATGAGCCGGTTAAAGCGCCGAAGCTGTTTTGACTGATGTATCATGCTCATTTCACCTTTAGTCCGAAATCATACTTGGGTATCATAGTACGATTTCGTACTGTTGTCAAGCACAAAGATATGAAAAATGCACCGCATGGTTTCCCATGCGGTGCTTGTGTATTTTGTGGTGGGCACTACACCCTTCATAAAGCAATTTGACTATGTCATGATACCACAATTTGCACGCTCCTTAAATACACATTTATTCCAAATATGCATGCAATTTTTTGTGAGTTTTTCACAAGAATGACAATTGGTCCAAAAGCGCGCTACCTTCATCTAATGTTATACTGCGTTAATGGCGACCAAAGATTTTATCAAAGAAGTTTTTGATATTTTGGAAAGCATCTTTGAACCAAATTTGTATAGTTTCACCCGTAGACATTTTGTGCCCGCAATCGGTGCAGACCTTTCCGTCATAATGGTGGCCGGTCGCATCTATGGTCTCGCCCTGCGATATCACTTCGCCGCAAACGGTGCATACCTCGTCGCCGGTGTAGCCGTCTTCGGTGCATGTGGGTTCGACTGCATTGCGGAGTTCGGTGATGTGCTCGTGCTCACCGAAATGTATTCGTGCCGACAGCAGATAGTCATTACCGCTGCCAATACTTATTGCATTCCACTGTGCTTCTGTCCCCAAATAATATACATCAGTAAGATTTCTGCATGAATCAAACGCAGAGTTTTTAATAGTCATTACGCTTGTTGGGATAGTTATGCTCCTGATGTTCTGGTTGTAAGCAAATGCATCTTGCGAAATACCTACCACGCCATCTGGCACTATATACGACGCATCAGACTTACCGCAAGGATACACTTTGAGTTCAAATGAACCATATCCCTTATAAAATAACACCCCATCAACAGAGCTGTACTTTGTATTCTTCTCATCAACATTTATACTTGTCAGATTTCTGTTGTATGAAAACACATTATTCACTATATACTCCACGCTGCTCGGAATCGTTATACTGTTTAAATTATCGCAATCCCTAAATGTATAATCCTCACAAATGTATACTACTCCGTCAGGCACTATATATGACGTATCTGCCTTGGCATTTGGATATGCAAGCAGATGCGTAGCATTTTTATTAAAGAGCACTCCGTCTATTGCGCAATATGCTGTGTTATCAGCAGCAACCTCGAAGCTTTCCAGCTTGTAGCACTGATAGAAAGCCCAACTCCCTATATCGGTTACGCTGTTAGGAATTACTATTCCCGTCAAGTTCATGCATGTTTCAAATGCACCTTTTTCAATGGTTATAACACCATCAGGAATTACAACGCTTTTCAGGTTTCGGCAAAAATTAAAAGCATACGCACCAATGCAGGTCACACCTTCAGGGATTTAATAGCTTTCGGCTTTGGCATTCGGATAAACGAGCAGTGTGTCTGCATTTTTATTAAACAGAACTCCATCAATTGAGCAGTAAGCGGGATTTTCTTCTGCAACAGTAATGCTTTTTAAATTATCGCAGTTATGAAATGCAAGCGTAGCAATTGATGTTACAGTCTTGGGAATTGTCACGCTTGTAAGTGCTATTGCATCTTCGCCACCAAATGCACCTTGCTTTATAGCAGTTACCTTCACGCCATCAATTTCCTCAGGAATATTTAGTTCCGTGATGTTATCGTCACATCCGGTTACCGTTCCCGTAGACTTGTCGAAGTAGATGCCACTGTCTACGGCTTCACTGGCATCCTCCGCACCTGCACTCATAGGCACGAGTGTCATAGCCATCAACAGTACGAGTAACAAGCTCAATATTCGTTTTTTCATATTTCTGCGCAAAAAAGCTCCCGTCCGAGGACGGGAGCTTTTCAGTTTAATTACATTGCTTCGATCTCTTTTATGATGTATTCGTTGCCTGTAACGAGATATGTATGCTCGCTTTGGCAATACGGACACACCTTTGCGTATTTCACCGTTGGATAAGTCTGCTTACAGTCCTCGCAGAAGGTCACCGCCTCAAGCGTTTCGACCTTGAGCTCGGCCTCCTGCATGTACTTGGACTCCTTGACTGCCCAGTTCCAGCAATCTACGATGTATTCCGGGATTATCCCGCTGACCTCACCGATCTGAAGCGTGACGCTTCCGACCTTGGTAAGATTATTCTCGTCGCAGAGCTTCTCGACTTCCTTTATGACGTAAAATACGGTTCCAAGCTCATGCATGGATCATTCCTCCGATGTGGTCACTTTGCGAATTTTTCCTTGAGATCCTTGATCTTGATCTTGACAGCACGCTTTGCCGCGTATACGCCGAGGGGCGGGATCTTGTCGTCGGTGTTGACCATCTTGCTTGCCTCGGGGTGGTCACGGTGCAGGTGGATGGCGTCAAATTCGCATCTGGTCGTGCACAGGCCGCATCCGATGCACTTGTTCTGATCGACGATGGTCACGCCGCAGCCCAGGCAGCGGCTGGCCTCGGCCTTGACCTGCTCCTCGGTGAAGGTGACGCGATCGTTCTTCATTGTCTTTGCCTTGCGCGGATCGTGCTTAACTTCCTGGCGCACGGGCGCATCGAAGCAGTTGATATCAATGACAACGTTGTCCTTATCCAGTTCATAGAAATCGCGCGGGTTACGGGCAAGAGTGAGGCTCTGACCGGGATGGACATAGCGGTGCAGGCTGATCGCGCCCTCGCGGCCGGCTGCTATCGCATCGATAGCGAACTTCGGGCCGGTGTAGCAATCGCCGCCGACGAAAATATCGCTCTGCGCGGTCTGGAGAGTTACGGGGTCAGCCATAGCGACACCCTTTGCGGCCGTCTTGAGCTCGCCGACATCCAGCTCGCCCCAGTCGATGGTCTGGCCGATGGCACCGATAACGGAGTTGACCTTGAGGGTCTTGAACTTGCCTGTACCTATGGGCTTCCTTCTGCCCTTCTCGTCGGGCTCGCCGAGCTCCATGATCTCGACCTTCAGGCCGTTGACCTTGCCGGCAGCGGTGCCGGTGATCTCAACGGGAGCGTTGAGGTAGCAGAACTTAACGCCCTCTGCCATTGCCTCGGCGACCTCTTCCTTGTCTGCGGGCATCTCCTCCTCGGAGCGGCGGTAGACTATGTAAGCCTCCTCTGCGCCGAGACGTACCGCCGTGCGGACAACGTCCATTGCGACGTTTCCGCCGCCGATGACTGCGACCTTCTTGCCGATCTCGACCTTGTTGCCGAGGTTAACGTCGCGCAGGAAATCAACGCCGCCGTACACGCCCTTGAGCTCCTCGCCCGCGATGCCGAGCTTTGCCGACTTCTGTGCGCCGATGGCGACGAAGAAGCCCTTGTATCCCTGCTTGCGCAGTTCTTCTATGGTGATGTCCTTGCCGACTTCAACACCGCACTTGAACTTGACACCCATCTTCTTGAGAACGTCGATCTCGGCGTTAATGACCTTGCGCTCGAGACGGAAGGACGGGATACCGAGAGTCAGCATGCCGCCGGGAACCGGGTTACGATCGAAAACGGTGACATTTGCGTAGCCCATCTCAGCCAGGTAGTAAGCGCAGCTCATGCCGGCAGGGCCTGCACCGATGATAGCTATCTTCTCGACATAGTCGGTGTCGGGGGTCTTGTGACGGCGCTTTTCGGGGATGTAGCGGGTCTTCTCGCTCAGCTCCTTCTCGGCGATGAACTTCTTGATCTCGTCGATGGCAACGGCGCGGTCGAGCTGGCCGCGGGTGCAGGCATCCTCGCAGCGGCGGTTGCAGATGCTGCCGCAGACTGCCGGGAACGGGTTATCCTGCTTTATGAGCTTGAGAGCATCAAGATATCTGCCCTCACCGGCCATCTTGATATAGCCCTGAACAGCGATATGCGCGGGGCAGGCCGCCTTACAGGGAGCGGTGCCGCTCTCGTGGCAGTTCTTCTGGTTGTTGTTCTTATAGTCGGGATCCCACATGTGCTCGCCCCAGTGGTTATCATCGGGAAGAGGCTGCTTGGGATATACGACCGGGCCTTCCTTGGTGCAGAGCTTCTGACCGAGCTTGGCAGCGCCTGCCGGGCAGACCTCGACGCACTTGCCGCAGGCGACGCACTTTTCCTTATCGACGTGCGCACGGTATGCGGAGGCGGACATATTGGGAGTATTGAAAAGCTGGGAGGTGCGCAGAGCAAAGCATGAGCCGAGCGCACAGTTGCAGATAGCAAATATTTTGTTTTCGCCGTCGATGTTGGTTATCTGATGAACGTAGCCGTTATCCTCGGCACGCTGAAGGATGCGCATCGCCTCTTCATAGGTGATATCGCGGCCCTTGCCGGTCTCGGTGCAGTATCTTGCGAAGGTGCCGACTGCTATGCACAGCTCCTCCTGCATCTCGCCGCAGCCCTCGCCCATGATGCGCATTGCGTTACGGCAGGAGCAGTAGCCGACGCCGAGCTGACCTTCGTACTTCTTGAGCCAGTGTGAAATGTGCTCGATGCTGACGGATTCGTTGGTAGCCGGGATGGCCTTCTCGACGGGAATAACGTGCATACCGATGCCGTTACCTCCGGGAGGGACCATTGCGGTTATCTTCGTCAGAGGCAGGTATGCCATACGCTCGAAGAACTTTGCGATCTCGGGATGTGCCTCGACCTGCTGAGCGTTCATGTTCATGAGCTCCGCCGCGCCGGGAACGAAAATCGGCAGAACGTACTGGCGGCTGCCGTCGGGAGTATCATAGTTATACTCCAGAACACCTTTCATCGACAGGGAGTCCATCTTCTCCTGAACATAGGAGACGCTCTTTCCCATCTTTGCCGCTATCTTCTCGGGAGTTGTGGGCTTGCGAAGATCCATAGCCAGAGCAACATCTGCCTCATCATCGGTAACGACGCATGCAAGGCCGTAGTATTCCGGGTCTGTCTCTGTAAGCTTCTCAAGTCCGAGCTTGTAGGGTATGCGGTCGGTCATTTTCTTGCCGAGCGCAATGATTTTTTCTCTTGCCATTATGTATCCCCTTCCATATTGTTTATAATTTTTATAAATCAGGTCTTCAACATGTCATAAGCATGTCAAAAAGTCTGAGACTTTTTGCACACTATAAACGCCACATTTTTTGTGAAGATAAATCTTCACGAAAAATCTCGCTATGCTCGTCAAAAATTCCTACGGACATTTTTGATGGCTATTAATCCAATTTCGAGCGGGGCCTTTGCCCCCTCGAGCTCCCCTGCTGCGCGGTTATCTTTCCGCAGCAGCATAGTTTTTTGACAGTCTTATCAGGTCTTAATTTATTTATAATTTTTACAAATCAGGTCTTATTTCAGTATATCATATTTGTCGATATGAACACAACATGAATTTGTCAGAAAATTCGCAATTTTGTGCTTACAGATAGAATTTATCCTCTTTGCGCTCGGAGCATAGCTTTTTGAGCGTAAGGTGAGCAGTCAGGCGCATGGGAGCCGGGACTTTGCGTGACTCGGTCGAGCACATGGCAACGCATCTCATGCAGCTTATGCATTTAGTCGGCACAGTTCTCATGTGCTTACCCTTTATTGCTCCCGCAGGGCAGTATTTTTCGCAGATACCGCAGCCGATGCATTCTTTCGATGCAACGGGGTACAGCGGAAGAAACGCGCTCTTTTTCTTTGCGTAGTTGGGGTCACCGGGCATTTTGACGGGGCTGAAGCTGTCCATGGCCTTGAGCTTTTCGATAAACTCGTGGATCTTCGCCTTGTCGCTCGCATCGGGGCGGCCCGCGCCGAACTGAGGATCGATAGAGTGCGGAGCTACGATCTCGCAGCCTCCAACGGTCACAAAGCCGCACTTCGCTGCAAGGTCGCTCATCTCAAGCAGAGCGTCATCCACGGCGCGATTGCCGAAAACGGCAACGGGAACGCAGGGGGTGTTATCGCCTGTTATGATCTTCATACGCTCATACATGGGCTTGGGGATCCTGCCGCCGTAGACCGGGATGCAGAAGAACGTGAGCGTATCATGATCGATCGCGGTGTTCATGCTCGGAGTGGTCAGTTCCTGCATGGGAGCGTCGCCAAGCTCCTTGCTGATGATGTCCGCAACGGCTTTCGTTCCGCCGCAGGGGCTGAAGTAGAAAATTGCGTATTTCATTGTCTTTTCCCTTTCCTTTTTCCTCTATACAATTTTTTAATTCACCTGTATGCAATAAGTGCGCATCGAACGAGTACCGACGACGGCATAATTGCCGTACATTGCCGGCGAAGCCTCGATATTGCCGCCGAGATTCATGTAGTCAAGCTCCTCGCCCGTTTTGCCATCGAGCAGGAACATATTAAATCCGGAGTTGCAGTAGATCAGATAGCCGTTGCCGTCGGCATCATAGAAGTCCACAGGCGAACTCCAGCTATACATGCGCGTTTCCTTCTCCCAGACCTTTTCCCCGGTTTCCTTTTTAAGCGCAACGAGCGTTCCGGAGCTTGCTCCCGGGGTTCGCGCAACAGGGACAAATATCATGTCCGAGAGCTTATTCTTGCCGACCGCGATTGTGCCCTGAACGCCGCCGGAGAGGTCCTGCACGGTGTAGCAGGTATAGTCTGTACGCCAGACGATCTCACCTGTCTCGGCATCAATCTTGAATATGGGGACCGCCGCAGTCGAGTACGAGCGCCAGCCGTAGTGGAAAGACGTACTAATATAAATATACGGATGTCCGTCCTCAATATCGACGACCGGCGAGCAGTTCGTGTCGTCAAGTACATCCTGCGCCCACACAAGCTGCAGGGTGTTAAGATCAAGGCACATGAGGTTGCCGCCGTTATCGGCAAGGAAGATATAGTTATTGATTATAGCAGCCGAGGACTCGACGCCGAGCCAATACTGGCTTCCGCTGCGAGTGCCCTTATACTTCCACTTCACTATGTTATCCGGATCGACGGACAGTTCGCCCGTCTGCTCGTTGTACTTGGTGTTTAAATGAATGATGTAAAGTATGCCGTTCTCGCCCGGATAAATGAGCTGGTCTGTCTCCGCGCTCACCAGAGGCGAGGAATCGAACATATGCCAGCCGCGGTCTGCAAAAGTCTCGTTGTGTCCAAACTCAAACATGACCGTGTTGTCAATGAGGTTTACGACCTTGACACGGGATTTGCCGTTTACGCTGTCAACGCCCGAGCCGACATAGAGTATCGGATAGCCGCGCGGATCGAGAGCGCCCGCTCCCTTGTAGGTAAAGCCGAGGTTCAGGGGATCGCGCGTGTATTCGCCGGTCGTGAGTTCATAGAAATAAACATGTCCGTCAAGCGTTGCGTAAATGACCTCAACGAGATCTTTTTTCTCGCGCGCCCAATCGTACATCGCGCTCATATTTTTGCGCGTTGCCTCCGGCCACTTAACGATGAGCGGCTGACCCGTCCAGCCGCTGCCGGACCAGTAGCTGCCGTCGGTATCGCTCAGTCCGCTTGTGGACTTTGTCCACGCCGTTGTGAGCTTTTTATTGCTCATCTCTGCCGTGCCGTAAGCTGCACCCGTACGGTAGTTATTGCCGCGGAAGGTTATAATGCCCTCAAGCTCGGTATATTTCTCCGGCAGGTCGAAGTTTATCTCATAATCGCTTTCATACTCCTCAACGACCTCGCCGTCTACCATGATGGCCGTGCTTGAAATGAGCCGCTCGGGCTCAGTTCCGTCGACCGAATGCGGCTTGAAGCCCTGCAGGCCGACAGGTGTAGGCGTAGGCTCCGGAGTTGGCGTGGGCGTAGGGGCCGCCGTGACGACGGGATTCTCCTTATCCTCGCCGAGAGCCTTGTTTGCCGCGACGCCGCGCATGACGACAAGCACCAGGACCGCCAGAAGCAAAACAAATATCACTATCCCGACGATCGTTTTTGCCGTAATCTTCTTTTTCTCATCCATATCCTTATCCACCCTGTATATCTTTATTCTGTGAAATGAACGTGGTTATTAATATGATCCTGGCAGAAGCAGTGGTAGCCCGCACACTTTGAGCAGTAGCGGAACTCCAGGTTCGGGAAATCAACATCCGTTCTGCCGCAGACGCAGCATTTGTAGTTATAATCCTTCTGACGCTGCTCGTATTTTATCTTTTGCTTTTCGCGGTTGAAATTGACCGTCGTCTTGCTGTAATGCGCTCTGCCGGACTTCAGGGACGAAATGAGGTCGGCTCCGAAGAAGATAAGATAGTTGAGCATCGCTATAAGCGGCAGGAGGTTGAACGGAAACGGCGTTGCGAGCATTTCAAACACAAAGAACGCAGCGTCGATGTACGCAAGCCATTTGATCTTCACAGGAATTATGAACATGAACAGCACCTGCGTATTGGGAAAGAGCGTTGCAAATGAGAAGAACATGGATAGATAGATATAATAAGTCCCGATAGCTGCCGACTGCTTGGTGATGAGGTAGATCACCATTCCGTAGATGATAGTCAGTATAACGCCGGAGAATATGAAAATATTAAATCTCGCTGTGCCCCACTCGCGTTCGAGCGTGCTGCCGATCCAGTAGTAAAAATAGAAAAACAGCAGCGCCCACATGCTCAGATCCTGAGGTATGAACATGAACGTTATAAGCCGCCATACCTGGCCTTTAAGTATGAGCTGCGGCGAAAACGCAAAGTAGCTCAGAAGCGTGCGGCTGCTGTCCATGATACTCAGGAGCCAGACGGCAAGACTTATAACGACAATGTACAGCATTAAGTTCGGAATACCGAATCTCGGATGCCTGTAGCAGAACATGTCGATCTTTTTATTGAGGTTTTTCATATTGCTTTCCTTTCACAGGATATAGTTAGACACAATAATCTATAGTATACTATCTTGCATCTTACATCCAAATCGTTATAATGTCCACAAAAAAATTGTCGCAGGAAAAACTTTTTCCTTTAAACTTCTGCAAGGATATGTTAGAATGTATTTTGTATTATTATCTGCAAATGTGAGCATAGGTGAAAAGATGCAAAATAGAGAAAATGATTTTGAGATCAAAAACGATATAATCGAGGGCAGAAATGCCGTTATCGAGGCGCTGCGCGTAGGCCGCAGCATAGATAAGATATTCATCGCCAAGGGTGAGACGGACAAGACTCTCGGCCACATAGCGTCCAAAGCGCGTGAGGCCGGAATAGTCGTCGTCGACGCCGACCGCCGCAAGCTCGACAATATGTCGGTAACTAAAGCGCATCAGGGCGTTGTCGCTCTCGTAGGCGTTAACGAGTACTGCGAAGTGTCCGACATTCTTGACCTTGCGAAAGAGCGCGGCGAGCAGCCGTTCATCATCGTCTGCGACGAGGTCAGCGATCCGCGAAACCTCGGCGCTATCATACGCAGCGCCGAATGCGCAGGAGCGCACGGAGTGATCATCCCGAAGCGCCGCAGTGCTGGGCTCACAGCCATTGTCGGCAAGGCCTCGGCCGGCGCTGCTGAGCACATGAGGATCGCCCGCGTTCCAAACATTCCGTCCGTTCTGAAGGAACTCAAGGAAGAGGGCGTTTGGGTCTACGGAGCGGCAGCCGGCGGCAGCAGCGGGCTCTGGAGCACCGATTTCACCGGCTCGTGCGCCATCGTTATCGGCTCGGAGGGCGACGGTATGGGAAGACTCGTGCGCGAAAGCTGCGATTTCATAGTGAGCATACCCATGGCCGGAAAGATAAACTCCCTGAACGCTTCCGCCGCCGCCTCAATAATCATGTACGAAGTCCTGCGCCAGCGCAGAGGCTGACCGAGGGTAATCTATGAGCTTAAACGACAAAAATTCTGTCAATCTCGATTTTGACATTGACAGCATATTGAGCGAATTCGGCGCATTGGACGAGGAGCCGGTCTCCGAAAAGCCGGTCTTTGAGCCGGCAGAGCCGATAAAAGACGCGTCGAAGGTAATTGACGATGTGTTCTCAGCCGTTATAAACGACGGTGTTAAAGCCGCGCCAGAGCTGGAGAAATATGATTTTGATCCCGAGGAGATAGCCGCGGAGTTTGACTCCGAAGACAGCATTTCTGAGAACACCTCGCAGCTCGATCCGGATAGGATACGCCGCGAATTTGACTCGGAGGACAGCATACGTCTCTCCCCCGCTTCCCGGGAAAATTTCACACGGGACGCTGTCGTTGAAGATCAATCGGAGACGGATCCGATCCTCGACGAGGTCGATCGCATAATAGCCGAGTTCAGGCACGAAGACGAGTCGGCAGGTCGCATAATAGCCCCCGAACCCGCCCCTGACGCAGAGCCGGAGCCGACAAAGCAGCGTGAGGCGGACGTCTCCTCACCTGTTGAGCCGGCAGAGTCAAAAGCCGAACCCGAGCAGACGAAGATTCGCTTTGAGTATGCTTCCGAAAAAGAGCCTGAACCGGATCTGTACGAAGGCTCGGGCATCGAGGAAAACCCCGAGGACAAATATGCGGCCGATGCCGATTACACCGTTATTGAGCCTGAACCGTCGAAAAAGGAAAAAGCGCACAGAGAGCCGAAATCGTTCCGAGAATCCGTCGCCGTTCCAATTATATCTGCCCTTGCATTTATCGCTATGAAGATAAAGCAGAGCCAGGTGACGCTCGGCGAGACGAGCTATGAATCAGAAGAACTCGGCGATGAAATGACGCCCGACAGAGCCGCAAAGTTTTACGATAAGCATATCGCCGGTCTGCGGCTGAGAGCGAGGATCGCTTTCGTGCTGTGTGCCATTATGATATACATATCCTACGGCCTGCCCGTACCCGGCGCATTGTTCGATGCAGGCGTTAAAAGCGCCGTGTGTCTTATCATGATGATAGCAGTCATGTTCTGCGGACTTGACATTATAACGACCGGTATTATGAGCATAGTCAAGTTTAAGCTGCACGCAAGCGCTCTTATCGTCGTATCCTGTCTGTTCTGCATGATAGACGCGTTCCTTTCGGCTGCAAACATCGGCGAAAAGGTCGTACCGTTTTGCGTCATCCCGTCTCTGACGATAGCTTTCACGCTGCTTGGCTGCGTCATGAACGCGCGCAGCAACAGAGTTATATTCAATACCGCCGCAGCATCGAAGCATCCGTATGTTCTTACAGCCGAATCCGAGCTTTCGGGCGGGGATATCACCCTCGTCAAGGGCAGAAAGCCCGTTGACGGAATTGTCCGCCGTACCGAGGAAGACGGTCCGGACGAGTCGGTCTTCGGCGTGCTCGCGCCGTACCTCACCGCGGCAGCATTGATTTTGAGCATCATCGCCGCCGTTATAAGCAAGAATTTCGCGTCCTTTGCGCACATTCTCTCCGGCATATTCGTATGCGCCGCGCCCATAGCGATGCTCATAACCTTCCCCCTGCCGTTTTTTATCTCAATAAAAAGCCTTATCCGCAGCGGGTCGACGATAGCCGGCTGGTCGGGTCTTTATGACATAGGCAAGGCAAAGCACCTTATCATAACCGACTCTGATCTGTTCCCGAAAGGCTGCGTTAAAATAAGCCGAACGCGCGTCTTCGCCGGCATGCAGCCCGAGAGGATCATATCCTTTGCAGGCAGCATTATTTCCGCCTCCGGCAGCGCCATGGTGCATCCGTTTGCCGAACTCATGCGCAAAGCAGGCGGCAAGCTTATGCCTGTCGAGGCGTTTTCCGTTCACGAAAGCGGCGGTCTTACCGCCATGGTAGACGGTGAGGACGTTTATTGCGGAAACGCGGCGTTCATGCGCCTCATGGGCGTTGTATTGCCGGACAAATATGTTCTCAATAATGGCGTATATGTTGCCGTTGCGGGCATTATCTGCGGCGTGTTTGAGATGGAATACACGGCCTCAGATGCCGTAAGGAGCGCTTTGGCAGAGCTCGTCGGCTCGGACAGGCACGCGATATTCGCCGTGCGCGACTTCAACATCACACCTTCGATGCTGTCTGTCAAGTTCGACATGCCGACCGACGGCTTCGACTTCCCGCCGTACTCTGAGCGCTATGCGATATCTGGAGCAGAGCCCTCCGAGGGCAGCAAGCCCTCGGCGCTGCTCTCGCGCGAGGGACTCGGTCCGCTCGTAAGTCTGGCCGACCACGGCAAGGCGCTGTTCAGCCGAATAAGGCTCAGCGTCATGCTCAGCGTCATGAGCGCGGTCATAGGCATGATCGTCATGTTCGTTATAAGCCTGAGCGCACTGCCCGGCGTCGTCACGGCGCTCAGTTATCTGCTTGTATGGCTGCTCATAACGATCATATTGAGCACCACAATAAGTACCCCTTAAAAAAATGTTGCCATTAAATATACAATAGTGTATAATAAATCGATTGCGTTTTATACGAAATTAAATTTTTAATATATCTTTCAAGAGAGGAAGCAACACATGAGCTACGAAACCAAAAACATCCGCAACATCTGCTTCATGGGTCACGGCAACAGCGGTAAGACCAGCCTTGCTGAAAGCATGCTGTTCACGACCGGTGCTATCGACCGTATGGGCAAGGTCACCGACGGCAACACCGTCTGCGACTACGACGCTGAAGAAATCAAGCGCCAGATCACCATTGCAACTTCCGTCGCTCCCGTAAACTTCGGAGGCTGCAAGATCAATGTTCTTGACTGCCCCGGCTACTTCGACTTCGTCGGCGACGTTCTCGCCGCTATCCGCGTTGTTGAGACCGGCATTATCTTCTGCTCTGCCAAGGACGGCATCACCGTCGGTGCGGAGAGAAGCTGGAAATATCTCAAGGCCGCAGGCGTTCCCGCAATGTTCTACATCTCCAAGATCGATGAAGAGCACGGCGATTTCTATGCGGTTCTGTCCGCACTTAAAGAGAAATACGGCGCGGCCATCTGCCCGGTCATGATCCCCATGTCTGACGGCACCGGCGTTATCGACCTCGTACATAACACCGCTTATCAGACCAACGGCGGCAAGACCGCAAAGGTCGCTGTTCCAGCAGCGGATGCGGACAAGGTCGAAGAGATGCGCATGGAGCTCATGGAAGCGGCAGCCGTTACCGAAGAGCTCATGGAGAAGTTCCTCGACACCATGGAGCTGACCGACGAAGAGATCGTTGTCGGCCTCAAGGCAGGTCTTGCTGAGCGCAGCGTCGTTCCCGTCGTCTGCGGCGCGGCAATGTCCAACGTCGGCACCGAGGCTGTCATGCAGGCCGTCTGCGACTATGTCCCCGCTCCCGAGGATAAGTCCGCCGAGCCCGTTTGCGGCTTCGTTTTCAAGACCGTTTCCGATCAGTTCGGTAAGTACAGCTTCGTAAAGGTCGTCTCCGGCAAGATCACCGCCGACCTCTCGCTGCGCAACGTCCGTGCTTCCAGCACCGACAAGCTCGGCAGACTCTACACCATTTGCGGCAAGAAGACCACCGAGGTCAAGGAAGCCTGCTGCGGCGATATCGTTGCCGTCGGCAAGATGGAGTGGAAGACCGGCGATACCGTCTGCGATCCCAAGAACGAGGTCGAGCTCCCCGCTCTCGAGATGCCCGATCCCTGCTACTCCATGGCCATCTCCCCCAAGACCAAGGGCCAGGACGACAAGGTCGCCGGCGGTCTTGCAAGACTTAACGAAGAAGACATCTCCTTCACCCTCGTCAACAACGCAGAGACCCATCAGATGGTCATCTCCGGCGCGGGCGACATTCAGGTCGACGTTCTGTGCGCAAAGCTCAAGAGCCGCTTCGGCGTCGAGACCGAGCTCAAGCCCGCACGCGTTGCTTACCGCGAGAAGATCAAGGGCAAGGTCGAGGCACACGGCCGTCACAAGAAGCAGTCCGGCGGTTCCGGCCAGTTCGGTGACGTTTGGATCCGCTTCGAGCCGCAGGACGAGCAGGACGAGATGATTTTCGCAGAGGAAGTCTTCGGCGGCTCCGTTCCCAAGAACTTCTTCCCCTCCGTTGAAAAAGGCCTGCGCAACGCAGTTCAGAAGGGCGTTCTCGCCGGTTACCCGCTGGTCGGCCTGAAAGCGACTCTGTACGACGGCTCCTACCACCCCGTCGACTCGAACGATATGGCTTTCCAGACAGCAGCACGTCTTGCATATCAGGACGGCATCCCCAAGGCAAAGCCCACCATCCTTGAGCCTATCGGTCTTCTCCAGGTCACCATCCCCGACGCGAACCTCGGCGATATCATGTCCGATATCTCCTCCAAGCGCCGCGGCACCGTTCTCGGCATGAACGCAGAGGACGGCATGCAGACCGTTGAGGCTGAGGTCCCCATGGCAGAGATGAGCTCCTACACTATCGACCTGCGCTCCATGACTCAGGGCCGCGGTTCGTTCACCTGCAAGTTCATCCGCTACGAGGAAGCTCCCGGCAATGTTCAGCAGAAGGTCATCGAAGAGGCTAAAGCACTGGCCGAGGCCGAATAATATAAAATTCAAACGGCGGGCTTTTACGCCCGCCGTTTTTCAGGTAACGATATGAAATTAAAGATCCCCGAAATCAAAATACCGAAGGTTAACATCCCGAAGCTCCGCCGCGGCGAGGCGGAAGATGAGCCTATAGCTGAAGAAGCTGCTTCTGTTCCCGGCGATGAAGCCGCCGAGGACGTTCTCGACGAGCTTGAGGAAGCGGAAGCTCAGGAAGATGACCCCGCTCCCGCGCCGCAGGAAAAGCCCAAAAGCTACGGCATGGTCATCTCCGAAGATCAGCTCCGCATGGTTTGGGCCGGCGAGATCGGCTTCTCACTGCTTATGGTTTTAGCTTCGGTATTGATCGCAATTGCAAGTTAAAAAGGACAGTCGACCGACTGTCCTTTCTATTTTCTGTTTATCTCACTATGCCCTTTATGAACGGCGGTTTCTCGACGGGATCAGAAACGATAGTGTAGCAGGCGTTCAGCATTTCGGCGGCCTTCTTTGCAGCTTCGAGGCTCTGCGCATGGATCGTGCCGAGGCTCTCTCCGGCCTCGACTCTGTCGCCTACCTTCTTTTTGAGGATAATTCCGACAGAAAGGTCTATGACACTCTCCTTTGTGGCTCTGCCGCCGCCGAGGTGCATCGACACAAGGCCGACCTCGTCGGCACAGATGTGCTTTACATAGCCCGTGCGGTCGCACACTGCTTCAAATTGAACCGGTGCCTGCGGCAGCAGCGAGGTGTCAAACACTGCGCGCCTGTCGCCCTCCTGCCCCTCAACGAGCTCCGCTAACTTTTCGAGTGCAGAGCCGTCCTCGATGCCCTTTTCGAGCATTTTGCGCGCTGCCGCGTCATCATCGGCGATGCCCGCCTCGGTGAGTATGCACGCACCCAGCGTCAGACACAGCTCGAGCAGCTCGCCCTGCTTCTCTCCGCGCAGGACTTCAATGGCCTCCTTGACCTCGAGCGCGTTGCCTATGGCGTTTCCCAAGGGCTCGTCCATGTCCGTTATGACGGCAACAGTCTTCTTACCGGCAAGCTTACCGATAGCAGTGAGGTTTTCCGCAAGTTCACGAGCATCCTCCGCCGTTTTCATGAACGAGCCGCTGCCGGACTTAACGTCAAGAACTATAACATCCGCTCCAGCGGCGAGCTTCTTGCTCATGATAGAGCTCACGATGAGCGGTATGCTCGGCACTGTGCCGGTAACGTCGCGCAAGGCGTACATCTTCTTGTCCGCGGGGTCGAGATCGGCCGTCTGCCCCGCGATAGCGATGCCGAATTTATTGACATTTTCAATGAACTTTTCCTCGGAAATACCCGTGTTAAAGCCAGGAAAGCTTTCGAGCTTGTCTATCGTACCGCCCGTGTGGCCGAGGCCGCGTCCGGACATTTTTGCTATCTTTACTCCCTGTGCGGCTACCATGGGGCAGAGTATGAGCGAGGTCTTGTCGCCGACGCCGCCGGTCGAGTGCTTATCGGCCTTGACGCCCTTTATTGCGCTCAAATCCAGCGTCTCGCCCGAATCGCGCATCGCCATGGTAAGCTGAAGCGTCTCCTCCCTGTCCATACCGCGCAGCAGGATCGCCATCATGAGCGCGGACATCTGATAGTCGGGTATCTCGCCCTTCGTATAGCCGTCCACGACGAATTTTATCTCCTCCGCGCTGAGCTTTTCGCCCTCGCGCTTTTTAACGATAACATCAGTCATCAGCATAGCCGATACCTCCATTGTTTTATCTATTATGTCCGTATCTTAACACAAGCGGCGAAAAATTTCCACAGATATCACAATTTTCTTTCAAATATCAAATACGTCCGCCCCTCGATGATGCGCAGCTTATCGGAAACGCGGCCGAGCTGCGCTGCGTCTGCCGGTATTGCAATTAGGCCATCGCTTACAAGGCATCCCATTCTCCCGCGCCTCCAAAGTATATTGTTTCCCGTTTCTTCCCGTATAGGCCTGTCGGCAGCGTATTCGATATTTTCGGGCAGCTTTTTCATCTCTGCGCGGGAAAAGCGGCGAACTATGCCGAGCCCCTCACCCGCTGGCTGCATCGTACCCAAAAGTGAGCTTTTCCCGTCGCCGTATAGATAAAGGCGCACGATTTTGTTGGTCTTTATGCCGCACTGTACAGCAAAAACGGTCATAAGGCCGTCTTGATGTATATCGAGCTTTCCGCAGTTTTTTCCGTCTATGTAAACAGGCAGGCTCTGCATGTCCCTGACCTCCTTAAAATTACTCCCCGAGCAGGCACTCGGGGAGTGTTTTTTATAATCCAAAGCTCACGGCTATTGCATTATCGACCTTCGTCATGGTGTTATCATCCAGCTTGCCCATGCGCTCGCGCAGGCGCGATTTGTCAATTGTTCGTATCTGCTCGAGAAGTATCACGCTGTCTCGCGAAAGTCCCACGCTCTGGGCGTTGAGTTCGATATGGGTCGGCAGACGCGCCTTGCCGGTCTGGCTGGTTATGGCCGCGGCTATGACAGTCGGGCTGTGCTTATTGCCGGTGTCGTTCTGGACGATGAGAACAGGGCGCATGCCGCCCTGCTCCGAGCCGACAACGGGACTGAGATCCGCGTAAAAAATATCTCCACGTTTGACTATACTCAATTTAATTCACACTCCGAATAATAGTCGCCCGCTACATCTTATGTAGGGTGCTGACTATATTCTCCCACTATGGTGTGAATTTTATACCATGCTCACGAAACGGACCAATCGGATATCTCAACGCCGACTACCGTGTTTTCCTTATAGCTTATCTCGGCGCTGCACGGAGTGAGGTTTGAGTCTATCCAGAGCGTTACAACGTAATCATCCGCCGGTATGACGCGCGCGGCTATCATATTGTCTTCGACCCAGCTTATTTCAAGATGCCCCTCGCGCATCGCGCGAACGATGAGCGGAAGCGACGACATCGGGCTGAGCTCGGCATCGTCGAGCGTTCCTATATCCAGCATAGCGCCGTCGTACTCGAGGCTGAGGCTTTCGCCCGAGAGATTTGCTTTGATGCCTGACAAAAGCTCGGGCTCAACGACCGATATGGACGCACCGTCTTTTGTCTGCTCATAGGCGAGAGTGAACTCGGCCGTTTTATCGTCATACTGTGCCGATACTTGAGCCGAAAACGATATATTCTCCGCCGACGAAACTATCTTAACAAAATCGGCAAACTGCCCCTTTCCGTCGTCGGCACAACCGCACAGCAGGATAAGGCACAGTATAAACGGCAATACTCTTTTCATATTCGACCTCCGAAAGTGTTTCTCATTCTATTCTATTAACCGTTTGCGCCGAACATTATTCAAATTTTCTCTTGACATTTATTTAAATGTGGGCTTTAATACTATAGTAAATAATGAAATTGCTTCGATCGGGAAGATAATATTGCGGCATCACTCAGAGAACGGCGGTCATCGGCTGTAAGCCGCCCGTGATGCGGATATTCAGTTCGCCCGTGAGCTCCGGCCAATCACCGGCGGCGGTTCCGTTAAAGCCATTTGAGTGCGATAAACATCGAATAAGGGTGGTACCGCGGAAGCATGGTCTTTCGTCCCAGTGTGGGCGTAAGGCTATTTTTTTGTTTATTTTTGATCTAAGATAAGGAGAGACACGATGAAAGCATTGATGAATCAGCTTAGAGAAAGCGCCGTCAAGGCTATTCTCAACGCTGACAGTCCTGAAAATCTTGAAGCGCTGAGAGTTAAGTATCTTGGCAAGAAGGGTGAACTCACCGCTATACTCAAGCAGATGGGCAAACTATCTGCCGAAGAGCGTCCCGTCATGGGCCAGCTTGCAAACCAGATCCGCGCAGAGCTTGAGAGCGCGATCGACGAGACCCGCAAAAAGCTCGAAGCCGCCGCTTTGGAAGCCCGTCTTGAGCTTGAAACAGTTGACGTTACCGTTCCCGGTGAGGATATTCGCCTTGGTCACAAGCACCCGATGTATAAGGCTCTTGACGAAATAAAGGACATTTTCGTCGGCATGGGCTTTACTGTTCTCGACGGTCCCGAGGTCGAGCTTGCGAGCTATAACTTCGATAAGCTCAACGCCGAAGAAGGCCACCCCTCCCGCGACTGGTCGGATACATTTTATTTTGACACTGACAGCCGCGTCATGCTCCGCTCGCAGACCAGCCCCATGCAGGTTCGCGCGATGGAGACCATGAAGCTGCCCATCCGCATCGTAGCACCCGGCAGAGTTTACCGCAAGGATGAGGTCGACGCTACACACTCTCCGATGTTCCACCAGGTCGAAGGCATGGTAATAGACAAGAACGTCACCATGGCAGACCTCAAGGGCACCCTGAATCTCGTTATGCAGGAGCTTTTCGGCGAGGGCACCGTAACAAGATTCAGACCGCACCACTTCCCCTTCACCGAGCCCAGCTGCGAAATGGACGTTCAGTGCCACAAGTGCGGCGGTAAAGGCTGCCCCACCTGCAAAGGTGAGGGCTGGATCGAGGTTCTCGGCGCAGGTATGATCCACCCGAAGGTCCTCGAAATGAGCGGTATCGACAGTGAAGAGTACACCGGCTGGGCATTCGGCATGGGCCTTGAGCGTCTGGCTATGCGCAGATTCAAGATATCCGACCTGCGTCTGATATTCGAAAACGACGTCCGCTTCCTGGAACAGTTCTGATGGGAGGAGAAATGATATGAATTTAAGCAGAAAATGGCTAACCGAATTTGTTGACGGCGTTTCCGTCAGCGATATAGACGACCGCGAGTTTTCCGAGGCTATGACTCTGTCCGGCTCAAAGGTCGAGACCTATGAGGACTTGGGCGCCGAGATCAAAAACGTTCTTGTCGGCAAGATCCTCTCCATGGAAAAGCATCCGGATTCCGACCACATGTGGGTCTGCCAGGTCGATGTCGGCCAGGCCGAGCCCGTTCAGATAGTCACCGGCGCGTGGAATATCCATGCAGGCGACCTCATCCCCGTCGCGCTGCACAACTCTCTGCTGCCCGGCGGTAAAAAGATCACTAAGGGCAAGCTCAGGGGCATACTGTCAAACGGTATGCTGTGCTCATTAAAGGAGCTCGGCCTCGATGAGCGCGACTTTCCCTACGGTGTGATTACCGCTGCCGCGCTTTTAAACGATTATCATCCGCTGGATAAGGATAAGCCCTCTATCCCGGCCGATATCGCAGCAGGCGATAAGGTGTTCGGGCCTGTTATCGCAGCCTCCGTCACGACCGTTGAGAATGCGGGCGTTAACCTCTGGAAGTGCGAGCTGGGTACCGGCAACGCAAGTGTCACGGTCACGACCGGCTGTCAGAACATCCACGTCGGCGACATGGTCGCATATAACACAAAAACAGAGAGCATCTGCACCCTTGAGGATCTGCATGCCCAGCAGGCGGAGTTCCCGCATTGCATACCCGACGGCATCTTCGTCCTGCACGAGGACGGCATAAAGCCCGGCGACGACATAAAGCCCATTATCGGCGCTGATGATCATGTCATTGAGTTTGAGATCACCCCCAACCGTCCCGACTGTCTGTCTGTCATCGGTCTTGCACGCGAGGCAGCGGCGACCTTCGGCAAGGAGCTCAAGACCCATACCCCCGTCGTCAAGGGCGGCGCGGACGGCGTTCTCACCGATCTTCTGTCGGTCGAAACTCCGGCAGCCGATCTCTGTCCGAGATACACCGCGCGCATGGTGCGCAACGTAAAGATCGCTCCCTCCCCGAAGTGGATGCGCGAGAGACTGCGCGCAATGGGTGTAAGGCCGATAAACAACATCGTCGATATCACAAACTACGTCATGATGGAGTACGGCCAGCCGATGCACGCGTTTGACTATCGCTATGTCAAGGGCGGCAGGATCATAGTGCGCAGGGCAAACGATGGCGAAGAGCTCACAACGCTCGACGGCAATGTCAGAAAGCTCAACCCCAACATCCTCGTCATTGCCGACGATACGCGCGCTGTCGGCCTTGCCGGTATCATGGGCGGCGAGAACAGCGAGATCGTTGACGACACGGTCGACGTTGTATTCGAATCGGCAAACTTCGACGGCACCTGCATCCGCAAGGGCGCGCTGTCGCTGGGTATGCGCACCGAGGCCTCGGCAAAGTTTGAAAAGGGTCTTGACCCGATGAACACCCTTCCGGCGGTCGACAGAGCATGTGAGCTTGTCGAGCTGCTCGGCGCGGGTGAAGTCGTTGACGGCGTTATCGATATAGTAAACTCTCTTCCCGAGCAGACGGTGCTCGCGCTGCGCCCGGATAAGATAAATGCGCTTTTAGGCACCGACGTTTCCGTAGAGACGATGAAGGATATTCTGCGCAGCCTGCAGTTCGGCGTTGACGGTGAAACGATCAGCGTTCCCTCATGGAGAAGCGACGTCGGCCACTACTCCGACCTCGCGGAAGAAGTTGCTCGCTTCTACGGCTACAACAACATTCCCTGCACGCTGGTCTCCGGCGAAAGCACCCTCGGCGGCTACTCTGACGAGCAGCTTCTCGAGCAGCGCCTGGGCTCTCTGTGCCGCGCGGCGGGATATGACGAGATAATCACCTACTCGTTCATCTCCCCCACCTATTACGACAATATCCGCATGCCTGCAGACTCCCTCGAGCGCGAGAGCTTCAAGATCCTCAACCCCTTGGGCGAGGATACCTCCATCATGCGCACGACCACTCTGCCGTCTATGCTCGAGATACTCACCCGCAACTACAACTTCCGCAACAAGGAAGTTAAGCTCTATGAGCTCGGCAGGACCTATCATCTCGGCGGTAAGGACGGTCTGGCCATAGAAAAGAAATATCTCACTCTCGGCACCTACGGCGCAAAGGTCAGCTTCTTCACCGTCAAGGGTCTCGTCGAGGCCATTATGAAGGATCTGCGCGCAGAGAATGTCCGCTTCGAGGCCTGCACCGATAATCCCTCGTATCACCCCGGCCGCTGCGCGACCGTTTGGGCGGGCGACGAGTGCGTCGGCGTGTTCGGTCAGATCCATCCGCTCGTCGCGGCAAACTATGGTGTTGACGCAGAGCTCTACTGCGCCGAGCTTTCGCTCGAAAAGCTGCTGCAAAGCTGCGGTCCCGATCCCGTTTACAAGCCGCTGCCCAAGTTCCCCGCCGTCACGCGCGATATCGCCGTTGTCTGCGATAAGGCTATCCCCGTTGCGAAGCTCATTGACTGCATCACCGCGGCAGGCGGCCAGTATCTCAAGGGCTGCTCGCTGTTTGACATCTACACAGGCTCTCACATCGCAAGCGGCATGAAGTCTGTCGCCTTCTCTCTGACGCTCAGAGCCGACGATCAGACCCTCACCGACGAACATGCGGAGGAGACTATGACCGCCGTTCTCGAAGCTCTCAAACGTGATTTCGGCGCTGCAATGCGTTAAGATATCCAAATTTCGAGCTTTGTTTGCAAGATTTCCCGCATATTTGCTTTACAATTGAGAATAAACTGGTTATAATAGCAACAAGATATTTTTTGACCGAGGAGTGATAATTATGGAAGACATCACAAGAAAATTTGCTGTTGTTGACAGCAAGACCGAAATGCGCGAGATACTGTCGTCCGTATACAATTCGCTTAAGGTTAAAGGCTATGATCCTATTAACCAGCTTGTCGGATACATTCTTTCCGAAGACCCGACGTACATCACAAATTACAACAACGCAAGAAGCCTTATATGCAGGATCGACAGAGACGAGCTCATGCATGAACTGCTGACAAATTACCTCGGCGACGAATGATGTCTCAATTAGAAAAAGCAGGTGGAATATTCCACCTGCTTTTTTCATTTTGTTGCCTTGACGCGACAGCTTTACGCTTTAAATATAAAGCATTATTTTATTATGTTGCTGCATTATCGCACCGTTTTCTAAACAAATTTTCAATAATGTAAGTATTTTAGACTTTTCTGGTCAAACGGCCGTTTTTGCCTTTTATTGCCTTGATTTTCATGCTTTGTACAGCTATAATGTAGAAGCTTTTCAGACAGCGCGCCAAAGTGCGCGCAAAACTTTAGGAGGAATAATCATGGCAAAAGCTGTTAACCAGGAATGGTTCGAGAAACTGTGCGCAGACGTTCTGCCCAAGTTCTCCGAGAAGAAACCCGGCAAGCTCAACACCTTCACTTACACCGAGATATGGACCGACAACACTGACGGAAGCACTTTCTGGTTCTACGTTGACGTTCAGGACAACGTCTGCGTCGATCACAAGTGCGGTTTCGGCGAGGATACCGCTCCTGACGCAAGCTTCACCGTTATCGGACCTTACGAGAACTTCGCCAAGGTCATCACCGGCGAGTGGGACTCCAAGACTCCTCTCGTTAAGGGCAAGTTCAAGCTCAAGGGCAACCTGCTTGCAGCAGTCGCTCACCTCGGCGTATACCAGAGCCTTATCGATTCCAAGAAGGCAGTCGACTGGGACTACGGCATGTAATATCGAACATAAAAATGTCCGCTCGTTGGAGCGGACATTTTTTATTTCGCCTTTATAGCGGCTTCTATCGCCGCTGCCTTGTCTGCCGGGACAAGGCCCTTGCTGGTAACGAGATCGAATATCTCGCCGCATGTTTTCTTATAAAACAGCTTGAGGGGGTACTTCAGAAGGTTGGGCGCATACTGCTCGCAGAGCTCTCTGCCGCCGTTGACTTCAAAAAAGTCCTTTACTGTCATGCTCTTAAAATCCATCGTCTTCCTCCTTGATCATAGCATTTTTAAAAAGAGCCCTGCCTGATGGGCAGGGCTCTACTCTTATTTAATTATTTGTCACCGTACAGAGCGTTAAACTTCTCTATCAGTGCATCGGCAGCTGCCTGATCGCAGTAGCCCTTGCCGAGAATATAGCCGACAACGTCCTTAGCCTGCTTCTTATGGAAAGGAACATAGGCTATGCTGGGCATCTTGCCGATAACGGGGATAAACTCCTTAAAGAGCTCTTTGCCGTTGTAATCCTCCAAAAACTGCTTACCGGTTACTTCATCAAATTTAGGCATGATAATTCTCCTTTATTATTTATACGCGGGCCTTCCCTGTGTCCGCTTTGATGATATGGCTATGTTACAACATTTATGACTAATTTGTCAATACCATAACGCTCTCTACAAACAATTTCGACATTTTGAACAAATTGGAGCTTAAAATTTCTCAACTACTTCTTTGCAGAAAAATTACTCTCCGTACCGTTAATGAGCCTTTGGATATTGACACGGTGCATGAAAACCACAAGCAGAGCCGAGAAAATACACATTAAAAGCATTGGTTTTCCTGCGTTTGTCAGCACTGCGGCTATAGGCAGGGATACAGCTGCGCTCATCGAGCCGAGCGACACCTTACGCGTTGAAAAGCTCACGGCAAAAAACACTGCCATAATAATAACAAACACCCAAGGCCCCGTCATAAATCCGAGAGCAGCACCGACGGATACACCTTTGCCGCCGCGAAAGGCGAAATAAACCGGGAAGCAGTGGCCGAATATGCAGGCCGCTCCGGCAAGCGCCTCGCCGACAGCTCCGCCGAGATATGAGCCAATGAGCATGGCGGCGACGGCTTTCACGGCATCCAGCGCAAAGGTCGCAAGCCCGGCCTTCATGCCGTAGACGCGCGCCATATTCGTCGCCCCGGCGTTGCCGCTGCCCTTTTCGCGCACATCACCTCCGTACACACGCTTTGACAGCGGGATGGACGCGCAGAACGATCCCAACAAATATGCAATAAGCACAATGATAAAATATTTCATTGCGGGCTCTCCAATGCTCAAAAAATTTTAAATATATTATATCAATATTTTGAAGTATTTCAATAGTAAAAATGCACAGTACAATACTGTGCATTTTGTGGACATTTTATAATAGGCCAGACATTTTAAGGCCGCCCAGAAGCATTTTAATTCCGAATGCCGTGACGAGCACGGCGCTGAGCTTTATCATGTATTTCATATACTTGCGCGGGATCAATGAGCCCAACGATCCGAACAGCAGCATCAGCGGCACCGTTCCGAGCGCAAAAGCGAGCATGACCAGGGCTCCCCTGCCGGCGCTTCCCCCGGACATCGCAAACAGCCACATCGCGTACATCGAGCCGCAGGGCATCACGCCCGTGAGCAGTCCCACAATGAGCGGCCGCGAAGCAAATCGCCGCCGTGCACCCGCGGTCACGGAGCAATATGAGCTCTGCTGCGGCATGAGCGAGCGCAGACCGGGCAGCAGCCCCCACATGTTTATGCCGATGAGCGCAACAAGTATACCTATCATCGTGAAAGCAATGCTCTTTACCTGCATCGTGTAGCTTATGACCATGCCGAGAGAGCCGAAAACCGCACCCATAACGGTGTAGGAAACGATCCTTCCCGTGTTATATTCGGCGGCGGCTCTTATCGGGGACACAGCGGCTCCCGTCTGGCTTAGCATTATGCCGCCGCACATGGCAATACAGTGCGTGCCGGTGAGCAGTCCTATAAGAAATATGTAGCCGAGCGATGCTCCCTCATAGGTCTCCGGTACGACGTTAAGCTTCAGATTCATAAGCAGCCAGACGAGGAAAGCCGTAAGCGCAGCGCATATTATGTCAACCAAATATTCGATTTTGCCCTTTTCGCCGGTCTCGTATCCGGCATTTTCAATACTGCGGGAGAGCTCCGTCTCATCGCATATATCGGGGTCGTATGTGATGCGGGCGCAGCCATTAAAATAGCTTGCCTTCGCGGAAACGACGCCGCAAACGGACATGAGTGCGGCCTCGACAGCGTCCGTGCAGGCACGGCATATCATACCGCGAATTTTTATTTCAATTTCGCAGGTTTTCATTTTTCGCCGCCCTTTCCTCGAAAAGTCAAGGTAAACACCGCTGTCATACCGAGTGCCGACGCCGCAACGGACAAAGCATGCGGCAACTGCGCATGGCTGAGCTCAGATATTTTTCTTTGCAGCACGGTATTCTTTCCCGTGTGTGCAGCGCGTATATAAACCTCGCCCGCGCGGTTCAGCGAGCCGCAGAGCACGGTATCGCCCACACGTTTTTGTGTAAGCTCCCCGCCGCCTGTTATCGCCGACTCATCGACCGTGCACTCACCACAGACGATCTCCCCGTCTGCGGCTATGCGCTCGCCGGGCAATACGCTTATGATATCGCCAGCATGCAGCTCGTCGATACTCTTTTCCGCAGTTTCGCCGTTTTTCAGAACGCGCGCAGTCTCCGGCTGCATATGCGAAAGCCTTCGCGCCGAGGCGCCGAGGGCGTACACCGCGCGGCTCTCGGCATAGCGGCTTAGAAGCAGCAGCACGGTCACCGCAGTGAGCAGTAGGAAATGTATTATGTCAACTGTGCAAAGAACATACATTACCATCAGGATAATTGCCGCCGCAATATCGGGGCTGAGCACCTTTTTCTTTATCGCCCGAACGGCCGCACGGAAAAAATGTGCACCGCTCAAAAGCGTAAGAGCGCCGAATATCAGCCGCGCTGCAAAGGATATGTCCCAAAGCTGCGGCAGCGAAAAGAAAATCGCCGCGAAGATTCCACGCAAAAACGCGGCCTGCTTCACCCTGCCTCCGCCGTCCTCATCCGGACTTACTATCGTTACCTCGGCGGGCATGCCGAGTGCCTGAGTTATATACTCTTCATCGATCCCAACGGGCCAAAGCTGCGCCTTTATGCAGCCGCTTTCTTCGTCGCGCTCAACGTGTGCAACGCGGTCGAGCGCTTTGAGCGCCGTCTCAGCCGCAGCGAGATCCGCGCATTTTATGAGCGCCGTCTCCGTCGTGACACTGAAGCCGGCATTTTTTACGCATCTTACAATATTCGCAATATTAGTCTTATCCGCGTCATAGCACAGCTCCGCCCTGCCCGAGGCATAGCTCACCTGCACAGAAAAAACGCCGCTGTGCGCTCCGAGGGCACGCTCCAGCCGCCTCACACAGGCAGCGCAGTCGATATCATTGATTTTAAGCTTTATTTCAGCCATAATACACGACCCGCTTTTATTGACCACTTGGTAAGGATAATATAGCACCTATTCCTGTCTTAGTCAAGTTTTTCACTGAATTTCAATAACTGTCAGCATATCGCCTTGGACTCGGAATTTAACCTCCCTACCGTCATACTCCATGCCGTACACACGCTCCGGGTCATCGTGATATCTCGGGCGCGGATCGTTCTCGAGCACCTCAATGAGGCCATCGGGCAGCGGAGTCGTCAGGCCGTCGGATAACTCGACGTGGAGCTTATTAAACTGCGCTGTATCCGTAAAGCCGCCAACAGCATCCGGGTGAGAATCAGCATAGGCGACGTATGGCTTAATGTCGAATATCGGCGTTCCGTCCATAAGGTCCGCTCCGCGAACGTGCAGAACGGGGCCTCGGTCGGCGGTATACTCTATCCTGTCGAGTTTGACCGAGGACAGGCCTATTGGGTTCGGTCTAAACGGCGAGCGCGTTGCGAACACGCCCATGCGCGCATTTCCGCCGAGACGCGGCGGGCGCACTGTCGGCGACCATTTATCGGTCACTGCTTCGGAGAAGCACCATATCAGCCATATATGTGAAAAGCCCTCGAGTCCGCGCACTGCCTCTATCTCACGGTAACCTGGCTCGAACATGATCTCACCCTTTACATCCGGCGCAACTCCGCTCTGACGCGGAATACCGAATTTTGTTTTAAACGGCGTACTTATTCTTGCGATTATCTTCATTTCCGACATATTAATACTCCTGTTGATTTTTTCCGATTAATAATATATTATATATTAATAGTTACTAAACTAAAAGTCAATTCACCGGGAGGCGAATTATTTGGAGTACGTTCTGCGCACGCAAAACCTTACTAAACAGTTCGGCGAAAAAACTGCCGTTAGAAACATAAGCATGCAGATAAAAAAGGGCGAGATATACGGTTTCATCGGCAAAAACGGCGCCGGTAAGACTACTCTTATGCGCCTTGTGCTGGGTGCTGCAATGCCCACCGACGGCAGCATCGAGCTGTTCGGCGGCGAAGAGAGTGAAAATGAGGCGCGCCACCGCATCGGCGCATTGCTTGAATATCCGTGCATATACAAAAACTGCACGGCACTTGAAAATCTGCACCGCTTTGCCATCCTGACCGGCACCGACACCGACGAGCTTGAGGACATACTCGACCTTGTCGGCCTGAAGGGTGTCGGAAAGAAAAAGGCCGGGCAGTTTTCCCTCGGCATGAAGCAGCGCCTTGCCATCGGCATTGCCCTGCTCGGACACCCGGAGTTTCTCGTACTTGACGAGCCGATAAATGGCCTCGACCCTGCCGGTATTAAAGAGATACGCGACGTTATACTCACTCTAAATCAAAAGAAAGGCGTTACATTCCTCGTGTCCAGCCATCTGCTCGACGAGCTGTCAAAGATCGTAACGACCTACGGTATTATTAAAGACGGCGTCCTCATAGAGCAGATAACGGCAAAGGAGCTTGAGAGCCGCTGCCGCCATCACCTGAAGCTCAGGGTAAATAATGTCCAGAAAGCGGCGGCGCTTTTATCGTGCATAGTCAAGCCTGAGGCTATCAAGGTCCGGGACGACTGCATCTACATGTACGACCGGCTTGACCAGAGCGACCGGATAAACCGCCTGCTCGTGCGCCACGGGGTACGGGTCAGCGAGCTTTCGGTGCAGACGGCAAGCCTTGAGGAATACTTTCTTGAAAGGATGGGCAAGTGACATGGGAAAGCTTTTGCACTTTGAATTTCACAAGCTCATCAGGCAAAAGAGCTTTTACATCTGCCTGGCCGTTGCAGTGGCCATGCTCGTAGTTTCGGCATACACCTCTCAGCTTATGAACAAGGACGGCTTAGACCCCGCCGAACTCGGGCTGAGCGGCATGAACTTCATGATAGGCTCGGCCTCCGGCGGTGTCCTGAGCATGGTCATAGGCGTGTTCGTCCCCCTTTTCGCGTGCGAAGACTATGTATCCGGTACGATACGAAACATTGTTACGCGCGGCTATACGCGCCTCGGCATATTTTCGGCAAAGCTGATTGCCGTTTTGTTCGCCTCTGCGTTCATGACGATAGTATGTATGGCAGCCGGTTACCTAATCGGAACGGCATTTTGGGGCGCGGGCAATGCGGCATTTGACGCAAACACAGTCAAGATACTCTTGTGTCAGCTGGCCGTCATGCTCGCTGAAGCATCTCTCTTTTACGCCATAAGCACAATTTTACAGAAAACCGGCGGTTCTATCGCGATATGCCTTGTACTGCCGATGGTCCTGACGATCGTCCTCACACTGGCGGATACGGCACTGGCCGAAAAGGAGATACAGCTCTCCGGTTACTGGCTCGAGCGCATAAACGGTGCGCTCGCTTCGTTTGACGTTAAAAGCGAGGACATGAAAAAAGCGGTGCTTACAGCGCTGGGCTACTTTGTCGTGGCAAGCGCAGGCTCATTCCTTGCGGTAATGAAAAGAGAATATTGAAAAATGCAGAGCCAATAGCTCTGCATTTTTCATTAAAATTCTTTATTTTCGTATACTTTCTGCGATATAAGCCACGAGGCTGTAAAAAGCAGGATCGAAACGGCAAGCGCAGCAATACAGAAAGACTTTGCGTCAAGCGTAAAAGTGCCAAGGACATCAGGAGTCATGACGATGTAAAACACTGCAAACAGCACGGCAACGACCGCAATAAACAATATGCGCCCCTTCTCAACGCCGAACTTGAAGCCGAACGGCAGCATAACAGCCTGCGACACGAGCGCCGCTACCGCGGCAACGCTCAGCATAGGCAGTATCTCCTCAGTGCCGGTATTACTGTTAAGAAGCGCAGCGATAAGCGTCAGCACCGCGGCCGCGGCGGAAGCGATCAGCCCGAAAACATATTTTTCACTGACATACTGCCGCCGTGAGACAGGCATTGACGCACAAAAAGTGCTAAACTTTTCGCGCTCATCATACGAATAAAGCGTGTATGGCAAAAGCCCAGTCATCATGCACGGATATGTGTAGAAGATCACATTACTTGAAACGAAAGACAGCCCCAAAAACACAAGGACTACAAACAGGAAACTGCCGCAGCATTTCCTGGCCATGTACCAATCCTTTAAAAGCAACGCGCTCATCATGCCGCCTCATTTGCCATGAACACAAACAGTTCCTCTATGCCCACAGGCGCAATACTCATTCCTGCGGGAACGGCGTCACGCCGGACGATGGCCTCAGCGCCGAAGGAGCTGACACGTTTTCCTATGACCGCCGAAGGTTCAATATTGAGCAGCGCGGACTCATCGCAGCGTATGATGCCGTACTGCTCGTAAAGACTGTCCTTCTCCTCGCAGAGCATGAGCTTTCCCTTGTGCAGAAACGCTATGTAATCGCATATTTTTTCAAGGTCGCTGACAATATGCGAGGATATTAAAACCGAGTGCTCTTCCTCACGCGTAAAGTCGAGGAGAATGTCTATCACCTCGTCGCGCACGACGGGGTCAAGGCCGCTGGTCGCTTCATCGAGGATAAGAAGCTTTGCTTTGTGAGACAGGGCGCAGGCTATTCCGAGCTTCATCTTCATTCCGCGTGACAATGTACTGAACGCTTTGTCCTCCGGAACATTCAGGCGCCCCAAATATGAAAAAAACTCCTCGCTGCTCCAGTTCTTATACGCTCTCTGCATTATCTTATCTACCTGCTTTGCCGTAAGGCAGGACGGCAGGCCGACCTCGTCGAGCACGACACCGATATCCTCTCTGGATATCTCGGAGCTTTTCTTTCCTAGCATGCGCACAGTGCCGCCGTCTCTCTTTATCATGTCGAGCACAAGCTTTATCGTTGTCGTTTTGCCGGCTCCGTTTTCGCCGATAAGCCCCATTATGCAGCCCGAAGGCAGTGTGAGATTTATACCGCTGAGACTGAAGCCATCTCTATGCTTTGTTATACCTTCGATTTCAAGTGCATTCACTGCTCATTCCTCCATTTCATAGCGCAGCATATCTATAAGCTCTTCGTTTTTCAGCCCGCAGGAGTGCGAAAGCTTCACTATCTCAGCTATGTGCGCTTCGATCTTGCGCAGATTCTCTTCACGCAGAAGCTCGGTATTTTTCGGCGCTACAAAGCAGCCCTTTCCGGCAACTGTGTATATAAAGCCCTCTTTTTCTAATTCGTCATACGCGCGCTTTGTCGTTATTACGCTTATGCGGAGATCCTTGGCCAGCCCGCGTATCGACGGCAGCGCCTCGTCGGCGTCAAGAGTCCCGCTTATGATCTGCGCCTTTATCTGCGAATATATCTGGTCGTATATCGGTACTCCGCTGCGGTTGTCGATAAATATGTTCATCATTCTGCTCCTTGCCAACTGTGTATACTCATTATACACAGTATAAACACCGTTGTCAAGAAAAAAAGAGCCCGCCGAAGTGGGCTCTTTAAATTTGATCTTACTTTTTCTTATTTTCGAGAGTTTCGCTGCTGCCGGCTTTGGCGCTGGCTGCTACCAGTCCGCCGAGGGCGAGCAATGCGATGACGTTCGGGATGACCATGAGCTGGTTGAACATGTCCGTCAGCTCCCATACGAGGTCATTGGAAAGCAGCGAGCCGAGGAAGATGAACGCGATAGCGATGATCGAGTACGGCAGAACTGCCTTTTTGCCGAACAGATACTCAATGTTTATGCGACCGAAGAGGTTCCAGCCGATTATGGTCGTGAATGCGAAGAACAGCAGGCAGATCGCAACGAACGCACTGCCGAGGCCCTCGCCGAACACGCTGCCGAAAGCAAGCTGTGCGAGATTGGTCTTTGCTACGCCCAGCGCATCGAGATTCTCGGAGCTGGTCATAACGCCGGAGAGTATGCCGTCACCGGTGTACAGAGTGGAAATAACGACAAGTGCGGTCATGGTGAGGACGACGAAGGTGTCTATAAACACGCCGATCATTGCAACAACGCCCTGATCGTGCGGGCTCTTGACCTTTGCCTGAGCGTGCGCGTGAGGAGTCGAGCCCATACCGGCTTCATTGGAGAACAGGCCGCGCTTGACACCCTGGGAGATAGCCTGCTTTATCGCAAAGCCTATCGAACCACCGATAACTGCGGTGGGGTTGAAAGCATACTTGAAAATCATACCGAAGGTCTCGGGGATGTACTGAATGCGGCAAACAAGAACAACGAGGCCGCCGATAACGTACAGAATGGCCATAATGGGAACGATCTTCTCGGCAACGGCTGCAACGCGGTGAGCGCCGCCGATGAAGATGAATGCGCAGATGACTGCGATTATAGCGCCCATTACCCAGGACGGGATGCCGAACGCGTTCTGGCAGCTCTCGCCGATGGAGTTGGACTGGACCATTGCACCCATGAAGCCGAGCGCAAGGATGATAGCGACTGCGAAGAAACCGGCCATGAACTTGCCGAAGCCGTTGTTGAAGGCTCTCTTAATGTAGTAAACAGGGCCGCCGGCAACTGTGCCGTCGGGATTGACGACGCGGGTCTTCTGTGCGAGGACTGCCTCGGCGTAGATGGTGCTCATGCCGAAGAATGCGATGATCCACATCCAGAAGATAGCGCCCGGGCCGCCGACAAGAATAGCGCCGCATGCACCGACAATGTTGCCGGTACCGACCTGCGCCGCAATTGCCGTCGCAAGCGCCTGGAACGAGCTCATGCCGCCCTCATGCTTGCCGCCGTGAAGCGAGAAGTTACCGAACACTTTGCGCCAGCCTTCGCCAAAGCAGCGGATCTGGACAAACTTCGTTCTGAAGCTGAAATACAGACCGCAGCCGACGAGCATGATTATAAGAATATAATCCGACAGGTAAAGGTTCACGGTCTGAACGATTTTTAATACTGCATCCATTTTCTTTTTTCCTCCTTGTTTTAGCAACAAAAAAACTGCTGAAACATTTCAGCAGCTCCGGAGACATATCAGAAAAACATATTAAAATCAAAATTTATGCTTTCCTCTGTCCTTTGGCCTGAGAGATTCGGCGCGGTACACGCCTTACACCTTCGGCACCCTTTCGGGATTCTCCAGAGCATCCTCCGCCTCCAGTCTCTCGCGATCCTTGAGGTTTCACAGGATTTATGAGCGTATGTTAGCACAATGTTCACAGTATGTCAACAACTTTAAAGCGTTAAATTAATATTTATTATTCTGCACAATTAATCCTTTGTTAACACAAACGAAGTTCACATATACTACAATGGTTAAACTTCCGTGAAAGGACGGTTTTAAAATGAAAAACGTAATTTCCCTTATTCTCTGCGTTTTGATGCTCGGCAGCTGTGTTGCCTTTGCCGATACCATCGAAGGCAGCCGCACGGTTATAGGCGCTGACCTCGACGCGGACGAGATCGCATATGTATACAAGGAATTCGGTATCTCTCAGGGCGACGTCAAGGAGCTGACGGTAACGAACTCCGAAGAACGCGAGTACCTCAAGGGACTTGTTGACGAGAGCCTTATCGGCACAAAGTCCATCTCGTGTGTGTACATTGAGGCTCTCGCCGACGGCAAAGGACTTGACGTTCAGGTCAAAAACATCACCTGGTGCACCCCGGACATGTACATGAACGCAATGGTCACAGCCGGCATCACCGACGCGAATGTCAGGATCGTCGCGCCCTTCAACGTCTCCGGCACGGCGGCGCTCACGGGCATATATAAGGCCTATGAAGACATAACCGGTAAGAAGCTCGACGAGGATGCAAAGCTCGTAGGCACGCAGGAACTCACCGTTACGGCCGAGCTCGCCGAGGAGATCGGCAGCGCGGATTCCGCGGCCATAGTCAATGAACTCAAGCTCATCCTCGACCAGACAAAGGATATGACCGACGATCAGCTGCGCGAGGAGATCAAAAAGATCGCCGATGAGTATAACGTCACCCTCAACGACAGCCAGATAGACAGTCTCATTTCCCTGTGCCGCTCAATGGAGAAGCTCGACACCGCCGCTCTCAAGGAAAAGGTAGAGCAGGTTCAGCAGTACCTCAAGGACATCGTCGCCAAACAGGGCGAGATAAAGCAGTTTCTCTCCAACGTTGCCGACACGGTGACCGAGTTTGTAAACAAGGTCGTCGACTTCATCCGCGGCATCTTCGGCTGATAACAGAACAGATAAAAAAATCCGCTCATAGAGCGGATTTTTTTATGCCAGTCTCAGTCCGATAACGCCGAGGAGCACCAGCGCCATGAAAACGAGCTTTTTGGAGCTTTTGCTCTCTTTAAATACGATTATGCCGAACAGAACGTTAAACAGCGTTCCGAGCCCGGTCCACACGGCGTAGGATACTCCGAGAGGCAACGTTTTTGTCGCGATGGAAAGCAGGCCAATGCTTATGCAGGAGCACACGAGCGTGAGGACGGTGTATTTTACGTTCTTAAGCCCGTTTGAGAGCTTCATAAACACCGCAAAGGCAAGCTCAAAAAAGCTTGCTATGACAAGAATGAGCCACATCATTTTTTGCTATCCTCCTCATCACAGAGCTTGAGCCCCAAAATGCCGACTATGAGAAGACCTAACGAAATCAGCTTTAAGGGGCTTGCGCCCTCCTTGAGGACAAAAATGCTTATGAGAGTCGTTCCGACGACGCCTATGCCCGTGAATACGGCGTAGCCCAGTCCGATGCCGAGGACATTTACGGCCTTTCCGAGGCAGAAGAAGCTCACCGCGAGAACAATGATAGTAACTACGCTCGGCCAGAACACCGTAAAGCCCTGACTCAGCTTCATACCGTAGGCCCAGATTATCTCCATGAGGCCGGACGCGACAAGAAGCAGCCATGCGATATTTTTTTCCTTCATGCTGTTCTCCGCCTCAGTTAAGAGAATCTATATAGCGGCACGCTGCAAGCGCGGCGGCAGAGCCGTCGGCCGCTGCGGTCGTGAGCTGGCGAACGGCCTTTTTGCGGCAGTCGCCGGCGACGAACACACCCGGAGTTTTTGTGCGGCAGCTCTCGTCGGAGTCGGCATAGCCGCCCTCGTCAAGGTCTATGAGCGAGGAGAATATACCGTTATCGGGGGCGTGGCCTATCGCAACGAACAGGCCGTCGACCGCGATCTCACGCTCGCTGCCCTCGTTATCGGCAACTCTGATACCGCACAGCTCGTCCTGACCGAGGAGCGCCGTTATGCTGCTATTCAGCACAAACTCGACGTTAGAGCGCGCTCTTAACGCCTCAACGAGCTTTGCCTCACCGCGGAAAGAATCTCTGCGGTGGATAAGATAGACCTTTGAGCAGGTATCGCTCAGAAGCATCGCGTCCTGCAGAGCGGAGTTTCCGCCGCCGTTGACGGCGACCTCCCTGCCCTTGTAAAACGCACCGTCGCACACCGCGCAGAAGCAGACTCCCGCGCCCATGAGCTCCTCCTCGCCGGGAATACCGAGAGTACGCGGTCTCGCGCCGGAGGCGATGATGAGCGCTTTGGCCTCGAATGTGCCGCCGAAATCGGTTTTTACGCGCTTTATATCGCCGTCGACCTCGACGGATATCGCCTCGTCGAGTTCAAGCTCCGCGCCCTGCTCGAGCGCCTGGGCGGTGAACTTATCGCCGAGCTCCGCACCCGATACCGAGGGGATGCCGGGGAAATTTTCGACCTTGGGCGACCACGTTATCTGACCTCCGAAGGTGCTTTTTTCAATTACGAGAACGCTTTTTCCCGCTCTCAAGGCGTAGAGGGCGGCAGTTAATCCTGCCGGCCCTCCGCCGATGATTATTATATCATGCATTGCTTTGCCTTCGTTTACTTGAAAAGATAGTTCTTTATCGCGCCCGCTCCGGCGAATTTCTCGACATGCTCGCCGTCAACAATGACGAGGGTCGGAGCCTGCTTCACGCCGTAGGACAGCGCAAGCTCAACATTCTCCTCGGCCATGATCTTCTCGCACTCGAGGCCGGCCTTATCCAGATAGCTGTAGACTATGCGGCAATTCGGGCAATTTTCGCGCGTAAAGAGGATGGTTCGCTTTCCGGTGGAGTTTTCGCAGATCTCCTCCTCAACGGCAGGCTCCTGCTCGGGCTTTGCCTCGGGGTGCAGAGGTCCTTTGTGCTTGAGGACGGAGGTTCCGATATTATATTCCTTGCGCTCCTTATACTCCTGAGTCTTGCCGGCGTTCCAGTTCTGCACCGGGCGGTAATAGCCGGTGATGCGGCTGTATACCTCTGCGCTTTCGCCGCACTCGGGGCAGGTGAACTGCTCACCGGTAAGATAGCCGTGATTCTTGCAGACAGAGTAGGTCGGGCTTATGGTATAGTACGGCAGCTTGTAGTTTTCCGCGATCTTGCGAACGAGGTTTGCCGCAGCCTGCCAGTCGGGCAGCTTCTCGCCGAGGAAGGCGTGGAAGACCGTGCCGGAGGTGTACAGCGTCTGAAGCTCGTCCTGAATGTCGAGAGCGGAGAATATATCGTCGGTGTAGCTTACCGGAAGGTGGCTGGAGTTTGTGTAGTACGGCGTATCGCCCTGGGATGCGGTAATGATGTCGGGGTACTGCTCGACGTCATGCTTTGCAAGGCGGTAGGACGTGCTCTCGGCCGGAGTTGCCTCGAGGTTATACAGGTCACCGTACTGCTCCTGATAGTCCGACAGGCGCTCGCGCATGTGGTTGAGGACCTTCTTGGTGAACTCCTGGCACTTCTCGGTGGTCATGTCAGCGCGGATCCAGTTTGCGTTGAGCCCCGCTTCGTTCATGCCGACAAGGCCGATGGTGGAGAAGTGGTTATTGAAGTTTCCGAGATAATACTTGGTGTAGGGGTAAAGTCCCTCGTTGAGGAGCTTTGTGATGACGTTGCGCTTTACCTTCAAAGAGCGCGCCGCGATGTCCATCATCTTATCAAGGCGCTTGAAGAAATCCGCCTCATCAGCCGCGAGATATGCTATGCGCGGCATGTTTATGGTGACGACACCGATGGAGCCTGTGCTTTCGCCCGAACCGAAGTAACCGCCGGACTTTTTGCGCAGCTCGCGCAGATCAAGGCGCAGGCGGCAGCACATACTGCGAACATCCGAGGGCTCCATATCGGAGTTTATGTAGTTGGAGAAGTACGGAGTGCCGTACTTTGCGGTCATCTCGAACAGGAGCTTGTTGTTCTCCGTGGGAGACCAGTCAAAATCGCGGGTGATAGAGTAGGTCGGGATCGGGTACTGGAAGCCGCGGCCGTTTGCGTCGCCCTCGATCATGATATCGATAAAGGCCTTGTTGACCATGGCCATTTCCTCGACACAGTCGCCGTAGGTGAAGTCCTGCTCCTTGCCGCCGACGATGGCGGGCATGTCCTTGAGGTCGGCAGGAACGGTCCAGTCAAGGGTAATGTTTGAAAACGGTGCCTGAGTGCCCCAGCGCGACGGAGTGTTCACGCCGAAGATGAACGACTGTATGCACTGCTTGACCTCTTTATAAGTGAGGTTATCGACCTTAACAAAAGGAGCAAGATAGGTATCGAAGCTCGAGAAAGCCTGAGCACCGGCCCATTCGTTCTGCATGATGCCGAGGAAGTTTACCATCTGATTGCACAGGGTGCTCAGGTGGCTTGCCGGGGAGGAATTTATCTTACCCGGGATGCCGAGACCCTGCTGAATGAGCTGCTTGAGGCTCCAACCTGCGCAGTAGCCGGTGAGCATGCTCAGATCGTGCAGGTGCAGATCGCAGTTGCGGTGTGCATTGCCGATCTCTTCGTCGTAGATCTCGCTCAGCCAGTAATTAGCGGTGATCGCGCCGGAGTTTGAGAGGATAAGTCCGCCAACGGAATAGGTGACGGTGGAGTTTTCCTTGACGCGCCAGTCGAGAACGTTAACGTAGCTGTTGACGGTCTCTTTATAGTCCAAATAGGTATTTTTCATGTTGCGCAGTTTCTCGCGCTGCTTACGGTAGAGTATGTAGGCCTTCGCAACGCCCTCGTAGCCGCCGCGCGACAGGACCGCCTCGACGCTGTCCTGAATATCTTCAACAGCGACATAGCCGTCCTTTATCTTCGGCAGGAAGTCGGCCGATACCTTGAGGGCGATGAAATCGATGATATCATCGGTGTACTCGGTGTCGGTCGCCTCGAATGCCTTTTTGATGGCATTGGCGATCTTCGTGATGTCAAAGTCAACTATTTTTCCGTCTCTCTTAATGATCTGATACATTTCTATCCTCCGTTTTTTCTCTCAAACGCCTCTTACCTCGACCGCGGGAACATAGTCCCGAACGGCATCGGCCAGTGCGTGCATCTGTTTTTCATCGTACGCTTCAAGTCCTTCCGGCAAAATAAGACTGCCGGAGTCCTTAAACTGCTGAAGGTAGTATTCCTTCGCGCCACTTATCCACTTTGCGGCTTCGATAAGGCTTTCCCTCGTGTGGATGCCCTTGACGACTGTCGTCCGGAATTCGTAGTCCATACTTCCGCCAAGCAGAAGCTCTTTAGACTTCTCGACAGGAGTAATATCAAATTCCTTTAAGCCTATCGTGCGTGCATATTCCTGCGGTGCATTCTTAATATCCATCGCGACTCGGTCAACGAGCTTTTCTCTGATTATCTCGGAAAGAAGTTCAGGGTTAGACCCGTTGGTGTCGAGTTTGATCTTATACCCCAGGGCCTTGACCCGCTCAAGAAACTCCGGCATGTCCGAATGCAGAAGCGGCTCGCCGCCCGTGATGGCGACACCGTCGAGCACTCCCCTTCGCTTTCGCAGAAAGTCGAACACCTCATCATCAGTGAGGCAGTCGCTATCTATCTGCTCAGACAGGACGAGCATCGAGTTATGGCAGAACGGACATCTGAAATTGCATCCTGCCGTAAACACCGTGCACGCGACCACTCCGGGATAGTCAAGAAGCGTTAATTTCTGAATACCTGTTACCTTCATTGCGTACTCCCTTTTATTCAACGGTCTAAACAATAGCATAAGCCGATTATCCTGTCAATAGAAAAACACAAAATGTAGTTATTTTTACCGCTTTGTAACCCTCTTCACCACTAAATATTGTGGTCAGCCTGTTAACGGAGAGTTATTTTTACGCGGCATTTTCTGGCTTTGAAACTTTTTCACCATGAGCAAAACGTTGACGCTTCAACGCTTTGCGCCGTTTTTCGCTGTCTATAATTTATTAATCAGAGCGTAATTGCAAGTTTTACTGCAACACAAGATTTTGTGTCTTTAGCCTTATGTTAACACAAATTATGCGAACCGTGTCGAAGCACAGGCCACAAAAATGCCGAAACAGAGAAAAAACTCTGTTTCGGCAAATAGTATTTTGTCTTATTTAAGCGTCTCGATGAGTGCTTCGGCGCATTTCATGCCGTCAACGGCGGCAGAGGTTATGCCTCCGGCATAGCCCGCACCCTCTCCGCAGGGATATAATCCATGTATCTGCGAGCGGCGGGCATCGTCGCGCAGTATGCGCACCGGTGATGATGAGCGCGTCTCCGGCGCCGTTAGCACTGCCTCGGGCGCATAAAAGCCGTGAAGCTTTTTCCCCAGCTCCGGGAGCGCGTTTTCAAGCACTCCGGTTATCCGTTCCGGCAGGACATCATGCAGGTCACACCAGTGAACATCCGGTCTGTAGCTCGGCTTGACCGCGCCTGCACCGTCAGATCTTTTGTGTGAGAGGAAATCTCCCACGGTCTGTGCCGGAGCACAGTAACTGCCTGAGACGGCAAATGCAGCGCGCTCGATGTCTCGCTGCCAGTACATGCCGCCAAGCGGACCGTCACAAGGAAAATCCTCCGGCTGCAGGGTCACAAGCAGGGCGCTGTTGGCGTTTTCCGCATCGCGGCGGGAGTTGCTCATGCCGTTCGTGCACACGCCGCCGGGCTCGGATGCAGCGGCTATGACCTCGCCTCCGGGGCACATGCAGAAGGTATAAGCGCTCGTGCCGTCAGGCAGATGGACATTCAGCGAATAATCGGCTGCCGGGAGCCCATCGCTGTATTCGCCATACTGCGCGAGGTTTATATCCTTTTGCTTATGCTCGATGCGCGCGCCCATGGAAAAGGGCTTTGCCTCCATCGGAACACCGGACTTTTCGAGCATCTCAAACGTGTCACGCGCAGAGTGGCCTATCGCAAGGATGAGGTCGGAACACGGAAGCTCGTGCTCACCGCTCTCGTCCGTTACTTTTACGGCACGCAGGGTGTTATTCTCAATAACAAGCCCCGTGAGCTTTGAGTTAAAGCGCACCTCGCCGCCGTTTTTTATGATGCTTTCGCGTATGCCCTGTACAACATTTATAAGTATATCAGTACCGATATGCGGCTTTGCGTCGTAAAGTATGCTCTCCGGCGCACCGTGCTCATGGAACACACTCAGTATCCAGCGTATGCGCTTATCGCGTATGCCCGTACCGAGCTTACCGTCGGAAAACGTTCCCGCTCCGCCCTCGCCGAACTGGACGTTGCACTCGGGGTCAAGCTCGCCGCCCGAGCTGAAAGCGTCGACCTTTTTCTTTCGCGTTTCGGCGTCGGCGCCGCGCTCAAGGACGATAGGCTTTAATCCCGCCATGCTCAGCACCAGAGCAGCGAACATGCCGCCAGGTCCAAAGCCCGCGACAACGGGTCTCTCATTTACGCTCAGGCGCGGTACGGAGTAATCGAGCTCCTCATATTTTGCAAGATTTTTGCTCTTATTCTTTGCAAGGAGCTTATCCTCGTTATCTATCTCCACAGCAGCGGAATACAGCCAGTGGATATCATTTTTCTTTCTTGCGTCAAGCGAACGCTTTGTAATTTTAAAGCTCTTTATCGCCCAAGCGGGCACATGCATTTCGCGCGCAGCCTTGGCCTTGAGCCTTTCCTCGCTCTGCCCGATATCGAGGCGCAGGTTTCTTACAAGGATCATTTGCCGAGCCTCCCCGCCGTTACGCCGCTTGCCCAAGCCCACTGGAGGTTAAAGCCGCCGCAGTCGGCATCGACATCCAAAAGCTCACCTGTTATGAACAGGTGAGGCACAAACCAGCTCTCAAGCGTTTCGGGATTGACGCCCGTAGTTTTTATGCCGCCGGCAGTCACCTGAGCGTGATCGAAATCCTCAACGCCGCGCAGAGCTATCGAAAAATCGCGGCATGCATTTGCTATGGCCGAAATGTCCGCCTCCGTGAGCTTATCCAGCGGGATAGAGCCGGAAACACCCGCGTATTTGACGGCCATCTTGCCGAGGCGATTGTGCAGAACTCCGGTGAGCGCATCGTCGGCGCAGAGAGTTGGGTTATTTTTAATCCTCGCATGCAGCTTTGCTTCAATGTCCGCACCGCCGGAGAGATCAATGCGGATAACTCCTCTGCCTATCTCCGCCGCAGCGCGGGAGATATCAAACGCCGCGGGACCGGAAAGTCCGGTTTCGGTAAATTGCAGCTCGCCGCTGCTCTGTGCGACCGTTTCGCCGTCGTTTTCAAGACGCAGCTTCGCCATGACCCTCACGCCCTTGAGAGCACGCGGATATGTCGGATCCGTTATCAGCTGCACCAGCGACGGCAAAAGAGGCGTACACTTATGCCCCAGCGGCTTTAAAAGCTCATAGCCGTCATGGACTCCGCCGACCTTCGCTCCGGCGGCTCCGCCGCAGGAGACTATGACGAAGTCGGCGCTTATGCTGCCCTCATCGGTGAAAACGGCAAAGCCCTCGCCGCGCTTTTCTATTCTCCGCGCCGGGCAGGAGGTTTTCACCGTTATATTATCGCGCATGAGCGCAAAGCGCAGAACATCCACGACGCTGTTCGCCGAGTTTGACTGCGGATATACCCTGCCGCCGTACTCACAGCTCACCGCAAGGCCAAGAGAATCGAAAAAGTGCAGAGTATCCTCCGGCGTAAAGCGAGAGAGCACAGCATCGGCAAAGCCGGGCTGCGAGCCGTGATAGTGCTCGGGAGAAGCGCCGGTATTGGTAAGGTTACACCTTCCGTTACCCGTGCTGAGGAGCTTTTTACCCACGCGCTGCTGCCGCTCGAGCAGTATTACATTATTATTTTTATCCTCCGAGGCCGTTATCGCGGCCGCCATACCGGACGCGCCGCCGCCTATTATTACAACATTATTCATTTCACTCTCCGCAGTGATAGAGTATATCGTGCGCAACGGGCTCGTAAAACGCACGGCGTATCTCGTCGGAATCATTTGTTGTGCCGAGGATGCACATTATCTTTGCAAGCGCCGACTCAGTTGTCATATCATACGCCTCGAGCACGTTGCGCCAGCCCTTGAGCCGGTGCCCGACATTGTACACGGCAAGATCCGAGCCCTCGTTCTGCACCTGAGTGGTCATGATTATGATTTTTCCTCTGCCGATGGCATTTATGACAATGTCCAAAAACTTATCGTCGCCGTAGGACGGCAGGCCGCCGACGCCGAAGGCCTCTATTATGACGGCATCCTTGCGCTCGGTAAGAAACTGCAAAAGCTCAAAGTCAATGCCGGGGATCATCTTTATAAGCCCGACATTCGTGTCAATCTCGGTGAAAAACTCAGGTCTGTCAAAGCTTTCGGGCTTAATATACTGCATGAGCACTCCGTCCTGAAGCGTTGCGATGTAGGGGTAATTTATGCTGGAAAAGGCAGCGTAGGACTTAGACCTCGTTTTTCTCGCGCGGGTTCCGAGGATAACGCGGCCGTTAAAGACGATGTTCACACCGCATATATCGTCCGAGCAGGCGCAGGTGAAGGCATCGAGGAGATTTATCTTCGAATCTGTCGAGTCAAAGCCTATGGGCTTCTGTGCACCGGTGAGAATGACGGGCTTTTTCGAACCGCGTATCATATAGCTCAGCGCCGCTGCCGTATAGGCCATCGTGTCCGTTCCGTGGCTTATGACAAAGCCGTCGTACTTATCGTAATTATCCCTTACGCACTGCGTTATTTTCACCCAGTGCGCAGGTGTCATACTTGTGCTGTCGACATTAAAAAGCGATATGCACTCAACGCGGCACAGCTTCGATATCGCCGGAACGAGAGCAAGAAGCTCATCGGGGCTGAGCTGCGGCGAAAGCGCATCTCCGCTTATCTGCGAGGCGATAGTGCCGCCGGTTCCGATCATGAGAATACTCTTCATTTGCGCTCGAACACCCCGCTTTTGCCGCCTGTCTTTTTGAGAAGACGGACATCCGTTATCTCGATATCGCGCTGCACGGCCTTGCACATGTCGTAAACAGTCAGCGCCGCAACGGACACCGCCGTGAGCGCCTCCATCTCGACCCCCGTCGCACCGGTGCACTTCGTCGTTGCGACGATCTCGACACTGTGCTGTTCCTCGCAGAGTGAAATATCGATATCCACGCCAGATATCATTATCGGGTGGCACATCGGTATGATCTCCGAGGTGCGCTTTGCGCCCATTATGCCGCCGACCTGCGCAACGGACAAAACGTCGCCCTTTTTCATGCCGCCGGACTTTATAAGCTCAAATGTTTCGGCATTGACCAGAACTCTGCCGGCCGCGACCGCCGTGCGCACGGTGTCCGCCTTTTCGGACACATCCACCATCTTTGCTCTGCCGTTTTCATTAAAATGTGAAAAATCTGCCATTTTATTCTCTCCATATTGTAAAATAACCACCCGAACGCGTCAGGTGGTTATTTGTCGTCATTTTACTCTACCGATATCATGTAATAGTAAACAGGCTGGCCGCCGTTTACGACGGTGACCTCCGCGTCTGGGAAGGCTTCCTCAAGCGTTCCTGCCGTGGCCTCCGCATCCTCCTGATTTACGTCCTCACCGTAGTAGACTGTGATTATCTCGGGATCAAGATCATCAAAGGCTTCGGACATCTTACCGAGCATGGAAGGCATTTCGGTGAAGCTGCCGATGAGCTTTCCGTCAAGCAGAGCAAGATACTCGCCGGCGTGAATGGCATAGCCGTCAAAGTCAGAGTCGCGCGCAGCGTAGGTGACCTGGGCGGTGTGAACATCCGAAAGAGACTCATTTAGCGCCTCGACGATGTCGGAAACTTCGCTCTCAGGATCAAAGTTGAGCATCGCGGTTATTCCCTGGGGAATGGTCTTGGTCGGGATAACGACAACGGTCTTATCCTCGCACAGAGGGATACTCTGTTCAGCGGCCATAATGATATTCTTATTATTCGGCAGAACAAACACGATCTCTGCCGGGGTGCGGTTGATCTCCTTTATGATATCCGCAGTTGATGGGTTCATGGTCTGGCCGCCGGTAACGATGGTGTCGGCGCCGAGTTCCTTAAACAGATTTGCAATACCTTCGCCTGCACAGACGGCAACTATGCCGTAGCGCTTTGTCGGTATAGCATGCAGCTCCTCGGCAGCTTCAAGCTCCTGCTCGACCTTTTCAAGATCGTCGGTCGTCTGAGCCTTGCGGCCTGCCATTATATCGTCATACTGCGTGCGCATATTCTCGATCTTGGCAAGCTCAAGCGTACCGTACTGCTGGCTCTTCGTGAGCGCCTCGCCGGGGATATTCGTATGGACGTGCACCTTGAACGCCTCGTCGTCCTCACCGATAACAAGGCAATCGCCGATGCTGGAAAGATAGGCACGCAGCGGCGTGAGGTCTACGTTCGGCTCGTGCTTGCGCACGATATACACGGTATCGAAGGCGTAGGTTATTTCATCCGTTCCGAACATGTCGAACGCGTTATTCTCGTTTGCTATAACGCCCGCCTGAACAGCCGCCGTGGGAGCCTTGACCTCACCGCGCAGGCATGCGAGCATGGCGGTGAAGATAACGATATATCCCTTGCCGCCGGCATCGACGACTCCTGCCTTCTGGAGAACCGGGTTCTGGTTGACGGTGTTCTCCAGCGCCTCGTTGCCGATCCTGAGTGCGGTATCGAGCAGTTCCTCGATATCCGTGCCCTTCTTGGCGTACTCGACAGCGGCAGCCGACGCCATGCGCGCGACGGTCAGTATCGTGCCCTCGGCGGGCTTCATGACCGCTTTATACGCTGCGTCAACGCCGTCTTCCATAGCGGCAGCAAATTCCTTCGCGCCGACGGTCTCCATACCCTTGAGTCTGCGGGATATGCCGCGGAACAGAAGCGACAGGATAACGCCGGAATTTCCGCGAGCACCGCGCAGAAGAGCGCCGGCAACACAGTCGGCAACAGCATCAACAGCGTAAAACTCTTTCTTTCTGAGCTGGGCAGCGGCCTCGTTCATTGTAAGGCCCATATTCGTACCCGTATCACCGTCGGGAACGGGGAAAACGTTAAGCTCGTTTATCTGCTGAGTATTCTCAGCAAGCGCGGCATCAGCGCAAAGGATCATGTCCTTAAACACCGCGGCGTCTAAATATTCTCTCAAATCAAAAGCACCTCCGGGAGGGATTTTCTCTGTAATTAACCGACTATAACAGTGTCGACGTAAACATCGACGCTCTTTACGGGAACGCCCGTGGCCTTTGCGACCTTGTAGCGCACTTCCTTGATAATGCTGCGGCATACGGCGCTTATATTAACACCGTTATCAACACCTATATGCAGTTCAAGCGAAAGCGTACCGTCGTCATTAAGATGGGTCATAACTCCCTTTGACATTGATTCACGTCTGAGAAGCTGGAGCGGGCCGCCTTCCTTGCTGCGTCCTGCCATGCCCTTTACGCCGAAGCAGCTTGTCGCCGCCGCGCCGGCAATATTCGTAAAGACCTCACTGGTGATGCTTATACTTCCAAGCTCATTGCTGATGTTCACCATATTGAAAGGCTCCTTTCATCAAAATACGCGCAATTATAAAATTGCTACAATAGTATAATACACCATTTCAAAAAGTACAAGCAATAATTTGATGTTTACATCGCATTTTTTTAGTGTTAAACTCAAAGTGTATTTGAAAAGTTAAATATAATGTATAATTATTAGAAATCCATTAGTTTCGGGAGGAAAAGATATGACAAGAAGGTACAAGACGATGGACGGCAACGAGGCGGCGGCGCATGTAAGCTATGCGTTCA
>CAKUAS010000016.1 GCA_934636655.1 uncultured Oscillospiraceae bacterium
GTGGTAATTACATTCTACCAAAGATTCGTATGAACTTCTTTCCTTTTTTACTGTTGCACTTGATAGTATAATTCACCCACACCTAAAAAAGCTCCATGCGTTCTGCATGGAGCTTTGCAAACTCAGACTATTACTTCTCGCTTATGAGCTTCCTACCGCAGAACGCAAGCACGGCGACGGCGGCGGCGATCACCATTACCCAAGCGGCGGAGATAGTCTCGCCGGTCTGGGGGGAGGGGGGATTGTCGTCTGTCGGGGTATTGCTGGCCTCGGGACTGACAACGTCCGTTCCGCCTCTGACGGCTGCCTGCGCCATGAGAAGCGAGGTCTCCATAGACCTCGACCCGTCATCCACTCCGGGCAGCATGTGGCAATGTATGTCTATCAAATGACTGACCTCATTTCGTGTACTCGATATTTATATTATAACCCCGTGTCAAGTAATGAATTAAAGCACGTCCCGGATGGAACGTGCTTTAATTTCGATACTTGGTGCCGGTGGTGGGACTCGAACCCACACGGAGTCGCCCCCGGCGGATTTTGAATCCGCTACGTCTACCATTCCATCACACCGGCGAATAGAAACGAAAGTATTATAACCTATAAAATCGTATTATTCAAGTGCGGCGTTCATATATTTGTGTAATTTTTTGTTCTCGAATTACAGTTTTTTTGTCTTTACCTCTACCATAATTGAAAATTGTATGTTACAATATTTCAATGTAAAATTATAAGAAAGAGGCCAAGCCATGAAAAAGATACTCGTACTTGAAGACGAACCGAATATCCGCAGTTTTGTGGTCATCAACCTCCGCCGCAACGGATATGAGCCTATCGAGGCCGAAAACGGCATGACCGCTTTGGCTCTGCTCGAAAAAAATCCCGATGTCAGTCTCGCTCTGCTGGATGTTATGCTCCCCGATATCGACGGCTTCGAGGTTTGCCGCCGCATTCGAGCTTCCGGCTCGAAGATCGGCATAATTATGCTGACAGCAAAAAGTCAGGAGATCGATAAGGTGACCGGCCTTATGACGGGCGCCGACGATTATGTTACAAAGCCCTTCTCTCCGGCTGAGCTCACCGCTCGCGTCGATGCGCTCGTGCGCCGTCTCGGCAGTGATGCAGGTGACAAGCCCAGCTATGAGATATCCAGCGGACCGTTCCTGCTCAACACGCGCAACCGTACCCTTGAAAAGGATTGCAAGCGCTTAAAGCTTACGCAGATAGAGTACCTGCTGATGAAGCTGTTTATGGAGAACCCCGGCAAGGCAATGTCGCGCGAGGACATTCTTAAGGCCGTTTGGGGCGACGATTTTTCCGGCGAGCTCAAAACGGTCGATGTCAACATCCGCCGTCTGCGCCTGAAGATCGAGGCAGATCCTACAGAGCCGGAATTTCTCACGACTGTTTGGGGCTTCGGCTACAAGTGGGGCTATTAACGCTAATTATTTCCCGGGAAGTGTCCAATGTTTTTCAAAGAACTTAAATGGCAGCTGCTTGCCTCGAGCATAGCGGCGGTCATACTTATCGCATGCCTTATCGCCTTTGCCGCAAACAAGCTCATCATTCCGGCGATCATCATCGCGATCATCATCGCGGCATATGTCATACTCGTAAACATATGGTTCGATCACTACATATCGAAGCCCATTCAGGATCTGAGCGAATCGGCAAAGCACATTGCCGACGGAAGCTATGGCGCGCAGGTCCCGTCTGTAGGCGATAACGAGATCGGCAGGCTCACCGATGATATAAATATAATGTCCGAAAAGATAGCGCGCTCGGATAAGGCGACTGCGGAGTTCATATCTCAGATATCTCACGAGCTGCGCACGCCGCTGACAGCCATACTCGGCTGGAGCGAAACGCTGCAATACGATCCCGCGATAAAGGACGAGTCGCTGCGCGGAGTTAAGATAATCTCCAAGGAGGCCGAGAGATTGACCGGCATGGTCGCCGATCTTTTGGAGTTTACACGTATACAGGATGGCAGGTTCAATCTGCGAATGGAGCTTGTGGATATTGCCGCCGAGCTTGAAGATTCGCTGTTTACATACGGCAAGCTTATGAGCGAAGCAGGTATCGAGGTCAATTACGAACCTCCGGAGTATGACATTCCGCTCATATCCGGCGATCCCGAGCGCCTCAAGCAGGTGTTCCTGAATCTTTTGGACAATGCCGCAAAGCACGGCGGCGACGGAGGAAAGGTTGATATAACGCTTACGCTCGATAAGGAGCGCGTCATCATCCGCATACGCGATTACGGCAGAGGTATCCCGGCCGGTGAGCTGCCGTTTGTAAAAAACAGATTTTATAAAGGCAGCAGCAAAAACCGCGGCAGCGGCATCGGGCTTGCCGTGTGCGATGAGATAGTCTCGCGTCACGGCGGACGGCTCGATATTTCAAACGCCGAGGGCGGCGGCTGTGTTGCCGAAATAAGCTTGCCCCTGTCAGAAAATTGAGGTAGATAAATGTCAGACAAAAATTCTGAGTCTTCGGTAAAATTTAAGACCTCCATCGGCGGTCAGGCACTTATCGAAGGCATAATGATGCTCGGACCGGATAAGCGCGCTATCGTGTGCCGCGGCTCCGGCGAAATGGTTGAAAAAGTCGAGCCGGTAACTCCCCTAAAGGAAAAGTCGCCTATCCTTGGCTGGCCGCTTATCCGCGGCGTCGCGGCGTTCATATCGTCGATGGTAAACGGCGTGAAGGCGCTGTCGTATTCGGCCGATCAGCTTCCCGAGGATATGCAGGAAGAACCGGATAAGATAGACCTATGGATAGAGAAGCACTTTTCAAACGAGACCGCGCAGAAACTCGTTATCGGCGTTGCCGTCGTTTTAGGCATAGCGCTTTCGCTGTTTCTGTTTTTGTTCCTGCCGACTTTTATCGTCGGACTGTTCCCCGCCGTCAAATCCGACTTTTACTGGAGAACGCTGCTTGAGGGCATACTCAAGCTTGTGATCTTCTTCATATATTTGATACTGTGCTCAAAAATGAAGGATATGAAGCGCCTGTTTTCCTATCACGGTGCCGAGCACAAGACCATCTTCTGCTATGAAAAAGGTCTTCCGCTTACGGTCGAGAACGTGCGTCCGCAGCCGAGGCTCCACCCGAGGTGCGGAACGAGCTTCATATTCGTTGTAATTATAATAAGTATAATCGCGGGTTCGTTTATCCACGTTTCCGACACGATGCTGCGCATGGGACTCAAATTTCTCATGCTGCCGCTCATTGTCGGCCTGAGCTACGAATTAAACCGTTGGGTCGGCAGGCACGATAACCTGTGCTCTGCAATACTTTCATGGCCGGGCAAGCAGTTCCAGCGTATAACGACCAACGAGCCGGACGACGAGATGATCGAGTGTGCTATCCGTGCGCTTGAACTCGTCATTCCCGAAGAAAAAGGCAGTGACGCCTGGTAAATAAGGATCTTGGAAAATGCCGAAAACATATAATGATATTTATTTCTCAGTCAGAAATGCGCTGAGAGAAAACGGCGTTGAGGCTTACAGCCTTGAAGCCCGCATACTTCTTGCCGCAGCGGCCGGCAAAACGACCGAGCAGCTCATGCGCGACATGTATCTGTACACCTCGTCCGAGATCGAGGAGCGTGCGCACAGCATGATACAGCGCCGCCTTCAGGGCGAGCCGCTTGCGTATATCTCAGGTTCGTGGGAGTTTTACGGGCTTCCCATGACCGTTACTCCGGATGTTCTTATTCCACGCATGGACACGGAGATCCTTGTTGACGCGGCGATAGATGCTATAAAGGGCTTTGGCATGAAGGGCAGAGTTCTCGACTTATGCTGCGGCAGCGGCTGCATAGCCTGCGCGGTCGCAAACGAGCTTCCGGCCGCACGCGTTGTAGCTGCGGACATAAGTCCGTCGGCGCTCGAGGTTTGCCGGAAGAATATTAAAGACAACAAGCTCACGTCAAGGATAATCCCCATGAACGCGGATGCGACCACATGGCCGCCCATGAGTATCGGGAGCTTTGATGTTATAGTTTCAAATCCGCCGTATATCCCATCGTTTGAGCTCATTGAGCTTGACTGCTCGGTGCGCGATTACGAGCCGATGACGGCGCTCGACGGCGGCGAGGACGGCCTTGATTTCTACAGGGCAATCATAAAATACTGGACGATAACGCTTCGGCCGAACGGCTTCATGATGTTCGAGGTCGGCGAGGGTCAGGCCGATGAGGTAAAGCTCATGCTTCTGAAAGCGGGCTTTGTTTCGGTCGAGAGCCGCAACGACACTCTCGGATTTGAGCGAGTCGTCATCGGGAAATGGAAAAACGAATTCTGATATAAACAGAGGTAAAAGAAATGGCTGAAAAAAAGAAAGCTCCCATCTCCACTCACTCTCAGGCAAGCGATAAGAAAAAAGCTCTTGAGACCTGCATCGCGCAGATAGAGAAAAACTATGGCAAGGGTGCTATCATGCGCCTTGGCGACGATATTCCCGTCAATGTTGAAGCATTGTCGACAGGTTCGCTGTCGCTCGACCTTGCACTCGGCATCGGCGGCGTTCCCAAGGGAAGGATCATTGAGATCTACGGCCCCGAGGCATCGGGTAAAACAACGCTTGCGCTGCACGTCGTCGCGGCGGCTCAGAAAGCCGGCGGCGAGGCTGCGTATATCGACGTAGAGCACGCCCTTGAGCCTGCCTATGCCCGTGCACTGGGCGTTGATATCGACAGTCTGCTCATTTCGCAGCCGGACACCGGCGAGCAGGCGCTTGATATAACCGAGAGCCTCGTGCGCTCGAGTGCTGTTGACGTTGTCGTTGTCGACTCCGTCGCGGCTCTTATCCCCCGTATCGAGCTCGAAGGCGAGATGGGTGACTCCGTTGTCGGTGCGCTGGCAAGACTTATGTCGCAGGCAATGCGTCGTTTGGCGGGCTGCATCTCGAAAAACGGCTGCACCGTAATATTCATAAACCAGCTTCGCCAGAAGATCGGCGTAATGTACGGCAATCCCGAGACTACGCCCGGCGGTCTTGCGCTTAAATACTACGCCTCTGTCCGCATTGATGTGCGCAGGATCGAGACGCTCAAGGTCGGCGGCGAGATGATCGGCAACCGCACGAGAGCTAAGGTAATTAAGAACAAGTGCGCTCCTCCGTTCAAGGAGGCAGAGTTCGATATCATGTATGGCGAGGGCATATCCAAGGTTGGCGAGATCGTCGATCTCGGTGTCAAGCTCGAGATAATCGACAAGGCCGGCGCATGGTTCACCGTCGGCGAGCAGCGCATCCAGGGCAGAGATGCCGTGAAGGAATATCTGCTCTCCAATCCCGAGATCTGCGCGAATATTGAGCAGCAGATACGCGATAACGCGTACAAGCTCATGAGCCCGCAGGCGCGCAAGGCCGCTCAGGCAGCCGGCCGCGCTGTCGACGTTTCCGCAGACGATTTTGAAGGCTGAATAAAGTGACGCTGCGTGAGATAAAGCAGACCTCTCCCGAGCGCTTCATGCTTATATTCTCCGACGGTACGGAGCTCAAGACCACTCTCGGCATTATAACCGAGCGCTTCATCCACTCGGGTATGGAATTTGACGAGGACGAATATAATGGGCTCGTCTCGGCCTCGGGCCTTGCTATGGCAAAGGCACGGGCGCTGCGGATAATAAACGCACGCCCCATGTCGCGTGAAGAGCTTAGAAAGCGCCTTATAGAAAAGGGAGAAACGCCGGAAAACGCGGAGGAATGCGCAGACTGGCTGTGCCGTATGGGACTTATTAATGACGCAGAGTACGCCGGAAGCGTTGTGCGGCATTATGCCGCCAAGGGCTACGGTGCGTCACGCATAAAGCAGGAGCTCAGGCGGCACGGTGTTCCGCGCGAAATGTGGGATGAGGCTATGCTTCAAATGCCGGAGCAGGATGCGTACCTTGAGCGGTTTATCCGCACAAGGCTGCGTGACCCCGGCGACAGAGCGCAGGTCAAAAAGGTCTCGGACGCGCTGTTTCGGCGCGGTTACTCCTGGGATCAGATAAAACACGCGCTGAATGAATTTGATACTCAAGGTGATTATTGAATGGATAGGACAATTGCCCTGATTTCTCTGGGCTGTGCAAAAAATCTCGTCAACAGCGAGCAGATGCTGTATCTGCTCAGTGAGGCAGGCTATGCTCTCGCGCCCTCGCCCGAGGGTGCGGACGCTGTGATAATAAATACCTGCGGTTTTATAGATGCGGCGAAAAGCGAAGCGATAGACACCATTCTCGAAATGGCGAAGCTCAAGGCCGACGGGAAGCTCGGAAAGATCATCGTTACAGGCTGCCTCACGGAGCGCTATCGCGCCGCAGTAACGGAGGAGCTGCCGGAAGTTGACGCCATCCTCGGTGTCGGAAGCTTCGGTGATATCGTTCCGGCGGTGGATGCGGTCTTCGAGGAAAAGCCCGTCAGTATTTTTGCCGACAACAGCGCCCCGGTCGATGAGATACCGCGTGTCGTGAGCACCGGACCGTCATGGGCGTATCTGCGTATTGCCGAGGGCTGCGATAACTTCTGCGCCTTTTGTGCGATACCGTACATACGCGGCAGGTACCGCTCGAGAGAGCTCGAAAACGTCGTTGAGGAAGCACGTGATCTGGCTTCGCACGGTGTCAAGGAGATCATCGTCATCGCGCAGGACATAACCCGCTACGGGACTGACCTCTACGGCAAGCGATGCCTTGCCGAGCTCTGCCGCAGAATAAGCGAGATAGACGGTGTTGAGTGGATAAGGCTGCACTACACCTATCCGGACCAGTTTGACGACGAGCTTATTGACGAGATCGCGCAAAACCCCAAGATCGTAAAATATCTGGATATTCCCATCCAGCATATAAATAACAAAATACTCAAAACCATGAACAGGCACGGTACCGGCGACGATATACGCGAGCTTTTCAAGACGCTGCGCCGCCGTATTCCCGGTCTTGTTCTGCGCACGAGCCTGATCTCCGGTCTGCCCGGCGAAGGCGAGGAGGAGTTTGAGGAGCTGTGCAGCTTCCTGCTCGAAGCCAAGATAGAGCGTGCCGGAGTTTTCCCCTTCTCGCCCGAGGAGGGCACGCCGGCGGCGAAGATGGAGCATGTCCCGTTCGAGGAGGCCCAGCGCCGCGCTGATCTCATCATGGATATTCAGGCGCGCATAATGGACGATTTTGCGGCCTCGCTCGTCGGAAAGCTGCTGCCCGTTATCTGCACCGACCATGACGAGGACGGCACATGGATCGGCCGCAGCTGTTACGATTCGCCCGACATAGACGGCCTTGTATTCTTTGAAGGCCGCGGCGGAGAGGGGCAGATAGTTAATGTGCGTATAACCGCCGTTTCCGACGACGGCAACCTTATCGGCGAGGAGGAATAATTGATGAACACACCCAACAAGATAACGATCGGCAGAATAATTCTTGTTCCCGTTTTCATGGTGCTTTTGTACCTTGATCTTCCGTACTGGGCACTTGCGGTTTACATAATCGCGTGCCTGAGCGACTTTGTCGACGGCAAGATAGCGAGAAAGTATAATCTCGTCACCGATTTCGGCAAGTTCATGGATCCGCTGGCCGATAAAATGCTCGTGTTGTCGGCAATGTGTTATTTTGTCGAGGTCGGGCTCATGCCCGGCTGGGTAGTTGCGCTGGTGCTGCTGCGCGAGTTCGGTGTTTCCGGCCTGCGGCTTCTGGCCGTTGAGCAGGGCATTGTCATAGCCGCCGCGTGGTCTGGTAAGATCAAGACCGGCGTTACGATGGTCGCCCTCGGCATACTCATCATTGCAACGCAGCCATGGTTCCCGGCACCCGATGTCATTGCGGTCATCTGCTGGGTGCTGATCCTCGCAACGACGCTGTATTCGGGCGTTGAATACTTTGTAAAAAACATCGGCGTGTTCAAGCACTGCGCCTGAACGTGAAGGAGAATATATATGAAGCTTTATAACTCTGCAAGCAGAAAAAAAGAGGACTTTGTCCCCAATCACCCCGACATAGTCAAGATGTACACCTGCGGCCCCACGGTGTATCACTTTGCGCATATAGGTAACTTGCGCTCATATATCATGGAGGATGTGCTGGAGAAGTACCTGCGCTATGCCGGATATAACGTCAAGCGCGTCATGAATATCACCGACGTCGGCCACCTCACAAGCGATGCCGATGAGGGTGAGGATAAGATGCTCAAGGGTGCAAAGCGCGAGCACAAGTCCGTCATGGAGATCGCGAAGTTCTACACCGATGCGTTCTTCTCCGACTGCGCAAAGCTCAACATCAAGACCCCTGATGTAGTCGAGCCCGCGACCAACTGTATCGACGAGTATATCAAGATAATCACCAGGCTCATGGATACCGGCTACGCCTACTTTGCCGGCGGCAACGTGTATTTTGATACCTCCAAGCTCGAGCGCTATTACATCTTCAACGACTTCAACGCCGACGATCTTGACGTAGGCGTGCGCGAGGGCGTCGAGGCGGACGAGAATAAGCGCAACAAGAACGACTTCGTCCTGTGGTTTACCAAGTCCAAGTTCGAGGATCAGGCCCTCAAGTGGGACTCCCCCTGGGGTGTGGGCTACCCGGGCTGGCATATCGAGTGCTCGGGCATATCCATGAAGCACCTCGGCGAGGATCTCGACATCCACTGCGGCGGCATCGACAACGCGTTCCCTCACCACACCAACGAGATCGCGCAGTCAGAGTCCTACCTCGGCCACAAATGGTGCAACTACTGGATGCACGTTATGCACCTGAACACAAATTCCGGAAAGATGAGCAAAAGTAAGGGCGAATTCCTCACCGTTTCGCTGCTCGAGGAAAAGGGCTATGACCCCCTTGCTTACCGCCTGTTCTGCCTGCAGAGCCACTATCGCAAGTCGCTCGTGTTCAGCTGGGAAAACCTCGATAACGCACAGGGCACTTACAATAAGCTCATAAACCGTATCGCGGCGCTCAAGCCCGCGGGCGAAGCAGTCGACGAAGACGCTGTCGCGGCGCTCAAGTCAAAGTTCACAGCGGCTTTGGATAACGACCTGAATACCTCTCTTGCCGTTACCGCGCTGTACGATGTGCTCAAATATGACACCAATGATGACACAAAGCTCGCAGTCATCGCGGACTTTGACCGCGTTCTGAGCCTCAGCCTCATTGAAAAGGCCGCCGCAAGGCGCGCCGAGCTCAAAAAGCAGGCCGTTTCCGGTTCAGGCGAGTTCACCGTCATCTCTGAATCCGGCGAACAGAATGCCGAGATCGAGGCGCTGCTTAAAGCACGCGCCGACGCGAAGAAGGGCAAAAACTTTGCTGAGGCCGACCGTATTCGCGGCGAGCTCAAGGCTCAGGGAATCGAAGTCACCGATATCCCCAACGGCGCAAAGTGGAAAAGAATTTGATTTGAAAATAAGCAGCACCCCCGAAGCCTAACCGGGCTCCGGGGGTGCTTTTTATGTGGGTCTTAAACGTAAAAATGCAACTGTCAAAAGGTACACCTTTTGACAGTTGCGTTTTTCTAATGTCATGATAGCTGAAAACAGGCAAAATTGCAATACTTTGTATTGAATTTAACCGAAAAAAGCACTGGTTTTATTGAAAAAGACGGTTTTGACTGCTCAAATCATGTAAATTCGTTGCCTGTCAAAAGGTGTACCTTTTGACAGAGAGCGAAAAAACATCGGGAGGAAAATGATGAATTGCGTGTATTGCGAAAACAAACGAGAGGATGTATTTAAAATGCTTGAAATGTCTGTTCCGTTTATATATCAGACCGAGAAATTAGGAACAGTGTACATCGATTCAACAAAGTTCGATAAGTGCACAAGCGACGAGAAAGAGCTGTATGAAAAATTTAAAAATGAGATGGACAGACTGCATAAGCTTACATTTGCTCTAGAAAAAAGCGATACAGTGGCTTTAGTGGGGGTTCTAAATGAAATACTTAAAATTAGAGATACAAACAGAAAATGCAAAAACGATCTTCTGAGTAGTTTAACGAACTTAACAAGTGAAGAATTGGATGAGCTGAAAAAGCAGCATGACGATTACATTGAAGCACTCGACTATCGTGACGGAGCACATTATCGGCACAGCAAAGAGTACTCAATGTGATCGTTTTAAACCAAAAATAAATTTTAACTATGGGAGGAAAACAATGAAGAAACGAATACTAAGTCTGCTGCTCGTGATGCTGATGGTGGTGTCACTTGTGCCGACCGCAGCGCTGGCAGAGAACAGTATTGTTGCTTATGAGGTCACCAGTGGCAATATCTACTTTGACAGCAAACATGGGAAAATAACCGATTGTGATGAGTCGGTTACGATAGCAAACATTCCGTCGGAAATTAGCGGTACTGCGGTGACGAGCATTGGCGGCTCTGCATTCTTCGGTTGCACAAGCCTGACGAGCATAAATGTTGAGGAAGACAATGCTTCTTACGGCTCAGATGATGGGGTGCTTTTCAACAAGGAAAAAACAAAATTTATAGCGTATCCAGGCGGGAAAATTGCAAACTCCTATACTATACCGAACGGCGTGACGAGTATTGGCGACTGTGCATTCTACCGCTGTACGAGTCTTACGAGTGTCACGATTCCAAATGGAGTAATGAGCATCGGTGACCGTGCATTCTACCGTTGCACAGGCTTGACGAGCATCACTATACCTGACGAAGTAGTAAGCATTGGTGAAGGAGCATTCGCTGACTGCACAAGCTTGGCAAGCTTTAATGTATCGGAAGACAACAAATGTTTCAGTTCGGAAGACGGAGTCCTGTTCAATAAAGATAAAACACGCTTAGAGATATACCCTCAGAGCGATAAGAAGTCTGAGTACACAGTTCCGGACGGTGTTACGAGTATTAACAAGTATGCATTTTGGCAAAATAAGAGCCTTACAATCTTGACTCTTCCGACAAGCATTGCTTCACTTTATGGAAATGTGTTTGGAGATCTTATATCCCTGAATAAAATTATTTATAAGGGAACATCTGAGCAACTCGGAGAAATAAATATTTGGTTAGAAGAAACACCCAACTTAGGCATTTTCTATCTAAGCAGACATGCAGACATACACTGCGCGGATAAGATAATCCATCAGCTCAGCGGAGTTGTAGTGCCTCCCACCTGCACTAGACAGGGCTATACTCATTATGAATGTGAAAATTGCGACTATAATTATGACGATGGGATAAAAGCCGCTTTCGGCCACAACTATGTAGCCGGCGTCTGCACCCGCTGCGGTGAAAAAGACCCCAACGCAGCAGCGCCGAGCTTCGTTGACGTTCCAAGTACCTCATATTGCTATGATGCAGTCCAGTGGGCGGTTGCAAACGGCGTTACGGCAGGAACAGATACCACTCACTTCTCGCCGAATGCAGGCTGCACCCGCGCGCAGGTCGTTACCTTCCTGTGGCGCGCGGCAGGTAAGCCGATAGTCAGCGCGAACGTGAGTTTCACCGACGTTTCGTCTGACGCTTTCTACTACGAGGCTGTCAAATGGGCGGTCGCAAACGGAATAACCGCCGGTACGGATGCAACTCATTTTTCGCCAAATGCGACTTGCACTCGCGGTCAGGTAGTAACGTTCCTGTACCGCGCGGCAAAGTCACCGAGCGTCAGCACTGTCAGCAGCTTCTCCGACGTCGCGGCAGGCTCATATTGCTACAATGCGGTAAGCTGGGCAGTTGCAAACGGAATAACTGCCGGCACGGGAGGCAACAGATTCTCACCCAACGCGACCTGCACCCGCGGCCAGGTAGTCACCTTCCTCTACAGAGCGCAGTGAAGCTAAATACGATATAAAAACATAAACAAAAAGCTCAGGTCATTTGACCTGAGCTTTTTTATGCTTATTGACTTATCAGTGGCATCCGCAGCTGCCGCCGCATCCACAGTCCTCGCCGTCCTCGTGGCTGTGATCGCCGCAGCCCGAGCAGCCGGAGCAGCCACCGCCGCCGCAGCCGCCCTCGTCGGAGATGAAGGGGAGCTGGCCGCGCATGAGAAGCTCTGCCGCATCGTCGGAGTTGCCGCAGAAGCCGGCGAACGCAACAATGCCGTAGGCCGCAAGCGCCGCTCGTGCATGGATGCCGATGTTGCCGACGATGACCGCGTCGACGTGCAGGCTGTCCATAAGGTCGGCGACAGCCTGATGGCCGGATTCCTTGACCTCGACGAGCTCCTTGGAGAGAATTTCGGTATTGTCATCATTGGTTTTGTAGATGGCGAACATCTCGGCGTGACCGAAGTGCTCGAATATCTCATTGTCCTTGTAAGATACTGCGATTATCATGCGTTTTCTCCTTTTTCTATAAAGTCAGCCAGCTCGTCAAGAGCGTCGGCGTTTATGCTTTCAATTTCACCCGCGTCGACCATGGTCGCAACAACGGGATCGATGGGCAGACGCGCAGTGTGCTCGATGCCGTATTCCTTGGCAACGGCGTCGACCTTGCTCGCGCCGAATATCTCGTGTTCTTTGCCGCAGTCGGGGCATTTGAAGTAGCTCATATTCTCGACGATGCCGAGCACGGGAATGTTCATGAGTTTTGCCATGTTCACGGCCTTGGCAACTATCATGGACACCAGCTCCTGCGGAGAGGTGACGATGACGATGCCGTCAATGGGCAGCGACTGGAAAACGGTCAGGGGAACGTCGCCCGTTCCGGGAGGCATGTCGACAAACATATAATCGACGTTATCCCACAGAACATCACTCCAGAACTGGGTGACGACACCGGCGATGACAGGGCCGCGCCACACGACGGGGTCGGTCTCGTTATCGAGGATGAGGTTTACGGACATGATCTGCGTGCCCTTATTTGAGTAGCAGGGGATGAGCATCTCTTCCGTGCCGCGGGCATGCTCGTGGATGCCGAAGGACTTGGGGATCGACGGGCCTGTTATATCCGCGTCCAGAACGGCAGCCTGATAGCCGCGGCTCTGCATTTTGCTTGCCAAAAGACCGGTTACAAGGCTTTTGCCGACGCCGCCCTTGCCGCTTACGACGGCAATGACCTTTTTTACGCTTGCCGCGGGATTGAGCTTCGCGCTCAGGTCCTGAGTCTCGCGTTCGCCGCAGTTTTCCTGACAGGTCGAACAATCATGTGTACATTCGCTCATTTTAAAATACTCCTAATATCAAATGTTATAATGACTACAATGACTACATACTAACACTACTTGACCCTTTTGTCCAGCCGCCGGACAAGATACATTGCCGCAAAACCGGTGAACACGCCGGTGACGATAGCCGAGGCCAGAAGAATGGGCGCATATAGAAACAGCGAGGTCGTTTTTGTTATGAAAACAGCCGCGCCGAGCTGGCCGAGATTGTGCGCAACAGCGCCGAATACGCTCACTACCCACAAAAGCTTTCCCGAAAACGGCCTGAGCGTCAGACACATGACGGCATAGGCCAGAGCACCGCCGGCGATACTGAATATGAAGGCCGACACGCCGCCGGTGAACACGCTGCCCATGGCAATACGAACAAGCAGGATAAGCCCCGCCTCGCGCCGGCCGAGCATGACCATAGCGATGAGCGTGACTATATTCGCAAGGCCGAGCTTCACGCCCGGAACGGGGAGCGGGGCCGGTATTTGTGCCTCAATGACAAAAACGATGAGCGAGGCGGCTGTGAACATTGCCATGAGCGCAAGCTTTCTTGTCTTAGGCATCGATATCGCCCCCTTCAATCTCAATGGTGAGCCTGTGGGGCAGACACACGATGGGAACGCCGGACTGACTGACCTTCCCCTGATCCATGCAGATGTGGTCACGGCAGTCGGCATCTGTTACGCTTATCCCGTCGTGCTCTATGTGCAGTTTATTATACCCAAACTCCGTTTTGATTTCCATGTCATATGCAACAGCAACGGCATCGAGGTTTATTTTTTCGTAAATTTCGCCGTCAACGCGTATTACGGCTGTCGTACCCTGCGCACCATTGCTTTTGAGTAGCAGGAAAGCCGCCGCGCATATAATGAGCACTGCGGCGAATATCGCTATCCATGTTTTTGAGCTTTTCATATTCATGAACCTATTGTAAATAAATCCGGCTTGCTTGTCAATGCAGTGCAATTATGATATTATTTAAATAATAATTGTTCAAAGAGGTGAAACGCTTGCCTGACATGATCGTCACCATAGCTTCATATATATTGCCGCTTTTTGCGATAATCGTCCTCGTTCGCTGCACACGCAGCATGCTCGGCAACAAATCGCAGACCGAAATATGGGGATACATCCACAAGGACGATGGTGTTGCGCTGATAAACCACTGGGAAAACCTGATCGGACGCTCAAAATCCGCGGATATCTGCCTGCCGTATGCCTCGGTAAGCCGAGTGCACGCGGTACTTATCCGCAGTCCCAAGGGCGTTTGGCGCATATTTGACATCTTCTCAAAAGGCGGAGTTTGGGTAAACGGCGAGAAAGTGCAGGGGATAGGCACGGTCGTCCGTGACGGCGACGTGCTGAACCTTGCGGGAAACAGTGTGCGCTTTCGTGATATAAGCGAAAAACAGCGTGATGCCATCGAAGCACGAAGAACGCAGAGCTGGAAGCGTGTACATCCTGCGGTGACGCTGTTTTTCCTGACTGTATTTCAGGCAATACTCCTGCTCGAGCATCTGTGCACGGCGGAAAGTGAGTTCACTGCCGGAATAATGCTCGGATTTGCACTGCTCGTACTGCTTGAGTGGTTCTGTTATTTTGCAATGCGCAGCATACGCCGAACGGGCTTTGAGGTGGAAACGCTTGCGTTCTTCCTATCTTCTATCGGCCTTTCCGTCATTGCCTCATCCGTTCCTGAAGAGATGTTCAGGCAGATGATAATCGTTTTTGCAGGCGTAGTTGCGTTTTTTGCTCTTGGCTGGTGGCTGCGTGATCTTGACAGAACAAAGACCCTGCGTCTGCCGCTTGCCATACTGTCGGTGCTCATACTCATGGCGGTTCTGGTCATCGGCAAGGAGGCACACGGTGCAAAGAACTGGATATTCATCGGATCACTGTCGATCCAGCCCTCTGAGTTTGTAAAGGTCGCGTTTATCTATGTCGGCGCCGCGACGCTCGACAGATTGTTCAGCACAAAAAACCTTATCCTGTTTATTGTGTTTTCGGCGTTGTGCGTCATATGCCTTGCGTTCAGCAGCGACTTCGGCACGGCGCTCATATTCTTTGTGACCTTCCTCGTCATATCCTTCATGCGCTCGGGTTCGATAGCAACGGTTGCACTTGCGATAACGGGTGCAGGTATGGCGGGCTTTCTGATGCTAAAAATGAAAGACCATGTCGCACGCAGATTTGCGACCTGGGGACATATCTGGGATGCCGAGAATATCTGGGACGGAGGCTATCAGCAGACTCACGCTCTCTCGGCCGGAGCATCCGGCGGCCTGTTCGGTAAGGGAGCGGGCAACGGCTGGCTTAAGAGCACTTTTGCCGGCAATACCGACACTGTGTTCGGCGTAATGTGTGAGGAGCTTGGGCTCATAATCGCGATATGCGCAGTGCTTGCGATACTTGCGCTTGCGTTCTTTGCTGTGCGCAACTCCGGTCATGGACGCAGCGCATACTATTCCATAGCCGCCTGCGCAACGGCGAGCATGTTTATGATACAGGTCGTGCTCAATGTGTTCGGGTCTGTCGATATCCTGCCCTTTACTGGAGTGACGTTCCCGTTTGTGTCGCGCGGCGGCACATCGGTGCTCGCGTGCTGGATGCTACTGGCGTTTATTAAAGCCGGCGACACACGCAAGGGAGCGAGCTTTGTCGTGCGCCCGCCTGAGGCAAAGACTAAAAAGCAGCAGCGTGAAAGCGCAGAGCCAAAGGAGGAAACGGCATGAAAAAAGTATCGCTTCGCGCCTTTTCCGCGCTCTTGATGGCGTTTCTTATCGTCATCGGCCTGTTTGTGTATGTCGGCCGCTATATAAAAGACGGCGAGATGTGGGCGCTTTATTTTGATCAGTCGACCTCGGGCAGTAAGTATACGCTCACCGACCGCAACGGCACAAAGCTTGCCCAAATGGGCGGCGGAGAAAAGACCTATGCGGAAAATGCAAACACGCGCATTGCCTGCTATCACGTCACCGGTGACTATGTCGGAAACGTCGGAACGGGCGCTCTAAGCTCGTTTAAACGCGAGCTTTCGGGCTTCAATCTAATAACCGGCATTGAGGAGCAGGACGATGTTAATCTCCAGCTCACCATTGACGCGGATCTCAATCTCAAAGCCTATGAGGCGTTGAATGGCCGCAGCGGCGCCGTTATGGTTTATAACTACAAAACCGGCGAGGTGCTGTGCATGGTCTCATCTCCGTCCATTGACCCTCTTAATCCGCCTGAGACACCGCCGGATGGCGCATACATCAATCGCTGCATAAGCGCATCGTTTACGCCGGGCTCTATATTCAAACTCGTGACGCTCACGGCGGCGCTTGAGAATATAGACGGTATATATCACCGAACTTTTAACTGCGCGGGCTCTGTAGATGTTAAGGGTGTTGCGATAAACTGTACGGGAGTTCACGGACAGCAGACCATTGAGCAGGCCCTTTCAAACTCCTGCAACTGCGCTTTTGCGGAAATATCGCTCGAACTTGGCCCGGATATCATCGCGCAGTATGCCGAAAAGCTCGGAATAACAACGCAGCTAAAGCTTGACAGCATAGCGACCCAGGCCGGCAATTACGATAAGGACAGCTCCATGAGCGCGTCCATGGCGTGGTCGGGTATAGGTCAGTATAACGACCTTGTCTGCCCCTACGCAATGATGCGCCTTGCCGGAGCATACGCAAACGGCGGCACGGTCGTTGAGCCTTCGCTTCTCGGCCAGTCGAACAAAACAACTCAGCTTCTTTCCGCCGACACGGCGCAGAAGGTCGCGTCCATGATGAACTACAACGTTGTTTATCACTACGGTCAGGACCGCTTTCCGGGACTGAATATATCTGCCAAGACCGGTACGGCCGAGGTCGGTGACGGCAAGGCCGCACATGGCTGGTTCGTCGGATTCTTAAACGACGATGAGCATCCCTATGCATTCGTCTGTATCGTCGAGAACGGCGGCAGCGGACTCGGAGCGGCCGGCGGAGTGATAAACACCGTGCTTCAGGCGGCGGTAAGCAAATAATTTAGGAGAAACACAATGACAGACATATCCGTCAACGGACTTGTAAAGTCCTTTGAATTGGGTAAAAACATACTTGACGGGCTCAGCTTCGACATTGCCGAGGGTGAGCGCGTCGGCATTCTCGGGCACAACGGCTGCGGCAAAACGACGCTGTTCCGCATTCTGACGGGCGAGATAGACTATGACGAGGGCGCGGTGGCGATAGCCTCAGGAAAGCGCCTGGGACTAATATCTCAGATCCCCGTTTATCCCGACGGCTGGACGACCGAGGACGTTTTGAAGGATGCGCACCGCGAGCTGTACGCCATAAGCGCGCGTCTCGACGAGCTTGCGCATAAAATGGAGACCGATCAGTCGGACAGGCTCCTTTCTGAATACGACAGGCTTTCGGCCGACTTTGCCCGCCTCGGTGGCTATGACATGGACACAGACCGCAACCGCGTGGCAAACGGTCTGGATATTCCGCAGAGTATGCGCGAGCAGCCCTTTGATCTGCTCTCCGGCGGCGAGCGGACAAGGGTGAACCTTGCCCGCCTGATCCTCGAAAAGACGGATATATTGCTGCTTGACGAGCCTACGAACCATCTCGATCTTCGCGCGACCGAATGGCTTGAGGATTATCTCCAGCATTTTAAGGGCACGGTGCTTTTAATAAGCCATGACCGCTATTTTATCGACAAGATAGCCCAGCGCTGCATTGAGATAAACGACGGCAAAGCCGAGTTTTACAGCGGCGGGTACAGCTTTTATGTCATAGAGCGGCAGAAGCGCTTTGAGGAAAAGCTCAGAAAATACGAAAAGGATCAGGCCAAGATCGAGCAGCTGACCCGTGCCGCTGAGCAGATGCATCTGTGGGCCTTCATGGGCAACGATAAGCTGCATAAGCGCGCGTTTTCCATGGAAAAGCGCATAGCGAAGCTCGAGCAGACCGCAAAGCCTACTGAGGCGAAAAAGCTATCGGCAAAATTTACGTCGGCGGATTTCCGCGCCGATGAGATGCTCGTGTGCCATGATGTGTCCAAGGCCTTCGGTGAAAAAAAGCTGTTTGAGAACCTTGAGCTTACCGTTTCGGGCGGCGAGCGCATCGCGCTCATCGGCGATAACGGAACAGGTAAGAGCACTCTTGTCAAAATGATAATGCAGCAGGAGCTGCCCGACGAGGGATACATAAAATTTGGCCCCTCTGTGCGTCCGGCGTACCTGCCGCAGATAATACATTTTAGTAATGAGGAGCGCTCGCTTCTCGACACGATGCTGTATGACTGCCGCTGCCAGCCGCAGGAGGCGCGTGACAGACTGGCCGCGTTCGGCTTCCGTGGTGAGGATGTGTTCACACCCGTAGGCGCGCTCTCCGGCGGCGAAAAGAGCAGACTCAGACTGTGCATGCTCATGGGCAGCGACATAAACCTGCTCATCCTCGACGAGCCGACGAACCACCTGGATATTGCCAGCCGTGAGTGGATGGAGGACGCCGTGTCGGACTATTCCGAGGCGCTGCTGTTCGTTTCACATGACCGATATTTTATCGAGAAGTTCGCAACGCGCATCTGGTATCTCGACGGCGGCAAGCTTCTCGACTATCGCGGAACGTATGAGCAGATGCGCGAGTATCTGAAGCGCCAGGAGGTCTTTACGCGTACGGCAAAGGCCGAAGCCAAAGCCGCAAAGGCGGAAAAACCTGTGAAGAAGGCATCTCCAAATAAGGAGAAGCGCATAGCCAAGCTTGAGCGCGAGATCGCGGCGCTGGAAAAGCAGATAGGCGAGATAGAAACGCTCGAGCAGGAAAACGCAAGCGATTATCAGAAGCTGATGGAACTCGGCGCACAGAAGGAAGAACTCAACGACAAGCTCCTTGCGATGTACGGTGAATGGGAGGAACTTTCGGATGAATAAAAGAATCATTTTGCCGGGCGTGCTGGTTCTCGTCGGTCTCATTCTGCGGCTTTTCTTCACAGGTGTGAGCTACATCGCGTATGCCCTGTTTTTTGCGGCAGCGCTCATTGCGATAATGCGTTTTTGCAGCAAGGTGTGGATAAAGCGCGCGGTGTGCATTCTCACGGCGATAGGACTTGTATATCTGATCATTGTCGAAGTGCCGATAGCCGGCGCGGCTTCCGGTGACGGGGAAGAGGAATACGACTACATAATCGTTCTCGGCGCGGCCGTGCATGGCGATACTCCCTCGCTCTCGCTCGTTGAGCGCGTGCGTGCGGCCGGAGAGTATATGAAAGAGCATACCGATACCGTCGCAATAGTCAGCGGAGGTCAGGGCGCCGACGAGAATATCAGCGAGGCTCAGGCTATGGCCGACTGGCTCATGCAAAACGGCATTGACCAAAGCCGAATCATCCTTGAGGATAAGGCGACTTCAACGCTTGAAAACCTTGAGTTCAGCTTCAATATAATCCGCTCTTGCGGCGATGACCCTAATGAGGGTACCGCTATTGTTACGAGCGAATACCACATATACAGAGCGAAGCTGCTGGCGCAGTCGCTCAATGTCAGCGTGGGCTCTGTGGCCGCTCATACGACATATGTGCCCATCATGCTGAATTATTTTCTCCGCGAGGCCTTCGGCGTAACGTACCAGTGGATATTCGGCTGAATTGAATGAATATAGTATAAACCCTCCCGAACAGGCATAGTAATTTACAAAGCCTTACGGGAGGGATCTTTTTTGAAAAAACTATTAGGCAAAATCAAAAATCGCAAGGCGGCTGCGTCGGCAGTCGCGCTTGTGGTGCTCACGGCGGTGATATTCTGGACGACAAACAGCCCCGCAGTGGTCGGCGTCTCGGCCTCCGACAGGCAGCTTCCGATCTACTGCGTACAGCGAGATGATAAAACGGTAGCGCTGTCCTTCGATGCGGCCTGGGGCAACGAAGATACGCAGGAGCTCATAGATATTCTCAATAAGTATAACATACACGCGACGTTCTTCGTCGTTGGACAGTGGGTCGATAAATACCCCGAGTCCGTCAAGGCCCTCAGCGATGCGGGAAACGAGGTGATGAGCCACTCGGACGATCATGCGCACTTCGCGCAGCTTTCGGCAGATGAGATAAAGTCAAATATCGCCGCCTCGAACGAGAAGATAAAGAACATAACCGGTACGGAGCCCACTCTGTTCCGCTGCCCCTATGGCGAGTATAACGATACCGTCATCAGCACCGTTAACTCCATGGGCATGAGTGCCATCCAGTGGGATGTCGACAGCCTTGACTGGAAGGGGATATCTGCAAGCGACATATCCAACCGTGTTCTCAAGAACGTGAAGTCCGGCAGCATCGTGCTGTTCCACAACGCCGCCGAGAATACGCCCGAGGCGCTGCCCGGTATAATAGAAGGTCTCATTGCCGACGGATACAAGATAGTGCCCGTGTCGCAGATCCTGCTGACAGGCGACTATACTATAGATAACACAGGCATGCAGTGCCAGGCAAAAGGGAACAGCGACGCAAAAGCGGATGCATAAAAAAATAGCACCTCGGATGTAGTTCCGAGGTGCTGTTCATATTCAGCTTATTCCTTGTTGTCGAGCCAGTCGGCAACCTTGCTCTCTTCGATATCAAGACCGCCGGATATAAAGGCGACAGCCTCGTTGAAGTTCATAGCTCTCAGACGAGCGTAGTTGCTTGCGCCGGCACCGGGGCCGTCGTTGAGTCTGCCTTCGATGTAGCCGCACTCATAGCACATGTTAAGAGCGTACTTGCGGTGGGTATCGAGGGTCATTTCATGTCCGCAGCGAGGGCATTTCATGGTAGATTCCTCCTCTTAATTACTCTTTTTTTCTTTGCAGATTCCTTGCATCATCATTATAGTCCAAACATGGGCTCTAAGCAATAGTTATCTCGTTTTTTGTGTACAAAATTGCTTAAGTTGACGGGAGCCGAACACCTGCCAAAACTGCAAAGTACCTGTCAGCAGACGATTTTTGTTTGATTTTCGTTCTTTTTTAGCGCAGGGTCTCGGCTCCCGTCAGCTTACATAAGGATACACGCCAGGCGCGAAATTTGCGAAAAACTATAATTTTTTAAAAATAAGTATTGCAATTGCCGCATAAGTGTGTTAATATAATCGGGCGTTAGAAATCCGGGTGTAGCGCAGATGGTAGCGCGCTTGAATGGGGTTCAAGAGGCCGCTGGTTCAACTCCAGTCACTCGGACCAAACAAATAAGGCTCGAAAGTGTAAACTTTCGGGTCTTTTTCTTGCTTTTTGAGAACTTTTTGAGCCAGATTATACAGCTGGACTATTAGCGGCCGTCGCAAATGCGTCCAAAAATGCGTCCAAAACTCAGGATAAATAAATTTTGTCCATTATGTCAGCTGTCTTGCGCTTGCTCTCGTCAAGGCAGTGAGTGTAGATGTCCAGTGTTGTAGATATGTTCTCATGGCCGAGAAACTCCTGTGCTTGCTGAGGTGTTGCGTCATGAGCGGCCAATAGGCTCGCTGCCGTATGCCGCATATCATGCACCCTTATATCGGGCAGACCGTGAGCTGCAAGAAATTCCTTATGCTTATGTGTCATATAATCAGGGAGAACCGGCGAGCCGTCAGACAACTGACAGACCTTATCGCACTTGCTGCCGCTGGAAATCTGCTGCTGTAGAAGATTACGGAAATAAGGAATGGTGAAGCCTATAAGCGGAAGATATCTTTTGCTCTTTTCCGTTTTTGTAGATTCCTCTTCAACATGACCGCTTTTGCCTTTTACAACGGTGTTGCAGACGTGTATGTATCCGTTTTCAAAGTCTATGTCTTTCCAACGGAGACCACACATCTCAGAGCGGCGTAGACCATATACCATGCCCAATATGACGATTGCGTACATGGGTTCACCCTCTTCCTGTGCGGCGCTCAGAGCCTCTTTTGCTTCTTCCTCGTTAAGAGTGTTACCTACGAATTTTTCGGCCTCTCGCGGCATTTGAACGAGCTTGGCGGGATTGCTGGATATGATGCCGCTGCGTTCAGCATCCTCCAAAGCTCCGTTTATTACGACAAGATGCTTTTTGAGACTTTTGACTTTCAAATCACCAGCGAGATCGTCTATGTAGCGCTGTAAATGAGCGTACTGGATATCCTTAGTCTTTATGTGCCCAAGCATAGGAATTATATGCTTGTTCGCATATCCAGTATAAGCAACCATAGTATTTTCCTTTACGGTTTTGCTCTTAGCCTCTAACCAGCGCTCGACGCTTTCGGCAAACGTGGGGTCGTCGCTTACTACGTTGGAGTTAAGCTCGGCCTCCCACTGTGCCTTTACCTCAGGCAGCATAGCCACTGCTTTGCGTTTGGTGCTGTTTACGACCTTGAGTCTCAATGTCTTAGACTTCCTTACACGTCTGCCGGTAATCGGATCTTTGTAGTCTCCTCGTGCAGACCATGTGCCATCATGGTTGTATAAGGTCACGTTGACCTTTATCGGGCTTGTCAATAATCGTACCTCCTTCTCGTGACAAGCCGGACTGTTAATGTGATCATTATACCTCCGGGCGGGAGAACTGGCAACAGCACTTGTGCCGTTTGTGATGGGGAAGGGTATAATGTTCGGATTGTTTGCGTTTGAGATATTTGTAATAAATATCCCTCCTTAAATAAAGATTAAAAAATTTTAATTAAAAAAGAGACTTGCCCAGCAAATGAATACGCTAAACAAAACGAGGAGAAAAGCGTAATTGCTGCCGAAAGTCTCTCTAATTAACGATAGAATGAAACGATAAATTCAATTTCTCGGAGCCGCAAAGCATTGAAAAAACGTGCGTACGTACGATATAAAATGACTTTTTGACAACGCATGAAAAAAGTGCTGCGGCGTGCCGTGAGGGGGGCTGGGGGGGAGCTAAACTCCTTTTCGTGAGATGTGCGATCTGCCATTAAGGGAACTTGCTAATGCGAAGCAAAAAGAAATGTGCAGGTATATAGGCTGCTTCCCTCAGCGTCAGAATGCGCATATATGATCGTTCCCTTACTGGCCAATAAAAATTAAAATAAACTATTAGAAATTTACCCAGTGGGGGAATAGAGGCTGTGGCTTTAAAAAGGCAGCTCGCCGTTAAAGCCAAATTCTGATCTCGCAAATGAATTAGTGCCGCGGCAATGGTCCGAAGGTGCAGCCCTTTTTTTAGGAGTATCTATAAATGAAGCGCTGCCGGTATCACTCAAAAATCCATCTAAAACTGCATCAAATTTATTACCAGTAGAGGGATGAGATGATGTTTCGCTGCGCTCCACATCATAATCCCTTATATTATTTATTTTATTATATATATTATTTTTAATATTTCTGTATCCGGTTTCGGGTATAGTATGTACCTCATCCTCGGCACTACCCGTACCCGCTTCCGGAGCTGAGTGTATCGGGTTTTCGCACTCGGAAGCCTCTGCGTCGAGCTCATCGTGTATCGGATTTTCGGTACATGACGAATCAGCGCCTGTCTCAAGATCCGGTTCGGGTTCTTCCAGTGATGCTGCCGCAGCTTTTTCTCTCTTTGCTTTTTCTCTATCGCTGCATGCAGCAGACTTTTTCGCACGAAGCTCTTTGCTGAGTTCTAAATGGTGCCTGAGTGATGTGATCTCTCCGAATGGAACATCAAAAAACACGTATTGCTCACCGCATTTTTTGATATAACCGGCTTTTTCGAGACCTTTTAACGCATCATGACATGATGTCCTGGACATACCGATAGAGTCTCTGACAGCGGCAGGGCTTAGAGCTAAACTGTAATCGGGCTGGTTAAGTATTAAGTACATATATAGATGAAACTCATTTTTGCCCAAGATATGCATTGCGGCTTTCACAGCGGCAACATTGACAATTGCATATGGATTATTCTTTTCACCCTTCTTGGGTGCTTGTTTTTTTATATTTACAACCTTTTGGTTGGCATAAATTTTTTTCAAATTTATCCTCCTGATTATTTTAATAGATATTTTTATATGACCAACCTTGGCGGAGGTCTTGCTTTGCTCAAGCATTCATCTCCTTCTGACTATGATATATATTACATAGTCGACAATTTGACGGCGTTTTTGAGGGTAAATGTGAAATCGTATTACCATGAAAAAACCGGCCGCTGAAAGCCTTGAAAACACAAGACTTTTTAAACTCTATTTGTCGACTCTCTACGCCTGCTTTTTGCGTATTGCGCCTGCTGCTTCCGGTGAACGGTTTTTGCGCAGTCATCGCAATACTTTCTCCGGTTGCTCGTTTTCACTATGGGCGCTCCGCACCTGGAGCACTTTGCAACCTCTCTAGGTCTCCTTATCTGAGCGTCTAAGCCCGGCTCAGCGGGCAGCACTGCGTTTTTGAAATATTTGCACAGCAGTGAGTGCGTAAGCATCTGAGGACAGCCGGGTGCTGTCCCGTCATCCAATGCGATACAGTTGTTTAGCGCAGCATCGTAGTTTGCGCACGACTGTTTTATGAGTGAGTTTGCCTTACGGCTTTGCTCTGCTGTCATATGTACTACGTCTATCATCTATCACCTCCGTTCGGATGAGTATTTGTGATCGGCATCGTTCCTGCAAGCTGTCCTGTTCGACAAACTTGCGTATGCTCCGACACAGGTGCGCTATTCCTCGGTGGGTGTCATGGCGCACTCGGACGCTGGGTATATGCCGCTCTATATGAGGCTGTGAGCCTGTTTGTCAAGGTGCAAGCCACGCGCAAGACAGCTACGAGGAAAGCAAAAAGCCGCATTAATCCTTTGAGATTAATGCGGCTTACCCTTCAAGCTACTTAGTTCGCCCTACTTATTCTGCGCATGTTACTATATGAAATTACCTTCACAAGTCTAATATAGCACATGCGAAAGCTCTTGTCAATACTTTTGCGCAAAAAATTATATAATTTTATGTGCGAGTGATGGAAGACTGTCTACGAGATAGTTTTGCTATACAAATTCAATTTTAAGCTGTTTTCCCATGCCCGCGGCAATGCGCGCCAAGGTATCAACTGTCGGGCTGGATGTACCGTTTTCTATGCGGCTGATATTAGATTGCCTTATGCCGGTTTTTTCTGCGAGCTCCTTTTGAGTCATGTTACATTCAAGGCGTGCAGCGATCACGGCGCGTATGGCCTCATATTCAGGGCGCATGGCCTCATATTCTTCGGCAAATTCGGGATCATCCATCTGCTGTTCAATGTATTTTTTTAAATCACTCATACTGCTCCCTCATTTCATAATCTTCTTTATACTTCCTAGCAAGCTCTATTTCTGATTTTGGAGTTTTACCGGTCTTTTTAATAAATCCGTTTGTCAGAATTATTCTATTATCGACCACAAAGAAATAGAATATCCTCGAAATATCGCTTGCGAATTTGATTCTCAGCTCAAACAATCCGCTGCCGACCGGCTTGGAGTGTGGCTCGCGAAGTCTGTTCCCGAATTCTTCAAGAATTGAGAGCTCGTGCAGCGCCTTTGCTCGCATCTTTTTGTCTAAGCCGTTCAGAAAATCCTCTACAGGGGCTTTGCCTCCAGGCAGCCTGTAAAACTCAATTTCAAACATCCGCACACCTTCTAACGCACTTCATTATATTCCTTATTTGATATATTGTCAAGCTCACACATTACCTCTGCAAAACGAGCGCACTAACGTACAGACAGCATAAGCTGTCTGAGCTGGTCAGTTGGTGAAAGGGGGGCTGAGCGGAAAGGTTGAGCGACTACCACAATATGCAGAGAAGAGGCGAGTAGGGAATATCAAAACTACCCCGTATTACTTCTCCCGCTCCATGCGCTGGGCAATGGCGGCGTTGATGTATGCGTTTACACTTTCTCCTGCTCGCTCAGCTGCTGCTCGTATTACTTCCTTCTGACCCTTTTCAACAGTTAGATTGATGCGATCATATGCTTGTTTAATAAATTCGTTTTGGTATGCTGTCTTTTTTGATTTATCCTTGTATGCCACGGCGTTGTATATCACCTCGAATATACTATAGCATTAATAGGGATATTGCGCAACGTGCAAAATGCACAAAGCCGGAGGCGGAACGTTGTGCAATATTCCACGTTGACGAACGTTGCGCAACGTGCTACCATATAGCCACACAGGACACAGCAAGGCGGACGGAAGTAGACGCAAGTCGAAAACAAGAACGCCTATAAGAGCAGGAACGGATAAGGGAGATTGAGATTGCAGAGTGCATAGATGCTTAACGCCGCCTGCCGCTGTGACCGCGAAAAGAAAGGAAAATGAAAAATGTCAAGTATGGAAATCGTGAGCAAAATAGAGGCTCTGAAGGAATGGGAAGCACTCGCGGCAGAAGCCGCCGCCGAGATCGAAGCGCTCAAGGACAGCATAAAGGCCGAGATGATACGCCGCAATGTTGAGGAGCTGGAAGCAGGCCGCTTCATAGCCCGCTTTACCTCGGTGAGCTCAAACCGTTTCGACACTACAGCGTTTAAGCGCGAGCACGGCGAGATGTATAAGCTCTACACAAAGCAGACCGTGAGCCGCCGATTCAGCATAGCATGAAAAAAGCCCCTTGTGTCACCGCCGACCAAAGCACGACACAAAGAGCCTGACCACACACAAGGGAGTGGACGTACTTATTATAGCTGTTCACTCCCCCAAAAACAAGGGAGTAACACTATGAAAGAGATGACCAAATACAGCCGAGTAGCAGGATACCTTGAGAAGCTGTTTGACATGCTCAATGCAGACCTGTTCGACGGAGAGCTTGAACGACCTATTATAACTCTTATACCCTCAAGCAGAAGCTACGGACACTATGTACCAACGCCGATATGGAGCATCAAGGACGACTGCAAGCACGAACTGAACATAGCGACAGCTACACTCAACAGACCGATAGAGTACACAATAGCAACCCTCGTGCATGAGATGTGCCACATATACAATAACGAAGTGCTCAATACACAGGACTGCTCAAGAGGCGGCACATACCACAACCGCGAGTTTAAGAAAGCGGCAGAGGCTCACGGGCTGAATGTGACGCGCTCGGACAAGTACGGCTACAGCCACACGAGCCCGTCCGACAGGCTCTTAGAGTGGTGCATGACGCATGACCTCAGAGAGATAGAGCTGTGCAGAATGGACATAGAACGAGGCTCAGCCAGCGGCTCAAGAGCCATAGGCGGCAGCGCAACGGTAAGACGGACAGCAAGCCACAATCACCGCTTTGTGTGCCCAAAATGCGGCGCAGTAGCGAGAGCGGGGAGAAGCTTAAATCTTGTATGCGGCGACTGTGTAAGGCCGATGCTGGAAACAGCGTAAGGGAGGAAGCATCATGGATATAGGAACAGGCAACAGCTTCATAGTGCTCGTGATACTGGCGATAGTGAGCATAGTTTGCCCAGTGCTGGCAGGGGTATTGCTCCTGCTGCTGGGCAAGTGGATTGTGTTCCCCGATTGAGGATATGACAAAAGCTCCGCGCAAAGCGTAACTATAACCCTGTACACGCAATTTCGCTTTTAGCTCTAAAATTATCGAATAGACAATTAAAATTAGGGCGTTTAACGTTCAAGGGTATACCTATACCCCTAAGCCCATAAAACGGCTTACAGTGATAGAATAATCGGATTAATACTTGATAAACGACAAAAGCGGAGACGCAATGCCTCCGCTTTGAAATTATCCGTTCAAGCGCCTAATCTCAGCTCACGCTTATACTTATAAAACGTGTTCCTTGCCAGCCCTGCGAGCTTCATCATCTGTGCGTCATCCAAACTGCCGCCAAAGTCCTTTGAGTGCGTTGCTATTAGCTGCTTTGCCTCAATGCTCTTTTTGGTCGTGACTGTCAGACCTGCCGCACGTCCTATTTGCTTTCCGCTCAGCCGCGCCGTTTCAATGCCCTCTTTCGTGCGCTGATGCAGGTCTGCTACCTCTTTTTCGCTCTGTTCAAACGCAAGGTATATCTGCCGACGAGCCAGCGCCAGCATGTAGCGGTTAACTCCCTCAAGGATATAGTCCACATCGCCGCCCGTGAGCTGCACACTGTTTTGCAGTGTTTGACGGTATGTGTCCGTGTCAATGTGCCGCTCTTTGAGAAACACAAGATTAACGCCGCGCCTGTACAGCGCCTCATACGCCTCCACGCCCTCAGCAGCGTTGCGGCTCATACGGCTCACGCTGTCAAAGATGATAGTGTCACCAGTACGGACGGAGTTAAACAGCTTATTCCATTCCTTGCGGTCGAGCTTTGTTCCCGTATACTCCTCCTGCACTATGACCGCATCGGGGAACTCGCTGAGTATGTTGCGTATCTGCCGCTCTATGTTCTGCTTGCGGGTGCTTATCCTGCAATATCCGTATGTCATGCCTCACCTTTCCGACAGTATCAAATTAAACCTGTCTGCGTTTAGTATCAAACTCTGCCCAAAAACCCGCTCATAGGCGGCGTTTTTGAGTATCAATTTTGTCGTTCGTTTCGATTGATACTATCGTAGCAGATGAGTGGGGCGGTGCATACTTCAAAGTACAACAAAAGCCGCTTGCATATAAAATAAGCGGCTTTTACTATTCGGTATTTAAAATTTAAGAATTAATTATCTGTATACGCGTCAAACACATCGGTCTTACGGTGCTTTTTTCGATATTCGTTGGGAGTATAGCCGTAAGCTTTTTTGAAAGCATCGATGTAGTAGCTCGGGTTTGAAAAACCTACCTCAAAGGCAATCTCGGTTATAGGCATTGCGCTGTTTATAAGCAATTCGCTGCTTTTCATCAAACGATAGTTTAGAAGATATTTTATCGGCGACTCTTTCAGATACTTTTTGAATATTACATTGCAATTGCTTATGCTTATATTTCCGGAATCGGCTATTTCATTAAGTGTCATCTTTTCGTGATAACCGTCGTGAATATAAGACAGCATATCCTTCAGGATAGATAACTGGGGTGAGGCACTTGCCGAACGCTTTCTTTCCTGCGTTGTGTTCACAAAAATTGTATGCCATATATCGTATATATAGCTTTGCAGCCTCAGAGGAGCAGCCCTTTCCGAAAGCTGCCCGTGCATGCTCTGAACATCTCCCATTATAGAACGCTGCCAATCGCATTGATCATTCAGCTTTAAATATGGTATAGATGAGTTTTTTACGATGGGGTTTACATACTCGCTTTCGATCTCATTCGTTGCGCAAAGAAGCATGGGGTGCCAAAGCGCATAGATAAATACACAGTCTGAATCATCCGAAGAAAAACCGTAATGAATTTGATTCGAGTTTACGAAAACTCCTTTGCCGGGCTCTAAACGAATCAGATCTCCATTAATATTGTAGATCATGTGACCTTTTATAGGTATTACTATTTCAAGATCGTCATGCCAGTGGTTGAACATGCAGCGATTTGGATGATCCGATAACCTCTCGGTTCCGATAAAGACAAAGTAATTTTTAAAATTATAGGGCAGTATCTCTGATTTGTCAGAGCGCATTGTGGGCAGCTTTCCCATATTATTTCTCCTAAAGGTAAAATAATTATATTAACGAAATCGCGTGACAGAGCAGTATATAGCTCTGAACAAATGGGTGAGTATAGACGAAAAGCGCTAAATGTAAAAATGACGAACAAAAATTGAAGTGTAAAATATCTATATTGCTGTGTAAAATCACAATATTATGCCGAGATATGTGAAAAATATTTGTATTTGTTGACGAAATAGTGAAAGTAAAAGCTCTGCTCGGTGTGATATAAATATAACAGACAAAATCATTGACGTCAATGTCCGGTCGTTAACAAACAAATAAAATATTTATGGAGGAAATTATAATGGCTATCACTCTCGAAGAACTCGCCAAGGAAGTTCAGCGCCTGAAAGACATCGAGGAAATTAAAGTCCTCAAGGCTCGTTACAGCGATATGTGCGACTCAAACCATGATTGGACTCAGATCAAGGATCTGTTTGCTCCCGATGCAAAATGGATCGGCGATCCCACCCAGCCCTGGGGCGGCGGCAACAATCGCGAAGAGATCGAAAAGCTCTTCCAGTTCTATCAGACGCAGATGGACGGCGTGCCCGGTGTAGGCGTTCTCGGCCACAATCCTATGGCTCCGCAGATCAGCGTTGCCGACGACGGTGTCCACGCTACCGGCAAATGGCATATGTTCGGCGCATTCCGTATGTTTGAGGGCCGCGCCGAGACCGGCAGCAAGAGCTTCCTCGAGCAGGGAAAATACGAAGACGAATATGTTAAGATCGACGAGAACGGCAACCTCGACCCCAACGGCAAGTGGTTTATCAGCCAGCTCTCCTTCTGGGATACGCTTTGCGCTGCACCCCAGGATGGTTGGGACGACAAGGTCATCCAGTGGTAATGTGACTGCTCACTGCGCCGTTATCCGATAATCATGAAGACGCAGGAGGTTGGACAACCGCATACACGGTGACCGATTTCCTGCGTCAATTCTTTTAGCTGCACACTTTTAAGGAGTTTTTCATATGTTAGACAGTTTGTTTAGCCCGATTACAATCAACAATCGACAGCTCAGAAACCGCTGCATCGTGCCCGCTATGGTCATGAACCTCTGTGATGAGGACGGCAGCTGCACCGAGCGCTTTGCTGCATACCATGAAGCCAAGGCCAAGGGCGGCTTTGCAATGATCATTACCGAAGACTTTGCCATCACGAATGTTGCAGGAAAAGGACATCAGTATATAGGCGGACTCTGGAAGGATGAGCACATACCCGGCTTCAAGGAATATACGGACAGACTCCACAAATGGGGAGCTCTTTCCATAGTACAGCTCCATCATCCCGGCCGTCAGATTGGTGTCATTGATGCGGATACACCTTGGGCACCGTCTGCGATCCCCTGCCCGTTCAGTCCTGATATGATGCCTCATGAGATGACTCAGGCTGAGATAAAGCTTGTGGTCAAGCAGTTCGGTCAGGCGGCCGCAAGAGCGAAGGCTGCCGGATTTGACGGCTGCGAGCTGCATGGTGCGCATGGTTACCTTATTGAGGAGTTCATGTCGCCCTATTCCAACAAGAGAACCGATGAATACGGCGGAGATCTCTGCAACCGCATGAGATTTGCTCTGGAAATAATACATGAGGTTCGTGAGCAGACCGGCTCCGATTTCATAATCGGCTATAAGCTGTCGAGCGATGAATGGGTATCCGGTGGATTGACCATAGAGGATACGAAGGCATATGTGCCGTTCCTTGAAGAGGCCGGTGTTGATTATTTCGGAGTTTCCGTCGGTGTATACAGATCCGGTGATCAGATCATTCCTTCGATGTACACAGAGCACGGCTGGATAGCCAACAATGCCAAAGAGGTAAAATCGGTAGCGTCCGTTCCGGTCTATGCAATCGGCAGAATTAATGATACGCGCGTTGCCAACGCCATCATCAAGTCCGGAAAAGCAGACATGGTGGCTATGGGCAGACAGTCGATAGCCGACCCCGAAACGCCCAACAAGGCAAAAGCGGGCTGCTTTACGGATATACGTACCTGTGTCGGCTGCCTGCACGGCTGTGATGCAAACGTTAACCTTGAAAAGTCCGGCACCTGTGAGCTTAACCCGATAATTGGTCACGAGTCCGAGGCGGAGTATCAGACAGTGATGGCTGAAAGTCCCAAGAATGTTCTCGTTATCGGCGCCGGTCCTGCCGGACTTGAGGCGGCGATCGGAGCGGCAAAATGCGGACACAACGTTACTGTGTACGACAAAGACCGTTGGGCAGGCGGCAAATACCGTCTCGCATCGGTACCTCCCTGCAAGGGCGAACTGGGAGCATTTATCGTATGGCAGATGCATGAGCTCAAGAAGCTCAACGTTCCGGTCATACTGAATACGGAGGTCACGAAAGAGCTCGTTGACTCTGTAAAGCCCGATGTCGTTATTGCGGCCACCGGCACAAATCCGGTCGTACCCAAAATGATCCCCGGTTATGACAAGGACATAGTCGTTCTCGGTACCGATGTACTTTCCGGAAAGGCGAACACCGGCCACAATGTAGTTGTTATCGGCGGCGGACATGCCGGAGCTGAGACCGCGAACCATATTGCCTCCTATATGAAGAATGTCACTATTGTCGAGCTTCAGGAGGATATCGCGATGGATGAAGTCGATACGCCGCGCAATGCGCTGCTTGCGGATCTGAAGAAAAATGAGGTCCGTGTTTGCGCAAGCACGTCTGTTCAGGAGATAAAGGATCACTCCGTGGTCGTTTCGGGCAAGTATAACGAAGAGATCGAGTGCGACACCGTTGTCATCTCTATCGGCCATAAGCCCAATACCGTTCTCGCTGACGAGCTGAAGGCGGCAGGATATGACGTCCGCGTTATAGGTGATGCTGTGAGCGTAGGCCTTGTCGGACCGGCAGTCAGGGCTGGATATCTTGAAGGCCGTCGTATATAATAAACACAAGTCTTATACTGAAACATATTTGTGGGGAAACCGATCTCCCCACAAATATTTAAAACATTCCGTGTCAATATATTGTCAATTGAACACGGACCCGACGAACAGGGGAATTATATGAAAGAAAAAGCGGTCAAAAAGGGAAGTATACCGTTCAAGGATAAGCTCGCATGGGCTTCCTGCGACGGCATGGGCACCCTGCTTGCGTGGAACATCTTCGCAAGTTATCTTACATATTACTTTACCGATGTGTGCGGCCTGGCGCTCGGCCTTGCCGGAAACATCATACTCATTGCAAGATCCTGCGATACCGTTACCGACTTTTTAATAGGCATAGCCATAGACAGATGTCACTGGAAAAGCGGAAAATACAGAGGCTGGCTGAAGATAGGCATTCTGCCTATGACGATCGGACTGCCGCTGATATTTGCGCCGTGGGAAAATGTAAGCATGACCTTCAGGGTCATATGGATAATACTCATCTTCGGAACCTATGGCTGTATATGGAACACGATAGTATGCGCGCCGACTCACGCTCAGCTTGTCAATATGACAACGAGCGTTGAAGAACGCAGCGAGATAATCGGCATACGCGAGGTGTTCTTCAATGTCGGAATGTTTCTTGTGTCCGCGGCATTTCTGCCTCTCGTCAAGGCGTTCGGCGGCGGCAGCGAGCGCAAGGGCTTCTTTTGGGCGGCGGTCGTATTCGCAGCCATAGGCTTTGTGAGCATGGGCGTGAACTTTCTCGCTCAGAAAAAATATGAGCTCAATCCGGACGGAACCTCAAAGATAATTGAGACCCAGGGCGAGGAAAAAACCAAGAAACGCAATCTGCTGAGCGAGCTTGGGCTGGTAGCGAAGAACAGACCGTGCATCATAATCCTTATAAGCGTGCTGCTTGCAAATACACTTATGACGATAAAGAGTGCGCTGATGGTATATTCGTTTAAATACTATTTTGATATGGAAAACTTTTATGCCATCGCGATGGGCGTGTTCACCGTCGCAACCATACTCGGAGCGCTGCTTATTAAATATTTCGTAAGGCTGTTCAGAGACAGCAGCCGCGCGTTTGTTTGCGTTCTCGCGATGAGCATTATTTTCAATACGGCATTCTTTCTTATCTGCCGTGCGCTCGGCCCTGCGGCAGCGGCGAAGTCAATGAGCTTCGGAGCACTGTTTTTCATCTTCATAATCAGCGCGGTATTCCAGGGCGCGCATTACGGCTTTGCAAATCTTCTTGTACCGAACGTTATAGAATATGGCTTTTGGCTGACCGGTAAGCTCCAAACGGGACTTATCTACGGTATATACGCTCTGGACATTTCGCTTGGCGCGGCTATTGGTGGCAAGCTTACGACGGTCGTTCTCAATGCGGCAGATTTTGTGCCGAATGTTATCCAGAGTCTTGCCACAAAAAACGGGATCCTTTTCGGCACATTCATAATACCCACGATCATGGCAGCCGCTCAGTTGGTCTTGCAGCTCTTTTTCGGCCTTAACGATAAAAAGTATCAGAAGTGCGTTGAAGAGAACGAAGCCCGTGCTTTGGCAGATCAAGCTGAGCCGAACGAATAAATCTACCTTATAGGAGAGCATTATGAAAAAGGTAATGTCTTTAATAGTTGTCTTACTCGCATCATTCACAGTATACATTTACTCATTCACGACGATCGTCCTCGGTGATATCTACACGGCTTTTCCCGGGCAGGACAGCATAACTGTTCTGATAGCGTCGCTTCCTGCGGTCGTGATGATGATATCCGCATTCGCATCGGCATTTCTTCTCGCAAAATTCAACAGAAAAATACTGGTCATTATCAGTATGGTCATCGCGGTCGTGGCAGGTCTTGCTGTAGCATATGTTGAGCTTCCCGTTGCGGGAATAGTTGCGTGCTCTGCGCTCATGGGCATCCCAGCGGGCGTAGTGGCGGCGGCAAACGCATCCGTTCTGCCGATGATCGCGCCCGACTCTCTCAAGGACAAGGTGATGGGCTTCCATCAGGCGGCGCTTATGCTCGGACAGACCCTTTTCGCTCTAGTCTGCGGCTTCTTTGCAAGAGGCGGCAACTGGGCGGGCGGCTTTAAAACCGTTTATGTAATAATCCCGGTTATTATCCTTGTCATCCTTTTCTACCCCGATATTCCGGTCGAAGCTGCGGCAAAACCGAAGGAAGAAGAAACGGAGCTTGAAAAAGAGGGCGCAGGCCGTATGCCGACATACGCCGTGCTGCTTTTGGCGACCTATTTCTTCGGTTGCATTTTCTGGAACGGATGGTACCTGAATAATTCGGACTTTATAATTAATGAAGCTCAGTTGGGCGATACCACCCTGGTAGGCGGTGTAAATTCACTCTGTACTGCGGTCAGCATGATCGGATGTGCTGCGGTGTCATTTTGGATGAAAGCATTTAAGGGCTGGTCGCTGCCGCTGGCACTGCTGTTGGGCGGCGTTTGCACATTCCTGCCTACGGTCATCCCAACTATACCGTGCTGCTACATAGCGGCTATCGGCTGCCAGCTTGGGATCATGATAGCCATCTCGGCGCTGCAGACATATCTTGGTCTCGGTCTGAAGGGAAAGAATCTGACAACTGCGATGAGCTTCCTTCAGGCTTTTGAAGGCTCGGGCGTTTTCCTGTGCGGATATGTTGTGCCGTTTATCGCAGGTGCGTTCGGCGAAAGTGCCCGTCACAACATGATGGTCGGCGCTGTTGCCACGATTATAATCGGCCTTGCGACCTATACGTTCATGCGCAGGGGTCACAAGCAGGTTTTTGCTGAAGCCAAGCAGTAAAAGCCGAAAGCGCGCAGGGCGTATGCTCTGCGCACTTTTGCGCTTTGCAAATGATATATTTATATAAATTATAGGCTTTCTGACTTGTTTGACGTAAATTTGTGTAACATAATTATAATAATTGAAAAAATATCGAAAGATTTGCTGCATCATATATGATATAAATGATATAGATCGATACAGTGGTGATCGACCGCTGAGATGCTTTTCTTTCATACACATGAATCTTTTGCTCCATCAAGCTTAATGCCGATGCAATTCTCCCTTCCTATCCCCTTCCCATAATTTGAATATGACTGCGTTTTTCATGTGGGCGCAGTCGAGAATAAACGTCAAGCCGGCTCTATGTAAAGAGCTGCTTGACGTTTATTTTATCTTATTTAATGACTAACAGTCCGGCCCCAAATGCGTCCAAAAATGTTGGATATAAAACTATCGTTTGCAGGCAGTGGTTTTGATTTTTTCGCAGTGCCTACATTATTTAATGTGAAAAAATTTTGCTTGATAACTCTACAAAAATCAGACCTCCGAAAACGGAATGGGGTTCAAGAGGCCGCTGGTTCAACTCCAGTCACTCGGACCAAACAAATAAGGCTCGAAAGTGCAAACTTTCGGGTCTTTTTCTTGCTTTTTGAGAACTTTTTGCGCCTAATTATACAGGTGGACTATCAGCGCCCGCCGCAAATGCGTCCAAAACTCAGGATAAATAAATTTTGTCCATTATGTCAGCTGTCTTGCGCTTGCTCTCGTCAAGGCAGTGAGTGTAGATGTCCAGTGTTGTAGATATGTTCTCATGGCCGAGAAACTCCTGCGCTTGTTGAGGTGTTGCGTCATGAGCGGCCAATAGGCTCGCTGCCGTGTGCCGCATATCATGCACCCTTATATCAGGCAGACCATGGCTCTTTCTTCCGATGCACCGGTAATGACTATGCCGGTATCACCCTCCAACTCCGGCTGGGGCGGCTTCGGTGGCGACGGATGGTGGATCATCCTGTTTGTCATCATCCTGTTTGGCTGGGGCGGCAACGGCTGGGGCGGCAACAATGGCGGCGTTATGGACGGCTATGTTCTGACTTCCGACTTTGCAAACATCGAGCGTAAGCTTGACGGCGTTAACAACGGCCTGTGCGACGGTTTTTACGCAATGAACACAGGTATGCTCAACGGCTTTGCAAACGTCACTCAGGCGGTCACAAGCGGCTTCCAGACCGCAGAGCTGTCCAAGTGTAACCAGCAGGCCGCATTGATGGCACAGCTTAACGCAATGCAGATGCAGGCGCAGGAGTGCTGCTGCGAGAACCGCGCGGCGATAGCACAGGTGCGCTATGACATGGCGACGCAGGCTTGTGACACCCGCAACACCATTCAGAACAGCACTCGCGACATTATCGACAACGCCAACAGCAACAGCAAGGCAATCCTCGACTTCCTCGTGAACAGCAAGATGCAGGATCTGCAGACCGAAAATCAGAACCTCAAGCTTGCGGCTTCTCAGGCAGCGCAGAGCAATTACCTTGTCTCACAGCTCAGGCCGAGTCCCACACCGGCTTACATCACCTGTAACCCGTGGGCAGCGTCCGCACCTTACGGCGCTTGCGGTAACTGCGCATAACAATTGCACAGCACAGCATTTTCGTGACTTCACGAAAATGATCGGGCTTTTACCGATACTAAGATCAAGCGGTGAGGCTCACGTCTCACCGCATTTTTTATGAAAGGATAAACATTATGGCTGAATTTACAAATTCCAATATAGTCAGCATCGCGGCAGGGCAGAATGTGCCTCTGACGGAAACGGCGGTGCAGGGCAATTGCAGTATCGTACACCGTGAGGGCGCGGGCATTGTCACACTGCGCGGTCTGACAAACCAGTGCAGGGCGCGTTTCCGCGTTGCCTTCGGCGCGAACATAGCGATACCCACGGGCGGCACGGTCGAGGCAATAACCGCCGCTATCGCAATAAACGGCGAGCCGCTTACCGCTGCAACGGCGACTGTGACACCGGCTGCTGTGGGAAATTATTTTAACATTTATGTTGCGGCAAATGTGAATGTTCCGCGTGATTGCTGCCTGACTGTGGCAGTTAAGAACACAAGCGGACAGGCTATTAACTTCGCAAACTCCAACCTGATCGTTGAGAGAATTGCATGAGAGAAGTAAAACTATGAGTATGAGATCACTTGAAAAACTTCGTGATATGCTGTGCGAGGAGCTTGACGATATCGCGGAACAGGGCGAACTGAATACAGGCGCACTCGATGTCATCGACAAGCTTGTACACAGCGTCAAGCACATCGACAAAATCATGATGGCCGATGGCTACAGCCGTACCGGCGAATGGGACGCAGAGGGTTACATGCGCGGCAACAGCTATCGCAGAGGCCGCGACAGTATGGGGCGCTTTACCTCCCGCGATGCTGGGTACAGCCGCAGAGGGTACAGCCGCGCCGACGGCACGGATCGAGCTATAGAGCAGCTTGAGGATATGCTCAAGGATGCCGGCGGCGAGTCTGAGCACATGGCGATAAAGAAAGCTATCAGTGTGCTGAAAAACGCATAAATTTACGACAAAATTTACGACAACACTAAAAAGTCTTGATTTATCAACATTTATAGAGTTGTGTGGATGGGTTCGAGTCCCACCACCGGCACCATTGAGAAGAGGCTGTTTTTTTAGTAAAACGGCCTCTTTTTTATTTTTATCCATTTTTTTGCGCTCACGGAGCAGCCTCAAAACCAAATCCGTTATTATAAAAGCCCTCCTTCGCCCGAGCACGCTGTGCGTATCCGAAGGAGGGCCTGCTTGCCCGCTTTATTTTGTCATATTTCCTGCTCCGCCTGCTGCATACGCATGAGCGCGTAGCAGAGCTGAAGCTGCCGCACCTTGTGTATCTTCGTCTTATCGTAAATACGTTTCCTGTATGTATCGATCGTGCTGACCGCGCAGCCGAGCTGCTCTGCGCACTGACGGGTGCTGAGTCCTCTTGCCAGGGCGCAGCATATCTCAAGCTCCTTGGCGCTGAGCCGGGCATAGCCGATCAGGAAATTCTCATAATCCTTCGGATCAAGATCCTTTTTCCCGAGATAGGCCAGGCGGCGCACCTGTGCAAGGGAATCGTCGAGCTGCCCCTGCGTATCCTCGACCTGACTCTGCATATCCTCGACCTGCCCCCGGAGCTCCTGCTTCTCGGTTTCCAGATCGGTGATCGTCTGCTCATGGAAGCGCAGCTTCGCGGAGACAGGGCGCAACTCGTCAAAGGTCATCTGCGCGCCGTCGCAGTTTTCCTTATTGAGCAGCTCAATGTCACGCATGACAGGGCGCAGGTAGCGGCGGGTATAGTACAGGCAGCATACAGCGCCGAAAAATATCAGCAGCGTCAGCAGACCGCCGATCTCCAGCGAGCGCTTGAGCATGATCCGGTTATAGTCGCCCTTGGGAAGCAGCACGCTCAGAGTGTGCTGCTCGGGATCCCCGTCAGCTGCCGAGAACGGCTTTGAAAGTCCGACAAAGGACAGCTCCGACCCGGAGAAGAACGTAAGACCGTCCCGGCTGCCTGTTTCCGTCAGCAGCTCCTCCGGCACGAAGCAAAAGCCGCCGGAGGGATAGGTCACGAGCGCCTTCGGAATATCCGGTCCCTCCGTGCTCTCCGACAGGAGGCAGGCGAGACTGCCGATGCCGGAGGGCTGGACGTGGTGGGCGGAGAAATAGGTCTGGTTTATCTCAAAGCCGCACAGCCCGTACACCGTGCCGTCGGCTCCCAGCATGGGCACGGTCAGCAGCATCGCACGCTCCGAGGTACCGGGCAGGGTCAGCAGACTTGTCGTCCGGCAGCTGCGGTCAATGGGCGCCGACGCCGTATTCAGATGCCCGGCAAGCTCGGAAAACTCGGACAGCTCAAATTCCTGAGCCCACTTCCGGTGCGGCATCACGCCGTGACTGCGTCCGACGCCCGCCATGCCGCGGTAGAGCAGCAGATCGCTGGCAATGCGCGCAGAATTGCTCCGCTGAACGTACAGGCCGCCGCGGAATCCCTCGCCGCCGAGGGAGGTGTTGAGCACCACGAACGCGCCGGAGCAGTCGGCTTGCCTGACGTACTGACACAGCGGCTCGAGCATGGCCTCCTCCAGCCGCTCCATTGCGTCCGCGCTTCCGTCGAGAGCGGAAAGCTTCGAGGTCTGCCTCCGCACGATGGCGCTCATGTCCTCGGACAGATGCACGCCCATGACGGAGACATTGCGCCACATCGACTTCATGTCCGTCTCAAAGGCCTCCATGCGGAAGCTCAGCGAGGTGCACAGCTCCTCCCGCGGGCTTTTGAGCTGATTAAAGAAGAACAGCCCGGCGATAAGCGCCGCCGCCAGAATAATGCCCAGCGTGATCATATAGACCGCAAGGCGCTTTTTCATGGAGCGCCGTATATTATAAAATTCCGAAAGTGTGTATCTCGTCATGCCCCATATCCTCCGGGGAACGTTTTCATCTGCAGATCGAGCACAGCAGCGCCCATGTCTCCTCGGCCAGAGCGTCGACATCCTCACCGGCTGCGGCGCGGGCGGGCAGCTCCTGCTGAAGCTGCCGCAGAGCGTCGTACAGGGCGTTGACCCTGCCGTAGTAGCCCTCGAATCTCGGCTCGGACACGGGGGTATAGCTGTCGCGCATGGTTTTCAGCGCGGCGTAGAGCTGCCGGTAGCTTTCCGCAGGCTCCGGGAAGCTGTCATAGTCCTCGATATCGTCAAATGCGCCGCTGCGCACCGGCATATATCCGGTTTGAGCCACAAAGTCCAGGTTGCGCCCGGTCTCCGTCAGCCAGCGGACGAAGACAGCGGCGGCCTTCGCCTTCTGCTCGGTGGTCTTGTAGGCGCAAAGCCCAACGCCAGCCTGAGTCATCATAGCCTCGTGCCCGGCGGACATCGGCATTGGCAGAACATGCAGGTTCATCGGCTCGCGTGTGCCGTCCCGATAGGTGACGGTATCATTATAATAAAGTATCGCCGCCGAGGAGCCCAGACCGGCCAGCACCTCGCCGGTCATCACCTGTGTATTGGAGTACAGGTCGGACACCACAACATGTCCCTTTGCAAGGGCGCGGGCAAACTGCATCCAGCACTCCTTGAAAACGGGGTTATCGGTGTTATACCGGCCGTCCTCGGTGTACAGCTCGCCGCTGCCGCGCTCGAGTGCGCAAAGCTCCACGGCGCGGATGGGATAATCCAGCGCGCAGAAGGGCTTGCCGCCCGACCAGTCATAGTATTTTTCGGCGGTATCGTAAAAGCCCTCCCATGTGCCGAGGTCGCCGTATTCCGCGCCCGTATCGGCGGCGAAGCGGGCAAAGCCGCTGCCGTTGCACATGATAAGGTGCGTTGACTTGGAGATGGGAAACAGCAGCAGCCTGCCGTCCTGCGCGGTGCCGTCGTCCAGAAATCCGGGGACGAAGTCGGACAGCTCCTCATCCGTGAACCAGTCGTGCCAGTCCACGAGGTTTTCCTCGCCCAGCGCCGATGCGTCGCCGATGTGGCAGGTAAACAGGTCGGGCATCTCCTGCAGGTCGCCGCCGTTCTGGGCCTCCTTAAGAAAGCCGCCTATCTTCGACGCGCTGCTGAGGTTTGTGACCTGCACGCGCACGCCGCTTTCCATACCGATGGTGCGGTTAAACTCCTGCACAAGAAGATCCATCGGCGAGCCGGACTGCTCGCCATAGACGTGCCAGAAATTTATCGTCACGGGCGTTTTATCCTCCGTCAGGGGTGTGTCTGCGCAGGCGCACAGGGCGAAAACAAGGGCTGCCGACAGCAGCAGGGACAGTATACGCTTTTTCATGGCTTGACCTCCGGGACAGAGCGTGTGTTTGTGGATTCGGGGGCGGTTTTTCGTGAATTTCGAAAATTTTTTCCCGTTTTGTCCCCTGAATGAAGAGTTTAGGGGACAGACAGAACGGCGGATATATGGTATAAGGGAAGCATACAGTGCCGCTATATACGGCAGCGGCGCTTCTGCAATATTATCTATTATATCATAGACCGAGGTGCTTTTACAAGGCAAAAAACGAAAGGGAAGGAGTGGATGCGGATGACGCAGGCGAGGAAAACGGCCGTCTACCGCGTCATTACGGATTCCGGCGGCAGCGGGGCCGGACTGCATAACACCTTCCGGCCGGTAAGCCGCGGGCCGGAACACAAACGCGGCAAATCAACCATTCTTTCCATTTCTATAAAGGAGGAAGAAAAAACATGAGAAAAAGACTTATGAGCATCCTGCTCTGCCTCGTCATGCTGTTCTCCCTCGTGCCGGGCGCGGCACTTCCCGCCGAAGCCTTCTGGGACGACTACGACGACGGCTTTGAATGTCCTACTTGCGATCACTACCACTGGGCTGAGAATATGTGCGAATGCCTGTTCTGCACCATTGATTGCAACTACGAGTGCTGGGTCGAGACCCATTGCAACGACTGCGGTGTGTGCTTTGGCGACACGCCCTACTGGTGCGAGGAATGCTTCAAGTGCGCCGACTGCATGGAGGAAAAGCACTGCTCCACCTGCGCCAAGTGCTACATCGGCAAGGATGACGAGCTGTGCGGCGAATGCTATAAGGGCCCCTGCTGCTCCATAACCATCTGCGACTCCTGCGGCTTCTGCGACGACTGCGCAAACGATGACAGTGATCCGATGCACTGCTCACTGTGCAACAACTGCTTCGGCGCGGTGGACGAGTGCGTGGACGACGATGATACCGGCGTCATCCACTGCGTTGATTGCCACACGGCCTGCGAGCAGTGCGAGGAATGCCTGCTGGCCAAGGAGATCTGCGAGGAGTGCGGCCTGTGCAAGGAGTGCTGCGAGATCAACTCCGAGGACGGCGGCTGCCCGGACGGCGAGACCTGCGTGGAAAGCGCCGAGTGGGACGAGCACATCTGCCCGGGCTGCGACGGCTGGATCGCGGATAAGGGCGACGAGGACGAGTTCTGCGAAACCTGCGAGCTGTGCAGGGAGTGCTGCGAGGGCAACTCCGACTGCTCCACGGGGATGTGCGCAATGGACACGGACTATGCGGATCATTTCTGTGAGGACTGCGGCCTGTGCTTCTGCGACAGCGATCGCTGCGAGGACGGCTGCGATCAGCGCTGCAAGGACTGCTGCATTGATGCTATGAGAGCGATGGGCTGCGATTGCGACGACCGGTGCTTCAGCGACTCTGATTTTGAAGACCATCTGAAAGCAGAGCACGGCGGCGCCGGGCATACGCACATCGCTTCCGCCAGCTGGTCAGCCGACGGAACGCAGCACTGGCGCCCCTGCCGCTATTGCGACGATCAAAAGCTGAATCCTGCCAACCATGAGTTTGACGCCAAGGGCGTGTGCAAGGTCTGCGGCTACATCAGCGGCAGCTCCATCGTCATCACCCGCCAGCCCAGGAGCGTCAAGTGCAAGACCTCTATCTACGGCAGCGGCGATTATAAGGAAGAGCCGGAAAACGGCCTGCTGTACAGTGAAAATAACTGGGTCACCTTCTCAGTCTCGGCAAAGAGCCTGAAGGGCGACGGGCTGACCTATCAGTGGTATCTGAAGAATAATGCGACGAATAAGTACTACGAGATGAAGGAGACATCGTATTATGTGGGCGTGAAAACCCCCACGCTGAAATTGTCGGTTTCCGCCGAGGCCTGCATGGATGACTACTCCTACTTCTGCGTCATCGGCAGAAAGGGCGACCCTTCGGACACCATGAAAACGGCGGAGGCAAAGCTGACTGCCGCCCATGCCTACAGCTATAAGCAGGCAGGCGAGATCGTTTACACCGACGACGGCGAGACAACGCCGGAATACAAGGTCACTTGGGTCGATAAGAATGGGGTTACCCATGACGGTATCGTAGGCAGCGTTCGCAAAAGCGAGGGACACAAGGTTCCCTGCCTATTTGAAGCAGGCTATTACGAAGCGCACTATATGACCGCCGGCTCCAAGGATCGCATCTTCCCGCATAAGTTTAAGTATGACAGAAGCTATGACGCGGTGGGCGGCGGCAAGATCGACGTGCTTTACTGCATCGCCTGCGACTATCCCCTTTTCGTGAAGAGTCACGTCCACGATTACGGCTGGAACTGGGACTGCACCGGCTTCGAGGATATCTATCACTATACCTTCAACATCGGCGGCTCGACCAAAACGGTGCATGAGCTCATCCTTGAGTCCGGCTATGCCCACCCCGAAAAGTGCAAGGTTCCCGGCTGCGAGGAGTTCATCATGGTTCCCCATAGCTGGGGCCGCTGGAATGTGGTTCTGTGTCCTGACACCACGGGCGGCAACGGCGGCATGGAGGCCGAATGCAGCATCTGCGAGTACACAAAGACGAAAATCGACAAGGATGATGACGGAGGAGCCGATAATTGGACAAAGGACACCGCCCTTGTGACGGTGAAAAACGGCCGGGCAACCCGTATGATCGTCAAGCCCGGTGACAAGATCAAGCTTTATCCCGAGGAGAGAAACGGTCAGAAAGCCATCGGCTGGAAGGTGGAGTATCTCCGCGAATACAACACGTCTGACAGCATGGCATCGGTTCATAAAAAATGGAATACCAGCCAGGCGAAGACCCTGTTCAAGCTGGTGACCAACGGCTCGGCTCTCGAGTGGGGCTGCACGATCCCGGAGTTCAGCGCCATGGGCGCCCCCGGCGGCGGCAGATTCTTCTTCGAGCCGGTCTACTCCGGATGTACACACAGCGGCGGCACCACGCTGCTCAATGCGAAGCCGCAGGTCTGCGACCGTAAGGGCTACACCGGCGACACCGCCTGCGCCGACTGCGGCAAAGTCATCAAGCCCGGTTCGGATATCTACCCGCCTGCAAACGCCGGCCATACCGGCACGCTGGAGAAGCTGTACTACTACGGCACGAACCTCTCGGCCACCACGGACGCGAGCATGGGCGGCAAACGCTATAACGCCAGATCGGGCGACTGCCGGCACCGCGCCTATGAGGGCGACTACCGCTGCACGGACTGCGGCGGCACCGTAAAGGGCGAATCGGGCGACTTTAAGCATAGCGGCCCCTTTGAAGTGCGCGATGTAAAAAAGGCGACCTGCACCGAGAAGGGCTATTCCGGCAACCAGTACTGCACAGAGTGCAATAAGATCGCGCAGAAGGGCACGTCTACCCCGTCCCTCCACGAAATTGCCGGCAACTACACGCTGATCAATGCGGCGAAGCCTACCTGCACCGCCGCTGGCTACAGCGGCGACTATAAGTGCACGGGCGACTGCGGACAGATCTTCCGCTACGGTCATGTCTTCGAAAAGAGCGGCCATAACTGGGACGACGGCAAACCCGCAACGCAGGGCAAGAGCGACGGCATTCTCTACACCTGCCGGCGCGTCGGCTGCGGCGAGACGAAGTTCGTCAAGGGCTCTGCAACGACCGAGTACACCGTCACCGTCAGCATCGACGGCAGCGGTACGGCTTCCGCGTCTCCTGCAACGGCAGCCGCCGGAACGGAAATAACCCTGACGGCAAAGGCCGACGCAGGCTATACCTTCAAGCAGTGGCAGGTCGT
>CAKUAS010000017.1 GCA_934636655.1 uncultured Oscillospiraceae bacterium
GGCAGACAGTACAATTGCACTGCCTGCCTAATCCGAGGACACGCTTCAAGGTACCCCTATCAGGAGTAGCGGAAGGCTGTCTTTTCGTATTTTGTGGGTAATTTAAATTCTTACGCGAGTTTAATTTTCGCGGCGCGCTTTTTACCGTACATAATTATGCCGACAAGGTAAACGACTGCACAGACAGTACCGACGATGTAGGCTGCCGTCCAGGACATATTGAAGCCAACCTGGGCGTTCATTATGTAGGTGATGGTGACAAAGGCGTAGAACGCGCCGGGAATAAGAGGCATCCATGCCCACTTGGCCTTTCCGTTTTCAAACATCCACACAGCGATGCAGACGAATGCAAACAGTGCGAGGGTCTGATTTGCCCATGCGAAGTAACGCCACAGGATCTTGAAGCCTTCAGGACTGGACTTTGCCCAAACGAGGATCGCCGCAACGAGCGCGAAGATGATCGCCGACAGGGCAAGACGCTTTCCGTTCGTGTCCTGCTTTATATGCAGCGAATCAGCAACAGACATACGCAGTGCACGCAGCGCGGTATCGCCGGAGGTGATGGGCAGAACGATAACGCCCAGCAGAGCGATGATGCCGCCGACGTTGCCGAGGATGTCCTTGCAGACGATGCCAACAGTCTGAGTTGCAAGTGATGCGTCAGCCGCCTGAAGACCGAGGTTGTAAACGCCCATTGCGCCTGCTGCCCATACCATTGCGATGAAGCCCTCGAGGATCATCATGTTGTAGAAGGTATTGCGGCCCTGGCGCTCGCTCTTCATGGTGCGGGAGATGATAGCGGTCTGAGTGGAGTGGAAGCCGGAGAGTATGCCGCAGGCGACGGTCACGAAGAATATCGGGAAGAAGTGTCCGCCCGCAAAGTACTCGCTGTAGTTGAACACGCCATTGTAGCTCCAAACATTGTCCCAAACCTCGAGGAGCGGGTAGCCCTTGACGAACAGGCCGATGAAAACGCCGATAGCCGAGAACAGCAGGATCCCGCCGAAGATCGGGTAAATGCGGCCGATGATCTTGTCGATGGGGAATACGGTCGCAACAAGGTAGTACAGGAAGATAACGCCGTAGATGACCCATGTCGAGGTCGCGTCGGCTGCGCCGGAGAAATTGAAGACCTGAGTTGCGGCAATGTCGCCCGGGGTGTAGATAAACACAGCGCCGACAAGCAGCAGGAGCAGGCAGACAAAGATGTTGTAAACCGTGAAAACGCCCTTGTTAGTGTACTTTTTGACCATGTCGGGCATCTGACTGCCGCCGTCACGCAGGCAGATCATGCCGGAGAAATAGTCGTGCATCGCACCGCCGATGACGTTGCCGATGGGGATGGTGATGAATGCGATGGGTCCGAACAGGATACCCTGTATAGGTCCGAGGATGGGACCCGTACCGGCGATGTTCAGAAGGTTGATGAGGCTGTTCTTCCAGCCCTTCATGGGAACGTAGTCGACGCCGTCGTTTTTCGTGTAAGCCGGAGTCTTACGGTCGTCAGGTCCAAAGACCTTTTCGCAGAGCTTGCCGTAAAGCGCAGCTCCTCCGAAAAGGACTACAAGACCGATTATAAATGTTACCACAATGTTTCCTCCCTTTTGCTGATTATTTTGGCGGACGGCGTCAAATGCCGTCGCGCCCTGTCGCTTGTCATTTTAGTGTCAATGCCCGTTAATATCCATATCAAGAAGCGGAATAACCGTTAATAATTTGTTAATGTTTATTAATTATTCATAATTCAGCTCCGAAACCTGCTTTGTCTTGCAATGGTTATTATTGTTTGATATTATGTCGTTAATAAAATAATCGGCAGGAAACACACATGAACGGGAAAAAGATAAAAAACAAAACAGAAATATGGCGCATGCCGTCACTCGTGTACACGGCAATACTGCTGTCGGCATACATTCTGGCGTTCCCTCTTAGGGGCTACACCGTATTCAAGGATTTTAAATTTCTGTTCTTCGCGGTGCTTGCCTCGGCTTTTGTCGCGTCCGAGTACCTGCTTCGGCTTGAAATGCGCCTTGTGAACGCGAAAAACAGAGCTCCGGCAATGCGGATAAACGCATTTGAGGCTTTTGCCGCGGCATATATTCTGTTCACGGTCGTATCCGCACTGCTGTCGGAATTTGACGGCACGTTCTGGGGCAATGAACGATGCGACGGCGTATTCACGATTTCACTATATGCCTTCTGCTGCGTGATCCTCGCGCGCCGCCTTCTTCCGAAAAAATGGCTCGCCGCCGTTTTCGGCATTGTCATGTGCGTCTTCTGCACGATAGGGCTTTTGCAGCTGTTTGGCCTCAATCCACTCGGGCTCTTCCCTGCGGGGTATAACTTCTACGATGGCGGAGTTTACTATTCCGGCCAGTTCTGGAGCACTGCGGGAAATGCCGACATCAGCGCCGCTATCCTCTCGCTCGCGGCGGGGGCATCTGCGGCTATACTTATTAAATGCGGCAGTAAACACACGGGGCTGTTCTTTATTCCGTTCGCATTCACGGTGTTTTCCATTGCCGAGCTAAATGTCTCGGCAGCCGTGGTCGCACTGTTCGCGGGACTTGCACTGATGCTGCCTTCGCTTGTTTTCTGCGGCACAGAGCTCAGGCGCGCACTGTTTACCTATGGTGCGGCGGCGGTTGCTTTCGCCCTCGGAAAGCTTCTCATTATCGGCGAGGGAAAACTCAGCGCAAATGCAGGCGCTGTTTGGATCATTCTGCTGTGCGCAGGATTTGCGCTCATTACGGCCGGCATTGTTTTCGGTACAAAGCTTGACAACATGAGGATAAGCCGGAATAAGCTTCGAGTTATTCTGCTTTGCATTATTGTTTCGGCCATGATCGTCGGCATTGCTTTTGTATATTTTGCTCCCAACCTTGGCAGCGAACCTCTGTCGCAGGCACACGATTTGCTGCACGGAAATGTATCCGATAAGGCCGGTTCGGGACGAATATTCATATGGAAGCAGGTATGGCAGAGCATCCTCGAAAAGCCGTTTTTCGGCGGCGGCCCGGATACGCTTGCCTTCCGTGGACTTGATGGCTTTTCACGCTATAACGAAGTCATCGGAAAAACCGTCAGCACAAGCATCGACGCTGCACATAACGAGTATCTGAACATATGGGGCAATCAGGGCGTTTTCGCGCTTGCGGCCTATATCGGTCTGCTCACAGTCAGTGCCGCAAAGTGGATAAGGAATCCGCAGGATACCGCGCGCTCCATAGGTGGTGCGGCAGCACTGTTTTATGTAATACAGGCTTTTTTCGGCATATCGAGCTGCGTCTCCGCTCCGCTGTTCTGGCTTGCGCTCGCACTTGTGAACACTCGCAGCAAGGAATAGATTTTTCTGAACTGTATGTTTCGGGAACAAACGACTCGATCCGTCGGACTTGACTTTTTTCGCGGCAAAACTATAATAATTTAAGGTGTAAATTACCCGAAGGAAGGTATCTGTCATGCAGGCGCAGGGCACTCCTAATCATATGGAAATATACTGGCACGATTACGCCAGTCAATTCGGCGAAACGCCGATCACAGACGCGAGCCTCACCGAAAAGGCCTCGGTCATAGGCCGAACGGGACTGCTGCTGTTATCTTGCGGAACCGGCGCGTGGCGCGTGCGGAACTCCATGAACGTGATCGCCTCGCAGCTCGGCATCACCTGCACGGCAAACATCGGACTTTTGTCGATAGACTATTCCTGCTTTGACGGCGAGCATTGCTTTTCCCAGTCGCTGTGCCTTCATAACACAGGTGTCAACACGGCAAAGCTCAACAGACTTGAAAACTTCGTCGGCGAGTTTTCCGAAAAGTATCTGCACATGTCCGGCGAGAAGATACACTCCGAGCTCGATGCCATAGAAAAGCTGCATGGACTCTACTCCCCGGCGGCACAGGGGCTTGCGGCCGCTTTGGCATGCGGTGCGTTTACTTTTTTGCTCGGCGGCGGTGTAACGGAAATGGTCTGCGCGTTTCTCGGTGCCGGTATCGGCAACTTTTTGCGCTGCGAGCTCACACGGCGTCGCTTCACGCTGTTTCTCGGCATCGTTGTGTCGGTAGCGGCGGCATGCCTTGTATACACCGGTGCACTCAAGCTCGGTGAGCTGCTGCTTTCCGTACCGGCGCAGCATGAAGCCGGGTATTTGTGTGCAATGCTGTTTATTATCCCGGGCTTCCCGTTCATAACAAGCGGCATTGACCTTGCAAAGCTCGACCTGCGTTCGGGTCTTGAGCGTTTGTCATATGCGGTCATAGTTATAGGCGTTGCAACGCTAACGGCTTGGGTCATGGCGCTGATTTTAAGTCTTGAGCCCGTGAATTTTCTGCCGCTGTCCATTTCGCCGACGCTGCTGCTTATTTTGCGGCTGCTGGCCAGCTTCTGCGGCGTTTTCGGATTCTCAATAATGTTCAACAGTCCGACAAAGCTTGCGGCTATCGCCGCCGCTATCGGCGCTGTGGCAAACACTCTGCGCCTTGAGCTGGTCGACCTGGCCGCTTTGCAGCCTGCGCTCGCGGCTTTTCTCGGCGCGCTGACCGCCGGAATACTCGCATCCATGATAAAGGGCAAAATGGGCTATCCGAGGATAGCCATAACCGTACCGTCTATCGTAATAATGGTACCCGGTCTTTACATCTACCGCGCAGTATATAATCTCGGCATCATGTCGCTTTCCGTTTCGGCGACATGGTTTGCCTCGGCGATGCTCATCATCCTCGCGCTCCCGATGGGACTTATATTCGCAAGGATACTCACAGACCGGGTGTTCCGATATTGCACGTAAATTAGAACCGCCGGATGGTCTCATCCGGCGGCTTTTTCATATTGATTTTTCCGCATTCACAGCCGCTCCCGCTCGCCGTCAATGAACATGATGACAAAGGAGATCAGCAGCAGCGCCGAGCAGCACAGTATCGATTTTTCGTGCCATATCCCGATTACCATGTTTCCTATCACAGCACCCAGCACGAAGCAGGCAATGATCCCATAGTACAGTGCTGCGCTCAGCAGGTGTTCCCTGTCCCTGTCGTGGAAAAACTGACACAGGTTCTGCGTACCGCTGCGTATATTGCCTATGCACATCGTTGTGGCTATGCTGTTGCCCCGTATTTTTCGGAAGCTTTCGACCTGTATACCGCAGGCAAAGGATATCAGCGCGTTGGCAGGCAGATTGAGCGTCAGTGGGATAAACGCCACGGCTGCAAGTATTACCGCTTCCGTAACCACGGATATCTGCCGCCAGTGGAGGAAATGCCTTTGGCGCATATGCACGCACTCAGCTACAGCAATACCCAGAACAAATGCAAGCACCGGCAGAAAATAATGAAGCGCTCCTGCAAAGTTGCCCTCCGAAAGCTTTACTCCGAACAGCAGTATATTGCCCGTCTGCGCGTTTGCGAACACCTGATCGCGCTGGATGTATGAATACGCATCCATAAAGCCACCCGAAACGGCAAGTATGGCACCGATGCGGATCGATTCCGACATCTGTTTTGAGCTTCTCATTTTTCCGCGTCCTTTGTTGGGCGGCTCGACATTCTTTCCCGGCAGGAGAGAACTATCCCGTCGATCTTCTCTATCTGATTTAGCATCTGCTTTTCAAACTCGCGCATGGGCAGCAGGATGCCGAGCTCGTCGAAATTGCCGTCCGCTCGGCTGCCGGTGTCCTGGCCGTAGTACACTATCGCCGACGGCGCTATCCGCTGTATCTCGCAGAAGGCTTCCCATATGATAGCGTAGGCCTCGGCCTCGCTCATGCCGATGCTCGCCGTGTCGGGCAGCGCGTAGAGCGCCAGTATGCCGCGGCGGCAATTGCTCAGCTTTTCCTCGATCAGCAGCTCCTTTGTGTACGAGCGCACTATGTCGTAGCCGTCGGCAAGATAGAGGTTTGAAACGGGCGGGCAGCTGTGCCTCTCGCGCAATTCCTGAAGCTTCTGCATGTCCTTTCGCGCGACTTCCTTCTCGCCGGGCTTGAGCGGCATGTCGGACAGCGTGCCGTCCGGCTTTGTCAAAAGGCGCGGATTCATCCCCGCCTTACCGTGGAAGCGCTTGGGTATCAGATACGCCTCGCGCAGGAGATCGAACATGCTTCTCTGGCATATTTCGAGCAGCAGCGCGCTTATGTCCTGATTTTCATACGCCGAAAAAAGCACCCTTACGAAATGCTCAGGATCAGAATCCGGTACAAGGTCGTCAACGTCAAGATGATCGTAAAAGACCTCGCTCAGCCTTGCGCACGCGCCCGGCGATCTCAGTATCTTTGAAAATATCTCCTCGACCGCTTCCTCGCGGGGTATCCTCGGTATAGTTGACATTTTGATCACTGTCCTTTCTGCAACCGGCCATAGTATAATGCCGTCCAGACATAAAGTCAACGTACATCATGGATGAAACCGCTCACAAGCGCAGAACCTCCAGTTGAGCCGGAGATTCTGATTTATAAATATGTTACCGTATAGCCGCATAGGGGCTAAAGTCCTGATAACGGCGACCTATATCCTCTTCTGTAAGGTCGAGATACGCCTGTTCAGTCACCGTTACGCTTGAATGCCCCAACAAGCGGCTCAGCGTGTAGATATCCATTCCGTTCATCAGACAGCGCTTTGCAAAATTATTACGCAAACAGTGCGGAGAAATGGTATCTTTAAGTCCCACTCGTCGGCATAAAACGTGTATTTGCAGCGCTCCTGAAGATTGGTGATATAGCGACGTATAACCTGCTCGCTCACATCATGGATGCGATCTATCTTCAGTTCCACCTCACACCATCGCTCGAATAGTCGCAGGGTATGCTCATAGCTGTCCAGCGTTCGCCGCCGAAGGTCACGGCTGCGGCAGTAGATCATAAACTCATCAATGCAATAATCCAAACTGAAATTACTCATAAAAACACTCCCCGTCGGTTGGTTTAGGATACCCAACTGACAGGGAGTGTTCGTTGCTATGAGCTGAATGATAGGTTGCTATGCGGCGAGAAAATTCATAGCGCGTTCAGCTTATTCGTCGCCTCCGCGCCATATTCCTCCACCCCGCAAAGCCTTGAGCCGTCAGCGTTTTCAGCGCATTACACCCTGCTTTTGACGCAGGGAAAGGCAGTCGGCGATCATTGCGATGAATTCTGAATTCGTCGGCTTGCCTTTGATGTTTGACACAGTATAGCCGAAGAACTTCTGTAAAACCTCAATATCACCGCGATCCCATGCGACTTCGATAGCATGGCGAATAGCCCGCTCAACGCGCGACGGTGTCGTGCCGAATTTTTTGGCTACTTCGGGGTACAGCACCTTCGTCACGGCATTTATGATATCCATGTCGTTTATCGTAAGTATTATCGCCTCGCGCAGATACTGATAGCCCTTGATGTGCGCGGGAACACCTATCTCGTGGATGATCTCGGTGACTGCCGCTTCAAGATTTGCGTCATTCGCGCGAGATGGCGTGAGCATCTCCTCCTGAGACGGGAACGCACTAATCTGGCGTATGCGGTCGAGCAACAGGCTGACATCGCAGGGTTCCGGAACAAAGTAGGCCGCACCCAGCGCTGAGCACTGGCGCACTATTTCACTGCGGTACAAATGCGTGACGACGATTGCTTTGGTTCCGGGGCTTGCCTCGGGCAGATGCCGCAGCACCTCGATACCGTCGAGCTTCAGCAGCACCAGATCCATGACCAGGACATCCGGCTGCTGCTCGGCAGCAAGCGAGAGCGCATCGACTCCGTTGTCTGTGCCGCCGACACATTCCATATCGTCCTCCTGCGATAGGACGTCGGTCAGCAGACGCCGAAAGTCCTCGTCGATGTCTGCAATCAGAACTCGTGTTTTGGTTTCCATAACTATTCTCCTCCAGTAAATTGCATGAACAGCGCTGTCCTTACCTTTTGAGGCAAAACAGCCGCTTTTGTGGTATAAACTTACCATATCCGAAACGTTTTGGCACACGAATTGTGTCGAGCAATTGAAATATTTGTTGACATAATTCGACGAAACCGCCTCGAACACGGATGGTTTTCGTAGTTTTTATCCCAACTATGTAATATTTTGTCGAAACATTGGGCGCAAAAACACCCTGCGCATTGCGCAGGGCTAAAAATTCACTTAAAGACGAAATATATTGTGATAAACCAGCTCAAAAGAGCGAAAATCATAGCTGCCACCGCCATCTTGAAGCTGTGGTCATGCTCATTTTCCTGATAAGCGCCGACGGCCTCGGAAGCACCGCGCAGATACGCTCTGTAAAGAGACATGAAGTGATGGCTATCCTGTATACCGGCGGCGTGAGCCTGCCGTGTCGTTACTTTTGCTATAGACAGCATATCCACATCAGTCCTTTACTCTTTGTTCAGCGCTACTTATTCTACCACACTGTATCTAAATTTCAAGTAGGTTTTTGTGGAAAAGATCAATTATTTTTCATAAATTTCTCATTAATGTTGTTATTTTTGTTAATTATATTTAAAAAGCAGCATTCCGCCGCACATGACGGCGAGTCCAACGTACTTATTCCAACCGAAAGCCATCTTCTCGCTGCCCATAATTCCGAAGGCATCGATGAGCGCGGCGACGAGAAGCTGCGAGATGAGTATTATCGATATTGCAACGGTCGTTCCGAGGCTTTTTATGCCGAGCATGACCGTGAGCGTTATGACTATTCCGAGTACACCTCCGAGCCAGTACAGCTTATTTACGCTGCCGAGCTCCGTGAAGCTGCCCTGCCGCCAGAATATGAGTGCAATAAGCGCCAGCACAAAGGCCGTACCCTGCACAAAAGCATTCGCTTCCATGTTGCCTATCCCCTCGCCCAGACGTGTATTCATAACGCCCTGCACGCTCATTGCCATGCCGGCAACGATGCTGAACAATACGCCAAGCAGCATTTTATCTCCTCCGTTTTTTCTTCGGCGACCCCTTGCTATTGCGGCCACGATGTGATAAAATCCGTAATACAAAAACAAATGTCATCGTGTTGCAGACAGGAGGCTCAAAAATGGCAAACGCAAAACCCAAATACTTTCTCGTCGAGGCGACGGCTCTCCCGGAAGTCTTCGTCAAGGTGACGGAGGCGAAATCGCTTCTCGAGACCGGCGAGGCCCGCACGGTCGCCGAGGCTGTCGAACGCGTAGACCTCAGCCGCAGCGCGTTTTATAAATATAAGGACTGCATAACGCCGTTTCGAGATATGAAACGCGATGCCATCATGACCTTCCACATAAAGCTGCACGACAAACCGGGCAAGCTCGCCTCGGTATTGTCTATCTTTACCGAATCGGGCGCAAATATACTGACGATCAATCAGTCGATACCGGCAAACGGCGTTGCGCTCGTTACGATATCCATAGCGCCGGAAAATTTGGTCATCAGCAGCGATGAGCTCATGGCGCGCCTGAGCACCGTCCCCGGCGTTGTCAGCATCGAGCTTATGGCAGGCTGAGGCACATCTGAATACTATGAAGTAGGGGTATCCCCTACTTCTTTTTTATTATACCTTCGAGTGACAAGAGCACATACGGTTTTGTCAATCGAAGGTAGGATGGTGATGAAATGCTTATTGTTCAAAAATTCGGCGGCAGCTCGCTTGCCGGGGCTGAAAGGCTCAGGCGCGCCGCCGCTATAATATCCGACCGTGCAATGGCCGGGAACGACGTGGTCGTTGTAGTTTCCGCGCGCGGAGATACGACAGATGAGCTTCTCAGCGACGCAAAGCGTATAATCGATTGCCCCAAGGCACGCGAGCTCGATGCGCTTTTATCCACCGGAGAGACCGGCTCGGCAGCAATGATGGCAATGCAGCTTGAAGCCATGGGACACAACAGCGTATCGCTCAGCGGCGTTCAGGCAGGGATACGCACCGACAACGTACACGGCAGCGCGCGCATACTGGATATTGACACCGGGCGCATATTGCTTGAGCTCGGTGCCGGGCGCCTCGTTATTGTCGCGGGCTTTCAGGGCGTTCAGGAAAATGGCGACACAACAACGCTCGGCCGCGGCGGTTCGGACACGACCGCAGTCGAACTCGCGGCAGCGCTGGGCGCTGATCGCTGCGAGATCTACTCAGATGTCGACGGGATATATACGGCAGACCCCCGGCTCGTGACCGGTGCAATGCGCCTGGAGCATATCGACTACAGCGATATGCTCGCCCTTGCGCTGCACGGCTCGCAGGTGCTGCACTCGCGCAGCGTCGAGGCCGCAATGCGCAGCGGCGTGAGGGTCCATCTGCTGTCGAGCTTCACCAGGCACGAGGGCACGGTCATGGGGGCTTTCCACGATCGTCCCGGACTGTGCGGCGTGACACGCGATAAGGCGCTGAGCACCGTGAGCATCATCGGACGTGATGCCGGCGCTAATACTCTCGCTGAGGCGGTGGGCGTTCTTGCGCACAGCGATGTTATAGTTACATCCACCGAGCTGTTTGACGGCGGCTGCTCGATACGCGTTTCACCCGATAAGCTGCTGCCCGCGCTGGAGCTTACGCATAGGAGATTTTTCCGCTGATTTGATGCTCTGCTTGTTTTCGCCATCGGTTCAGTGCTTTTTGGGGTGTATTTTTCGTGTTTCAGATGCTATTCATGTGCAAAAACTTTATTTTTAGCGCATTTTAATTTGCATCCGTCGGGCGTTTATGATATCCTTTAATATTATAATGAGCTGAACAGGAGATGATATTATGGACGTCAAGCAGTTCGAGAAGATACGCAACGAAAATCCGTTCATGCCGCTCAACGATATCGTGCACGAGCTTGTTTTGCAGGATATCATCAGCTTCGCGGTCATGCCCGGAAGCCGCATAAGCGAAAGCAGCATCGCACAGGAGCTCGGAATAAGCCGCTCCCCTGTCAAGGCTGCGCTTGAAAAGCTCGCGGCGAATAACTATATTAAGATCCAAAATAGCCGCTACTACGTCGCGGAATTTGATAAAAAGGCGTATGACGAGATCTGCGATTTCACCGAGATGATAGAGACCCATGCCGCCGGCGAGGCTGCACTGAACATCACAAAGCAGCAGCTCGACGAGCTGTACGACATGGCGCACAAGCTTCAGGCGACCTATGACGAGGCCTTTCACAAGGGAAAGGACTTTGTTTTTGCAAAGCTCCTTGAGCAGGAGATAAACTTCCACTTCTCCGTAGTCAAGGCATCCGGCAACAGCCTCATAACCGATATCTACGATCAGATGAAATATCGCCTGTTCCGCTGCCGCAGCTATCTGCTGTTTTCGCGCCCCGAAGGCTTTTACGACACGATCGATACCGACCATGTGTTCATCTGCGATATCCTCAAGTTTGGGGACCGCGACATGGCCGCCGCCGCGATACGCCGCCACCTCGGCGTCTCCCGCTCCGGCATCGAGCGATACAATCTGCTTGAGCTGACGAATAAGAAATAATAAGAAGCAAAGAAACAGCCGACCTTTTGGTCGGCTGTTTCTTATATTCATTTCAGCGAATCGAGATAAACGGAAAGAATCCTCAGCGCCGTCTCCTGCTCGTGCAGCGAGCGGCCGTCAAGACGCTGCATGACGTCGCCGCGCAGCTCGGTAAGCGAGCTGTTTTCTTCGGTTAGCAGCGCGTCCGGCGTGATACCCAGCGCGCGACATATTTTGAGCACCGTCTCGATTCGCATGTTCACGCTGCCGCGCTCGATATCGGCATATGTGCGGTCGGACAGACCCGCGAGCTCTGCGACCTCCGCCTGAGTCAGCCCCGACCTTTTCCGCACCGCGTAAAGCTTCTCCCCGATCGCATGAAAATCAAATATCAGCATTCTTCTTCCTCCGCATTAGTTTATATAGGAATTATGCTTCCTATATTAGTTGACAAAAAGGAAGAACAATGGCATAATAAGTGGCAGAATAGTTCCTGTTATGTGAATTTAGGTGAAATAGGAGGCCGGTTAATTGTGATTATATTCATTATTGTTTGCGCAATCATTGTTTATGTTGTATATCAAATATACTCTGAAGGGGAAAAACAGGAAAAAATCGACGCAAATAAAAAGCAAGTAGCCGATTACGAACGCAAAATGGAACTCGAGTGCAAAGAGCTTCGCCAAAAATTTTATAACAGCAGCGCTACGCGAGAGATTGCCGACTATATTCTTGTCGGCAAATCGGAACCTCCGTTTAAAGTGAAAATAGATTTAGAAGGTATCACAGCATTTTTTGCAGATGATAGTTCTGTTAATTATAGCTATCGCGCACACGGTTTGCCATCTATATGTAGTTCTGAGCGCATTGACCCTCCACGGAACGAAAAGTATGATGAGGTGTTACCCTTGTACATCAATCCTCAAAAGGAGTTTAGTCACGCACTGAAAGTGATGATAAAGGAGAGATATAGCAGTATCGACTACAGCGTTATCCCTAATTACAATAATTCCACCGTTTATCTCAATCGCATTCCTACCAGGCAATTTTAAACGCTTGCCGCTCTGCGGCTGCAAACATAAATGTTAAACACGAAGGGAGAAAAGACAATGTTAATAAGGATAGTGTCAAAAGCAATACTCTATGTGAGCGATATGTTCAAATGCAACACCTGCGGCTACGCAATGCGTGTTCGCGTGCTCGGCGACACCTGCAAATGTCCGCAGTGCGGCGCAACAATGCGCCGCATGGGATAAGGAGCGCCGTCATGAAATGTGACTATTCTGCGGAAAGATGGGGCGACGATTATTGCATGCTCACGGATGCCAAGGTGAGCTACGATCATTATTGCGACTACTGTAAGCGCGATAATAAGGAAAGCTGCCCGATATACCAGTACTGGCAAAAGCACAAGTAAGGGGGATGCAGCAATGAACAAAACCGTGACTTGTCCGCACTGCGGATATATAGGGCACCTTGTCTGCGTCAGCGGCGATATAGGCACCTATTCCTGCGACCGCTGCCACAAGATGTTCAAAGCGTTCATTTGAAATAAAAAAAGAGTACAGAGTTTGGGTCTGCACTCTCTTTTTTTGTAGCAAATTAAGGCTGTACTTATATATACATTACGGTTGCCCGACCGGAATCCGCAGAGAAAACCGTAAAAAACGTGCGGGCAGTGCCCGCCCCTGCAAATATGATTTGAGTTCCGACCAAAACCGCTACACCGCAGGACGATGCAAAACCGGTTTTGCCGGCAATCGCGACACCGGGCTTCCGCAATAAATGTATCGGTACAATCTTAATGCGTCTCTAAAAATTTGCCTCTAAAAATCAACGTATCTCCTGCTCAAGGCTGTCGAACTCCGGTGTTGAGAAAAACTCGGCCAGCGTTATATCCAGTCCGTCACAGATCATTTTTATCGTCAAAAGCTTTGGGTTGCAGCTCTTGCCGTAGAGTATATTCTTAATGCTCGACGGCGGCAGCGCACACACCGTTGCAAGCTTGTTGATGCTCATGTTCCGTTCGTCGCAAAGACGGAGTATTCTCGTTTTGACCGCGTCGATCGTCTGCATATTTGGCCTCCGTAATACACTTTTTGTATTAGGATATCCAAATTGAGTAGGCATTTTAGGCTATGCGTGCTACTATTGGGCTATGCATAGCCTAAACGAGATGAAATTATGATTGAGTATGAAAAAATGTATGCCGTTTTGTGCGGCGCTGTTGACACAGCCTTGGAGCTCATTGAGCAAAATGCAGACACAGCGCAGGTATCCGAAGTACTTCAGGCCGCACTTAATAAAGCCGAAAACATGTACCTTGAAGGCAAATAAAGAAAAGAGAGTGCAGATTTTTGATCCGCACTCTCTTTTTCAGAGGCGCATTTAGGCTGTACCTATACTGTAATTGCGGTAGCACGGTATTGAGGCTGCTAACAAAACCAGTAGGTTGTCGTTTCTCGCAGGTACGGTACATAGTTTTCATTGCACTCGCCGGGTGCGAAACGTTATGGTTTATACCAATGCTTCGATACCGGGCTGACGCAATTACCGTATCCGCGGCTGCGTCAATGCGCCACAAAAAAACCGCTGCCCAACAGGAGAACGGCAGCGGTTTTTTTTGGTTTTGTTGCGGCGTACTGCGGATTGAGGAGCTCCGCAATACCTGTAACAAGCAAAGAAAAGAGAGATGGAAAGAAGAATCAAACGAATAATGTTTCGTTATTTATCTGACGATGTGATAATAACACACAGCGAAACATTTGTAAAGAGGTATTTGCGAATTTTTTATCAAATAAATTTAAAATTTTTATGAATTCAAGATCCCAGCTCTTTTTTTATCCTCCCTATCGCGTTTTTTTCAAGGCGCGAGACCTGAGCCTGGCTTATTCCGATCTCGCGCGCAACCTCAGTCTGGGTCTTGCCCATGTAAAAGCGCAGCGAAAGGATTCGTTTTTCACGCTCGGACAGACGTGAGACAGCCTCATCGAGAGCGATCTGCTCGAGCCAGTGCTCATCGGTGTTTTTCGTGTCGCCGATCTGATCCATGACGCAGACGCTCTCGCCGCTGTCGCTGTACACGGGCTCGTACAGCGACACGGGCTCGCATATCGAGTCGAGCGCAAACACGACCTCCGAACGCTTTATCCCGAGCTCCTTTGCAATTACGTCGACATCCGGCTCGCGCCCGAGCTCGGCGGTGAGCCGCTCTTTCACCTGCAAAACGCGGTAAGCCGTATCGCGCATCGAACGCGATACACGCACTGCGCTGTGATCGCGCAGAAATCGACGCAGCTCACCGGATATCATGGGAACGCCGTAGGTCGAAAACTGCACATTCTGACTAAGGTCAAAGCAGTCTATAGCCTTAATAAGTCCAATGCAGCCGACCTGGAACAGGTCGTCCATACTCTCACCGCGCCCGGAAAATTTTTGTATGACGGACAGCACAAGGCGCAGATTGCCGTTTATGAGCTTGTCTCGCGCTGCACTGTCGCCCGATTGCGCGGCAGCGATGAGCTCACGCATTTCCGCGTTTTTCAGAAGCGGCAGCTTTGATGTATTCACGCCGCACAGCTCGACTTTACCCTGCATAGCATCACTCTCCTAAGTGATGCTATTATTTCCCGGTCTTTCCCGTATTATCCCCAGAACAGGCGGCAGACCCACGCGGAGAGCAGGAACACCGCGAGATCCGCCAGCAGCGCTGCGGGTATGGCGTGTCGCGTGTTTTTTATCTTCGCCGCACCGAAATAGACGGCAATAACGTAAAACGTCGTCTCACTTGAGCCTATCATGACGGCCGCGGTGCGCCCCGCGAGCGAGTCCGCCCCGGAGCTTTTGATGATATCCGCCGCAACGGCGGTAGCAGCGCCCCCGCTCACAGGCCGTAAAAACGCCAGCGGCACTGTTTCGGACGGAACTCCGATATACGACATAACAGGCTCAAGCAATGCCGCAAGCGCATCCAGTGCGCCGGACGCACGCAGCATATACACCGCCGGAAACAGGACGATGAGCGTCGGCAACATGTCTTTGAGTGTCACAAGGCCCTGCGCCGCACCCCGGCAGAGCGCCGGGAAAATGTCAGTACCGGATACGATCGCATGTATGCCGACGAATGCGAGGATGAGCGGCACGGCAAGATCGAGGAGCACGCTCACGCGCTTTTCTCCATTGCCCGTGCGGCCAGAAGCCCAACTGCGACGGACACGGCCGAGCTTATCCACACCGCAGGCAGAATGTCAAACGGTGCCTCGGCTCCCTCGGCGGCGCGTATGGCGGCAACCGTCGTCGGCAGGAGCTGAATAGACGCGGTGTTCAGCACAACGAGCCTGCACAATTCGTTTGACGCAACTCCGGGCTCACCGAGCCGCGCCATCTCCTGCGCCGCGCAAATACCCATCGGCGTTGCGGCGTTGCCGAGACCGAGGAGGTTCGCACTGACGTTAGCCGACAGCGGCTGCATGATGCTTTCGTGCTTTGCGCTTTCCGGGAATAGTCTGCCAAGCACCGGCCTTAACGCGCATGACAGCGCATCTGCAAGACCGGATGCACGCATAAGTTCCATCACCGCGCACCACAGGCATACAGCGCCGCCTATGCCGAAGCATAGCTCAAGTGCGGCATACGCGCCGTCCAGCGCGGCCTGCTGCACCTGCCCCACCGACCCGTTAAAGCAGCCGAAGAGAATGGAAACTACTATCATCGCCGTCCATACGAGGCCCATTAGCATGTTAAATTCCTCACGTTTCTGAACACTTGTTGTTACATTGTATTTGTTCGAGTGCAAACATATGTTTATATCGTCTGAGTTTTTCGTAAAATTGTTTATTTTTTATGAATACTAAAAATTTTTGTTGACAGGCTGTCCAATTTTGGTATAATTGATGGTGTATTTTGTGGGATATAGTATTTCCGAAACGGAGGGAACTACATGAAATCTACCGGTATAGTAAGAAAAGTTGACGAACTCGGCCGCATAGTTCTTCCCATCGAGCTGCGCCGCACTCTGGACATCGCTGAAAAGGATGCACTTGAGATCTTCGTAGAGGGTGACAACATCATTCTCCACAAGTATCATCCTTCCTGTGTTTTCTGCGAGAACACCAAGAACATCATCAACTACAAGGGTAAGAATGTTTGCCCCGACTGCATCAAGAAGCTCAAGGAGAAGATCTGATCTGCAAGAGCGACTGCTGAGAACCGCCGACTTAACTTTCTAAGCCGGCGGTTTTACTTTAAGCTTTATGACGGGTTTATTTTCGCTCAGTCGGCGTTAAATCCCTCGCGAATACACAAAGTATGCGCTTCGGACTTTGCCTTGCCTGAGCGAAAATATCCTCCGTCATATGTGGGTTACCGTATTCTGTTTCCTCGGCCTTGAAGCTCTTTCGAATAAATACTTTAACGCCGCATGAGCGGAAATAGACCCGTCACACGGTTATAACAGGTACATTGCGCCCATTATTATAAGCAGTTCCCTGTCGCCGCTCTCGCGGTACATGAGGTACAGTATCAGAATAAGCAGCAGATCCTCGGTCTCAAGCTCGCCGAGCTTTTTCGGCAGATCGCCGAGGATCGGCAGTTTGCCGAGAGGCGGCACCGGCGCGGGCGGAGGCCGGTGAGCGGAATTCTGCTGCGGTCTTGGCGGTCGGGTCGGCTGCTGGGGTGGTCCTTCGCGGCGGCGGTCATCAACGCGCTCGGCACGACTGCCGTTGCCTCGATATAGATTATACGCCGCCATCGTCATCGCCTCCGAGCTGCCCTGCGGCAAGCTCCGCGATACCGGCAAGGCGCGCTATTTTCATGGCTCTGTCCATTTTCCCGCGCCGCTTTTCGGACATAAAAGGCCGCATGGCCTCAAGAAGCTTGGTATCACGGCCGCCGCTGCTCTTTCCCGACAGGATGCCGCTTAAATTTTTCAGCATAGACGGATCGATATCCTGCACGGTGCTTTGCTCCTGCTCAGGTAACTCAGCGCCGGACATGAGCGATTTTGCAAAGCCTGCAAACCGCTCCATTTCCTTCGGGTCGTTCAGCAGCTTATTCAGCTTATCCTCAAAATCGCTCACCAAATTCACCTCACTGCATCGCTTTACGGAGACTTTCGGCAAGGCGCTTGCCCTCATCGGTTGAGAGCACGCCGCGCAGTATGTCCTGCAATGCCGCCATGTCTCCGTTTCTCGCGGCCTTGCCCACAGTCTCGGCATCGACGAGGCGGCTGACCGCTTTGCCGTCGGGAGACTCGGCAAGCTTCATGAGAGCTTCGCTCTTGCCGCTTTTTTTAAGCTCGTTTCCGAGCTTCTCGAGATCTTTCATCACTATCACCCGTCACATTATATTCATGTGCCGGTCAAAGCTTTACAATTTTATTCTCACAGGAGGCAGATTATGAAGATCGCCGTATTCTCAGACACGCACGGTTCGGGCCGCGGCATGGAAAACGCCGTTGCGGAATATAAGCCCGACCAGATAATCCACCTCGGCGACGGTATGCGCGACGCGGAAGCCCTGCGCAAAAAATTTCCGATGATACCCGTGTGCTGCGTTCCCGGCAACTGTGACGGATACTTCGACGACGAAGAGGCGTACAAACTCATAGCACTCGGGCCGCACAAGGTTTTTCTGACCCACGGCCACCGCTACGCCGTGCGCGGCGGTAAGCTCGACGTTCTTCTGTATGCCGCCGAGTGCTGCGGCGCGCAGATAGCCATGTTCGGGCACACGCACAGGGCGATTTTCGAGCAGATCGGCGGTATTTTTGTCTTAAACCCCGGTACTGCCGGAAAGCCGCCGAAAAGGACCTGGGCAAAGCTCGAGATCACGCCCGAGGGCGAGATCGGCTGCGAGATATGTGATATTGTACTGTAGTTTACAAAAAAGCGTAGATTATTTAATACTTTTCGTATATAATGATTTAGCATTTTAATAACAGGAGAAACATTATGAAAAAATTTATCGCACTGGCACTTGCGCTCGTGATGCTCTGCTGCTGCGCGGCAGGCTGCTCGACCGGTGCCAAAGAGGATACCGTGATGACCGTAAACGGCACGGCAGTCGGCTTTGACGAATACATGGCCGGACTCAATCAGGCAGTCAGCGAGCTTGAAGATCTGTATCAGAGCTACTCCGGAACGACCGTCGACTGGGACGGAAAGTTTATGTTTGACGACACCACCACAAATCTCGACTGGTGCCTCAAGCGTGCCGGCCAACAGGTTGCAAGATATCGCGTCGTTGAGCAGAAGGCCAAGGAGCTCGGCGTTACGATCACCGATGAGCAGGAGTCTGAGATCGACGATCAGATCCAGAACATAAAAGATCAGTACGTCACAAACGAGGAAAACGCCGACACTCAGCTTCAGGCGTTCTTCGCCACCTACGGCTACACCGAGGACAGCTACAAAGAGCGCTGCCGCCTGAACTATCTGTACTCGAATCTGTTCACCGAGCTTTACGGTGAGCAGGGCAGCAAGCTCAGCGACGAAAAGGTACAGGCATACGCAGAGGAGAACAACTACATCACTTCCGCACATATTCTTTTCCTGACGAGTGAGACCGTGACCGATGCAGACGGCAAATCCACCTCCAAGGAGCTTTCCGACGAGCAGAAGGCCGAAAAGAAAGCTAAGGCCGAGGAGCTCTGCGCAGAGCTTAAAGCGATCACTGACGACAATGAACGCTGGACACGCTTTAAGGAGCTCATGAACGAATACAGCGAGGACACCGGCCTTGCGCAGTTCCCCGAGGGCTACTGCTTCACGAAGGGCAGCATGGTCACAGAGTATGACGACGCGAGCCGCGCGCTGAAAGAATATGAGGTCTCCGACGTTGTCGAATCGCAGTTCGGCTACCATGTCATCATGCGTCTGCCGACAAAGGGTACGGACCTTGTTTCCTACTCCAACGGCTACCAGCAGTCGGTCGTCCCCCTGACCTATCTCGCCGCTCCCGCTGAGTACGATGCGGATGTTGCCGAATGGGCAAGCGATGCGGACATAAAGTACACCAAGCTTTACGACAGCATCGATTTCAGCCAGTTCATAACCGCCGAGGGATTTGTTTTCCAGTCCTACGCGGACTACACAGCCGCCCAGGGCAAGAGCAAGGAGAATTGATTAAACAAAAAATGCAGCAGTCAAATGACTGCTGCATTTTTATGCTTATTCCGCTTCCTCGGTATCGGCGGGCTTTGTCGGGAGAGTTATTTCATGCTCCGTACCCGTATCGCCGTAGGTATAAGTGACATGGAGCTCACCCGTTTCCTCGTTCTGCTTGCAGGCTGTAACGGTTATCGACAGCGCCTGAACATCAAGGTCCTGCTCATAAAAATAGCCGTTTTCATCGAACATGTCGCGTACCATCATTCGGTGTCCGTTATCGTAATCGTGATAGGCAACGAGCTTACCGTTATCCCAGAAGGCATTGAAAAACGACTCGGAGACACGGCTGTTTTTCAAATCGTAATAACGGCAGAAAGTCTTGTCGTTGACATAGAATCTCACTCCGAGAAGGTCGTCGTTTATGACAGCAACGCGCGGCTGCTTTGCGCATATGGCGCTTTCGAGCTCGTTTCCGGCATTGTCCTTTATCGTGTAGCTGTACTTTGTAACTCCGCTCGCATGGTCCTCCATGACGATAAAATTATCACCCTGAGAAAGTATCGTTCCCGTAGGTGCCGGTGTTTCCGACGGCGTATCCTCACCACAGGCGGCAAGAAGCATGAGTCCGAGGAACAGCACCGCAGCTATTCTTTTCTTCATCACTTTATCCTTTCATAGCAAATGAATCTGTATTCAATATCTCCCTCGCGAAGAATTTCACTCTGGCTTTCAATGCGCCAGGCTGCGGCTTCGTCGAGGTTTTCAAAATAGCTGTCCGAATTTGGGCAGCTGTTTATTTTTGTGACGAAAACACGGTCAATATACTGCATCATGTCGCGAAAAACGCTCTGCCCGCCGAGAACCATTGCATCCGCGCCGCACATTTCGGCGGCTTCCTGCGCGCTGTGCGCGATCTCCGCACCGTCAATGCTTATTTCCTGCCGGGTCAAGACAATGTTCCTGCGTCCCTTGAGCGGTCTGCCGCCGGGGAAATCGGCAAGAGTTCGGCGGCCGACGATAACGGTCTTTCCGCGTGTAAGCTCCACAAAATGCTGCCTGTCGGCCTTCAAAACGACCGGCTGCGTACCGTCGGCTCCTATGCCCCAATCAGAATAAACGGCAACTATTGCATCCATGTTTTTTCCTCTCAGACTGCGACGGGTATCTTGGTCTTGAACTCGGAATACTCGTAGTTTTCGACCTTAAAGCTGTCGCGCGTAAACTTATAAAAATCGTCCACCGTGGGGTCAATGATAAACTTCGGTGCGGCCTTGGGCGGATTTGAGATTATCTCCTCTATCGCCGGAACGTGGCGGTCATAGATGTGCGCATCGGCGATGACATGCACGAGCTCGCCTGCCTTGAGGCCCGCGATCTGCGCAAACATATGCGTGAGCACGGCGTACTGCACGACATTCCAGTTGTTCGCCGCGAGCATGTCCTGAGAGCGCTGATTGAGTATGGCGTTGAGCGTATCGCCGCTGACATTGAAGGTCATGGAATATGCGCAGGGGTACAGCGCCATTTCGCTGAGGTCTGCATGGTTATAGATATTGGTCATTATGCGGCGCGAGGCGGGATTATGCTTTAAGTCCCAGATTACCTTATCGACCTGATCCATGTCGCCCTCGGGATAGTGGTTTTTAACGCCGAGCTGATAGCCGTAGGCCTTGCCGATCGAACCGGTTTCATCTGCCCACGCATCCCACACGCGCGTGCGCAGATCGTTTACGTTGTTGCTCTTTGCCTGCCATATCCATAACAGCTCGTCGATCGCCGACTTCCAGAATGTTCTGCGTATCGTCAATATCGGAAACTCCTCTGAAAGATCATAGCGGTTTACTATTCCGAATTTCTTGACCGTATGCGCCGGAGCGCCGTCCTCCCAGCGTGGGCGAACCTCAAGCTCTGTGTCCCAAACGCCGTTTGTGAGTATATCCTTGCAATTGGCTATAAATATTTCATCAGCTCTGCTCATGGTATTCTCCTTAGTTCAAACTTTTCTCATTCTATCATCTCACCGAATTTTATGCAACGCATATTATGGGATTACCGGAGGTGATGAGATGAAGATTTTAGTTTGCGGCGGAGATGAACGCAGCGTGCTGCTGGCGCAGCTCCTGCAAAACGACGGGCATGAGGTTCTGTGCTTTTGCCTCGACAGGGCCCCACTGCCCGACGGCTGCCGGAGCGTCGATACGCCTGTCGAGGCCGAGGCCGTGATACTTCCCGTTCCCGCCGAGGATACGCGCGGGCTTTTGAACGCGCCAAATGGCACTCAGCCCTGCCGCATTGAGCACATACTTGACTGCGCAGGGGAAGCTACAATACTCATCGGCGGCAGGATAAGCGCGCAGATAAAGGCCGCAGCCGAGCAGCGCAGGATCAAAACATACGACTACATGCGCTGTCCGGAGTTTACCGTCAGGAATGCCGCTATAACTGCCGAAGGTGCTGTGAGTGAGCTTATGAGGAAAACAAAAACCGCGCTGTGCGACATGCACATACTTGTTGTCGGCTGGGGACGTATCGGAAAGCTGCTTATAAATAAGCTCACGGCGCTGTGTCCGGCCGTGTGCCTTATGTCGGTAAACTCCGAGGCGAGAGCTCTTGCATCGGCACTCGGCTGCACTGCCCTTGCGCCGGACTGTCCGCCCGAGGTTCTCGGAAGCTTTGACGCCGTGATAAACACAGCCCCCGCACCCGTTATTCCCGAGCTTCGCGCATTCAAGGACAGCTGCATTCTGCTTGAGCTTGCGTCCGCGCCCGGCGGCATCGATGAGAAAACCGCAAAAGAGCTTGGGCTCGACCTTGCCGTTCTTCGCGGCCTGCCCGGACGCTACGCGCCCGAGAGCGCGGCACGGGCTATGTTCGCCGCCGTTTCCGACATATTAAAATCATAAGGAGTAATATCATGAACAAACCGCGTATTGGCGTTGCCCTTTGCGGCTCGTACTGCACATACGATAAGCTCTTTCCACAGCTCATACTGCTTGCCGATAAATACGAACTCGTGCCAATCATGAGCGAGACCGCGGCCGCGACCGACACACGATTCGGCACTTCCGCCGGCTTTATTGCGCGCCTTGAATCATTGTGCGGCGCAAAGCCCGTGCACTCCATCGCAGAAGCAGAGCCCCTTGGCCCCGCGAAGCCCATGGAAGCACTCATAATCGCGCCCTGCACGGGAAACACCATGGCTAAAATCAATCACGGAATAACCGACACCGCCGTCACAATGGCCGCTAAGGCGCACCTCAGAAACTCAAAGCCACTCGTCATAGCGTTCTCGACAAACGACGCGCTTTCGGGCTCGGCCCCAAACATCGCAGGGCTTTTAAACCGCAAAAATGTTTATTTCGTTCCGTTCCGGCAGGATGATCCCGTCAAAAAGCCATTCTCCATGGCCTCCGATTTCTCGCTCATAGATAAAACTCTCGAGTCCGCCCTTACCGGCAAGCAGCTCCAGCCTCTTTTGGCGGCGCATTGAGGCTGCACCAATACAGTAATTGCGGTTACCCGGTATCGAAACATTGGCGGAAGCCATATCGTTTCGCGTAACGCGAAATCGTGCGATATCAGTGCAGAAAATTTGCCGGCACCATGTAGGGAATGGGCTTGGTCGGAACTTGCGTCAACTCATAGGGGCGATCATCGATCGCCCGATGGCCTTGGTTTTCTCCTCAGCTGCCAACAAAATCGCAAAAAACGGGCGGGCAATGCCCGCCCCTACCCTATAGATTTTAGTTCCGACAAAGCTTTTGGAAGCGGAACGGGCAAGCCCGTTCCTTACAAAAGTGCGCCGCAACTCCATAGTGCGATGCAAAAATGGTTTCCGACGCAGCATCGACACCGGGCAGCTGTAATATGCGTATAGGCACGGCCTTAATTCGCCTCTAAAAATCAGTCAAAATGCCTATGACGTTTTGGCGCAAAATTTGATATAATTCATATCAGACAATAAATGTTTCCTGCCCAATGTCCGACGGGCAGGTGCGTTTATTGTCTTTTTATTTTTTATTACTTTACCTTCGATTGACAAGAGAACACACGCCTGACAGCGTCCCTTTTCGGCGCTTTCCGACTTTTTCTCTTTGGTGGGCATCAGCCCACCTGCATCGAAGAAAACCGAAAATCACCGAAAATTGCCTGCTGACAGGTGCTTCGCAGTTTTGACAGAGCTCAAATGTGTCCGAGCAAGACGAAGTCCGCAGCGCATACCGGCGTATTCGCAAGGGCTTCAACGCAGCATGGGCACATTTGAGCCTGCCAAAACCGTATGTGCTCTTGTCAATTGAAGGTTTATTTGGAGGATAAAGTATGCCAAAAAGCAAAAAGCAGGGTATCCTGCTGAGTATTATCATGAGCCTTATAATGATCTACATCATGGCCGTTTTAAACATGGACGTACGCCTCGGGCGTTTCGCCGGGGAAGCCTGGCTCATCGCGCTCAAGCGTCTGCCGCTGGGTTTTCTCGTGGGCATAATATGCGATCTTTGCATCTGCACACCGCTGTCACGCCGCATCGTCGGCGGTGTCTGCACCGATGGCGACCGTGAGCGGCACAAGGTGTTTACGCTCAGATTCTGCATGGTCATTTTCATGACCGTCGCCATGACGATATTTTCCGTCGCGGTATCCGGTCTGCGCGGCGCGGCGGCCGTCGCCGATTTCTTCACTTACCTGCCGTATAACTTCACGATCGCCCTGCCGATACAGATGATCATAGTCGCCCCTTTGTCGTTTAACTTAAGTGAAAAACTGTACAAAAGCGTTTGACAAGGCCTCGCCCCTCGGTATATAATTTTTGTTTGTGAAAAATACAGAATGGATGGGCTGATGATTATGAATGTGATAGGCTTCGACAACGAAAAATACATGCGCGAGCAGTCGCGCAACATAAGAGAGAGAATAGCAAAATTCGGAGGCAAGCTGTACCTTGAATTCGGCGGCAAGCTGTTCGACGACTACCATGCCTCGCGCGTTCTGCCGGGTTTTGAGCCGGACAGCAAGGTGAAAATGCTGCTGAAGATGAAGGACGAGGCGGAGATCGTCATCGCCATCTCCGCAGATGATATCGAGCGCAACAAGCGCCGCGGAGACCTCGGCATAACCTATGATGAAGACACTCTCAGGCTCATTGACGCGTTCCGCGGCATAGGCCTTTTCGTCGGCAGCGTGGTCATAACTCACTACCGCAGCCAGCCGGCGGCGGAGCTGTTCCAGAAGCGGCTCGAGCGCCTCGGCATCAAGGTCTACCGCCACTACATAATTCCCGACTACCCCTCGAACGTTGAGCTTATCGTTTCCGAGGACGGCTTCGGCAAAAACGACTACATTGAAACCGAGCGCAGCCTCGTCGTCGTGACCGCACCCGGCCCCGGCAGCGGCAAAATGGCGACCTGTCTGAGCCAGCTTTACCATGAGCACCAGCGCGGAATAAACGCAGGCTATGCAAAGTTCGAGACCTTCCCGATCTGGAACGTTCCCCTCAAGCACCCGATAAACCTCGCCTACGAGGCGGCCACCGCCGACCTCGACGATGTGAACATGATAGACCCCTTCCATCTCGAGGCATACGGTGAGACGACGGTAAACTATAACCGCGACGTTGAAATATTCCCCGTACTCAACGCCATCCTCACTCGCATCTACGGTGAGAGTGCGTACAAGAGCCCCACGGACATGGGCGTCAACATGGCCGGCAACTGCATCATAAACGACGAAGCCTGCCGGAATGCCTCCAAGCAGGAGATCATCCGCCGCTACTACGCCGCTGCGTGTGCGCTGCGCCAGGGTCTCGGTTCTGTCGAAGAGGTCCGCAAGATAGAGCTCATCATGAACTCCATCGGCCTTTCCTCTGCCGACCGCCCCGTCGTCGCGGCGGCAAATGCCCGCGCGGAGGAGACCGGCGCTCCGGCCGTCAGCATTGAGCTGCCCGACGGAACGATAGTCACCGGCAAAACGAGCTCCCTGCTCGGCGCTTCCTCTGCGTGCCTCATGAACGCGCTCAAAAAGCTTGCGGGCATTAACAAAGAGCTGCTGCTCATCGCTCCCAGCGTCATCGAGCCTATCCAGCACCTCAAGATCGAGCATCTCGGAAATCACAATCCTCGTCTGCACACAGATGAGCTGCTCATTGCGCTTTCCATCTGCGCCGTGACAAATCCCCTAGCGGAGCTCGCCATAGACCAGCTCGGCAAACTGCGGGGCTGCGAGGCGCACTCCTCGGTCATTCTCTCGCGTGTTGACGAAAACCTCTTCTCAAAGATCGGCGTCAACATCACCTACGAGCCGAAATATCAGGCAAAGAAGCTCTATCACAAAAAGTAAATTATTCTCAAAAGGCAAGCTAAGACTTGCCTTTTTTATCATTATATTTTAAAATCGGCTCAAAAGGAGTGATATGCATGACAGTATTAGTCACCGGCGGCATGGGCTACATCGGCAGCCACACCTGCGTGGAGCTGCTTGAGCAGGGTATGGATGTTGTTGTCATAGATAACCTCGTAAACAGCAGCGAGAAGGCAAAAGAGCGCATCGAGAAGATAACGGGCAGAACCTTTACCTTCTATAAGGCCGATGTGCGTGACCGCAAAAAGCTCGACGAGATATTCTCGGCGCACGATATCGACTGCGTTATTCACTTTGCCGGCCTCAAGGCCGTCGGCGAATCGGTCGAAAAGCCGCTTGAGTATTACGACAACAACCTCGGCTCGACGATCACCCTGTGCGAGGCCATGCGCGCGCACAATGTAAAAAAGATCATCTTCTCGTCCTCGGCCACGGTCTATTCCTCGGATAACGACATGCCGCTGTACGAGACCTCACATACCGGCAAATGTACGAATCCTTACGGCTGGACAAAATATATGTGCGAGCAGATCCTGCGCGACTACGTCAAGGCAGACCCGACGTGGAGCGTTGCGCTTCTGCGCTACTTCAACCCTATCGGCGCGCACCCAAGCGGCCTTATCGGAGAAGACCCCAAGGGCATTCCGAACAATCTCATGCCCTATATTTCACAGACAGCCATCGGCAAGTTCGAGTATCTGCGCGTTTTCGGCGATGACTACAACACCCCCGACGGTACAGGCGTACGCGACTACATCCACGTCGTCGATCTCGCGCGCGGCCATGTTGCGGCGATAGCGTACATGTATAAGCACTCGGGCGAGCTCATATTCAACCTCGGTACAGGGCGCGGATGCAGTGTGCTTGAGCTTGTGCACGCCTTTGAAAAAGCAAACGGCCTGACCGTTCCCTATAAGATTGTCGGTCGCCGTGCCGGCGATATCGACGAGTGCTACTGCTCGCCGGAAAAAAGCCGCCGCGAGCTCGGCTGGGCAGCGGAGTATGATGTTGAAGACATGTGCCGCGATTCGTGGCGCTGGCAGACAAAGAACCCCAACGGCTACAGAAATGAGTGTGAATAGTGCTGACGTTCAGATATGCGCAGCGCGAGGATACCGCGCTGATACTTAAATTCATAAGGGCACTGGCCGACTATGAGCACATGCTCGACGAAGTCGTCGCCGATGAAAAGCTCCTTGAGGAGTGGATATTCGACAAGCAGAAGGCTGAAGTCATTTTTGCCGTCGAGGACGGCGAGGAGGTCGGCTTCGCCCTGTTTTTTCACAACTTCTCTACCTTCCTCGGCCGAGCCGGGCTGTACCTCGAGGATCTGTTTGTTCTTCCCGAGCATCGCGGCAAGGGCTACGGCAAGGCGATACTCAAAAAGCTCGCCGCTATCGCCGTCGAGCGCGGTTGCGGCAGGCTTGAGTGGTGGTGCCTTGACTGGAACAAACCCAGCATCGACTTCTATCTCTCCCTCGGCGCACAGCCAATGAGCGACTGGACAGTCTATCGTATAACCGGCGATACGCTCACAGAGCTCGCAATGGAATAATAAAAGCCGCCCATTGGGCGGCTTTTATTATTCTAGAAATTCAATAATATCTGCATTAAATTTATCCGGTGAATTCATCATCATATGATGAGAACCTGTTCCGACTCCCTGGAAGCGACTCCATCGACAGTTTTCGATAACACTGACCATCCATTTGCAGCATTCTTCAGTCGTTGCATGACTTACATCACCACTCATGAGCAGAGTCGGCACCTTTATTCTCTGTATGGTGTCTCGCCAATCCTGATTGATGTGATCACGCATGAGTTTAGGCAAAAAGTTGATTGCCTGCTCCTGCGCAACCTGATCGTATATATACTGCTTTTCCGGGCTTTCGGGGAAAAGTCCAAGGCGGAAATATCGATCAAACGCGCTCATTCCCTCATCCCAGCCGTGCTTAAACGAGTTGCACAACTGCCACAGATCTATACGCTGGCCTCCGTAGAGTCTGACTTCCTCCTCGGTGTCATCTGGGTTTGCCCAAAGGAAAGGTGCCTCGTCAACAAGAATGAGTTTCTCTATATCGTTCTGACCAAAAAGATCTATATAACACCAGATAACGCTGCATCCCATTGAGTGACCGAGCCAATACGCTTTGTCGACACCAAGAGAGCAAAAAAATTCGTTTGCATCTTTTGCAAGTCGCGAAAGGCGCTGACCGTACATAGGTCGCTCGGACTCTCCGTGGCCTCTGTGCTCGAGAATATAAACGTGGTAATACTCACTGAGCGCTTCGATATTTAAACAGTATTCCTTAGCATTTCCGCTCCAACCCGGCATTATAAGCAACGGCTTACCCTCGCCCTTATGGACAACATGCAGCTTAACATCATCAGACGTTGTGAACCATGATTCATTCACCTGTATTGAGTTGGGGTAAATATACATACTCAACTTCCTCCCTATTTACTCGCATGCTTGAGCTTATGGCTCTGATAAGAGTCATATGCAACAACTGTTATGAGCACTGCACCACTTACGACTTGCTGCCAGTAGTCGCTGACACCAGCCATTACCAGCCCGTTTTTAAGTACACCCATGATAAGCGCACCAAGTAGCGCGGATGTGATTTTTCCGGAACCGCCGGAGAAGCTTATGCCTCCAATGATAACGGCAGTAATTACATCCATCTCAAAGCCTGCGTAAGAGTTCGCATTGCCCTGACCGACACGAGCACACATGATAAGTCCCGCAAGACCTGCCATAAATCCAGCGATGACATAAGATGCACGCTGTACTTTTTCTGTTTTTATGCCAGAAAGCTTTGCCGCTTCGATATTGCTACCGACAGCATAAAAATGTCGTCCATGATATGTACGCTTCATAAACCATGCCGCGGCAACGTACAAAACTATCATAATGATTACCGGGATTGGGATGGCCCCGAGCAATTCGCCCTTAGAAAGCATTTTAAACTGCTCTGGAACTCCGTAAATAGATACGCCACCACAGATAAGATAGCCTGCACCCTTCACTGCCGTCATGATGCCCAAGCCGCAGATCATAGGTGGTATTTTTGTTTTTGTAATCAGGAAACCTTGAACATAGCCAATTATTGTCGTTGCCAGAAGCGCTATGAGCGCGGCCGTCCAGCTATTGATATTCATATCTACCATTAGATAGGCCGCTATTATGGTCGAAAACGACATAACCGAGCCGCAGCTGATATCGATTCCGCCTGCAATTATAACAAGGCCTCCACCGATGCCGGCAATGGCTATCATAGACACCTGACGCAAAATGGTCATCATGGAATTAACTTTTAAGAAATTGGGAGTTATTATACCGAACAATACAATCAGCGCGATCAGAATAAATACCATTCGGTATCCTTTTACTACTTTTTTAATGGAATTGCTCATGATGTTTTCTCCTGTATTCCTGAAGCCAGCTTCAGAATCTCAACTTGTGAAAAATCTCTTTTGTCAAGTCCTCCGGTGCATTCTCCTTCATGCAGAACTATCATTCTGTCGGGAACGCCCATCAGTTCCTCCATGTCGGAGGAGACCATAATGACCGCCATGCCTTTTTCGGTCAGTTCATTTATGAGTTGGTAGATCTCCTGTTTGGCTCCAACATCAATGCCGCGCGTAGGTTCGTCGAATATAAGGACATCCGCCTCTGCAAGCAGCCATTTTGCAAGAACAACTTTTTGCTGATTGCCACCTGACAGAGTTTTTGCTAGCACTCCCGCATGAGGCAGCTTTATTTTCAGTCGTTCGATAATCTCCCGCTGCTTCTGTTCCTCAGTTTTTGAATCTACCACACAGTATTTACTGAGCTTTTCGAGTATGCATATAGACAGATTGAAGGCAACATCCTTCTCTAACATCAATCCGTGCAGTTTTCTGTCCTCAGGTATGAGTCCTATTCCATTTTTAATTGCTTGCGTCGGGGAATTGATATTGACCTTTTTGCCTCTTATAAATATTTCTCCGCTTTCGAGCTTCTGTGCACCGAATATGGTATTCACAAGTTCGGATCGCCCGGAACCTACAAGCCCGCCAATCCCCAAAACTTCGCCGGATCTAACCGAGAGCGAGACGTTTTTAACGCCTTCCGCAACAATATTCTTCGCTTCGAGGATCACATCTCCTATTTTAGAATTGCGTTCTGGATAAGCGGCTCCGAGTTCACGTCCCACCATAAGCCTTATCAGCTCATCCTTATCCGTATCGCATGTATCCATGGTCTTTATCCACTGCCCGTTCCTGAAAACGGACACTCTATCGGATATCTGAAAAATCTCATCAAGCCTATGAGATACATAAACGATCGTAACGCCTTTTTTCTTAAGATCTTTAACTATTCGTAAAAGCACTTCCACCTCATGCTCTCCAAGCGGTGCGGTAGGCTCATCCATTATGAGAAACTTAACATTCATGGACAGCGCTTTTGCAATCGCAACAAGCTGTCTGTTTGCGGTTTTTAGATTTTCAACGATATCAGTGGCCTTAAATGCCGTTATATCCATGCTGTCAAGAATTCTCTGTGCCTTCTCGTTCATAGTTTTCCAATCTATAACCGCGCCTTTTCCAAAACGCGCACCCATATAGATATTCTCGGCAACAGAAACATGTGGGGCGAGTATCAGTTCCTGGTAGATCACTTCTATCCCCAGCTTTCTCGAAAGGCCTGGATCCATAGCCGTGATTTCTTCCCCACCGACAAAGATTTTGCCCTCTTCGGGCGTTGCAGCACCCGCCATAACCTTTATCAAGGTGGACTTGCCGGCACCATTTTCGCCGCATATGGCATGGACCTCGCCCGGCTTAAATGCGAGCGAAACGTTATCTAACGCCACAACGCCAGGGTAGGTTTTTGTTATATTCTTCAGTTCAACAATATAGTCCATAATATCCTCGCTGCAAAAATAACTGCGTAAAAAAACGATATTGCAATATTAGTAAAATGGCCGCCATTTTGGGGGCGGCCATTTTGGGGCTGCGTTACTTATACTTCTCTACGTTACTTGCATCAATGATATATGGGGTCGGATACTCGTATGCGTATGCAACATCCTGCCCGTCTAGGCATGCTATTGCCAAGTCAACGAGAGACTGGCCCGCTGCAAAAAGGTCATAACCGATGGTACCCTTAAAAACACCGTTTTTTTCTGCAATGCAGGAAATTGCGCTGGCGCTGCCATCCATGCCGAACACCGATGCCTTATCGCCGCCAATACCAGCGTCCTTCAGAGCCTCTGCCGCCCCAATCGCGATAGCATCGCAGAAACATACGAACATATCCACATCAGGCTCTGTGAGCAGCACTTTCTCTGCCCAGTCATATGCTTTTGCAGTGCTGTTAAGGTCTTCGGTGATGCCGATATCGACTGCATTGGGAACAAGCTCCTTAAACTTTGTGATCATTCCGTCGCAGCGAACTGCCATTGCTTCAACAGAAGAAATTGTACCAAATGCCACCTTTATCTCATCCTTATCGGAGAGATTCTTTTTAGCATAGTCAGCAGCCATCTGAGCAATGAGTTCGCCCTCAGCATAGTTATCAGAAACTATCTCTGAAGTATGATATTTATTGCCAAAACAATAGCAGATAAGCGGAATACCGGCTTCCATGCACGCTTTGCTGATGTCCTCTGTCGCTTCGGTGCTGTAGTAGCAGCAAATGATTGCATCAACACCTGAATTGATATAGTTCTCAATAAGCCGGATATCCTCGCTGGATGTGTTGTTTGAAGAAGTTACGGTATAATTACAGTTGCGTTCTGCCGCGCGTGCCTCGCAACCTTTTGCGGTAGTGACATAATATTCATTTGCCATGTCAACAAACATGACGCCGATATTATAAGCTTCGCGATCGGCATCTTTTGAGGTATCTACCTTGAGCTGATCAAGTGGGGTGAGAGTATAATCTTCTGGAATGTTGATCTCTGCCGTCTGGTTCTTCTGATCTGCATTGCCATCTTCTGCAGTGCATCCGGCAATACAGACCAGCATGGCAACGACCATGATCAGAGCAACAATTCTGCGGTTTTTCATGTTTCTTTTCCTTTCTTTTCTTTGTTATATTTCTATGCTCACCTCTGAGCTTAGTCACTGTAGTCAATATTAACCATCAAGTACTATCCCGCCGTCGGCATCGCTGATCTCTCCTGTGCAGAAACTTGCAAGGTCAGAGGCATAAAACAGAATCACGTTAGCGATTTCCTGCGGCTGTGCCCCTCGATGGAGCGGGATCGAATTAATAATCCTCTCTGTCTTTTCGTCATCCATTGAGGCGGTCATTTTGGTATAGGTAAGGCTTGGACACACAGCGTTGCAATTTATATTATACTTGCCGCCTTCCTTCGCTATTGCCTTAGTCAACGCATTTACGCCAGCCTTTGACGCAGCATATGCCGAGGTACCGAGAAGCCCACCGCCGATTTTGCCCGCAACCGACGAAACATTGACGATACGTCCGCCGCCGGTTTCTTTCATGTGGTTGAACATGACCTGACACCCCACATAAAGCGCGGTTAGGTTGATTGCTATCGTTCTGTCCCACTCCTCTTGGCTGAGTTCAGAAAAGCTCGCCGTGCTGACTATTCCAGCTACATTAATAAGAACATCTACCCTGTCAATATCTTTAATGAGCTTTTCATACCCGCTGCGAATAGATACAGGATCTGCCATGTCAATGGTCACAGACTTTACTCGGTCATCCCCGAATTCCTCTTTCAGCGGCACTGTAAAATCGTCAATATTACGGCGTGCTGTAAGAATTACGTTGCCGCCGCCTTCAAGTATGCCCCTGACGACAGGTGTTCCTATCCCACCGTTACCTCCCGTAATAATTACGTTTTTGTTCGAAAAATCAAGACCTATCATTTTTAGAACCTCTTTCAGAAAAATTATCCTGTTGCAGGCGGCGCGTTCTATCTTATCATGAGAAGCGCCAGTTCATGAAAAAACATACGGCAAACAAATCTTATAGGGTCAAAAACCTGTGTTGCTTAGTTTATTTTATTACACCGTGTTCTCTACATCAGCAGCAGTTCGAGCAGTTCATCTCTCTTGATACCGACAAAGTATTCTTCCGGATCTATTTCCGATATCTGTTTTTCCAGGTCTCTGGGAGCAAGGCTACATCCAATTAGTTTCTTTGAAAGCTCCGCAGAATCGGTACTACCAAAATAATCACCTGAAAACGCTATCTTTTGAATAACGCCATTAGCGACATCCATACTCAGCTCGATGCGTCCGACACTTTCGATGCGGCGTTTTTTGTTTATTGCGTACTTGGGACTTTTCCCAAAGTTCCAGTCCCATGTGGAATATTTCCCGTCTGTAAGAGCCTGAACACCTTCCAAATCAGCTTGCGTAGGATGCCAAAAATCAAGCGTCTCGTTTTCGCTTATACTTGCAATAATGAGTTTCTTAAAACGTTCCATGCTCAACGGCGTATCAAGAAAATCGTTTATATTAGCAACTCTGCTTTTTACGGACTTTGCACTCTTAGATAAGAATTTATCCTCCGGCACATGCAGTGCGTCTGCTATTTTTCTCAAGTTGGATGACAGCAGCAGTGTACCATGATGCAGCAGCCGGTCACGGTAGACATATTGAGAATTTCCAGATATTTTTTTCCCACCGATGACTATGTCATTCCTCCCAGTGAATTCCGCGCATACTCCTATGGAGTTCAGCGCCGAAATGATAGGCATCAGGAGCTGCACAAAATCCATTTTCCTGTGCTCATTTATTCCTGTTATGAAACTGAAGTTCAGATTTCCCAGATCGTGATAGACGGCACCGCCTCCTGTCAGGCGGCGCGCGACCCTTATATTGTTTTCCTGCACATAGGGCAAATTGATCTCCTCAACAGTGTTTTGATGCCGCCCAACAATGATGGCGTTATCATTCTGCCACAGCATAAAGCAATTCTGCCGTAAGCCGATCGTAGTCAAAACATACTCTTCAAATGCCAGATTATAATATGGACTTGTACTGTTGGTCTCAATGTAGAGCATGTATATCTCCCATGCCGTAATTACCGATTAATCGACAATTATCAGCTTTCAATTTTTATTATGTATAGCCTTTTTGTTGACAGCCAGTGCCGCTTCACGTAGGCCCTCCGAAACCGTGGGATGGCAATGTATCGTATCGATGAGTTCATCTACGGTACACTCAAGCTTAATTGCAAGTGCAGCCTCCTCTATTATATCGGTAGCGTTGGCGGAAAGGATATGCACTCCGAGTATCTCTCCATATTTAGCGTCGGCAATGACTTTTATCATGCCATCGGTATGGTTCATTACAAGGCTTCTTCCGTTTGCTATGGTTGGAAATTTGCCGACTTTGATATCAATGCCTTTTTCCCTTGCCGTCTCCTCTGTCAGGCCAACGCTGGCGAACTCTGGTCCTACATACGCGCAGGCCGGGCTCATCATCGGATCGAACTCCTTATTGCCACCCATTGCATTTTCGGCCGCAGTCTCGCCCATCGCCATTGCCGCATGCGCCAGCATGAGCTTTCCCGTGCAATCACCCACTGCATAAACACCAGGCACGTTTGTCTCAAGCCGGGCATTGGTTTTGATAACTCCGTTTTCGGTCTCGATCCCTGCGGTTTCAAGTCCGAGATGGTCTGTGTCCGCTTCGCGTCCGACACAAAACAGGACCTTTTCGGTACTCAGAACTTTCTTCCCCTCATTGGTTTCGATCTCCACATTTGCACCACGATTGCTATCTGTAATCAAGCGCACCTTGCTATCGGTGTATATCTTAACTCCCTTATTCTCAAACTGCTTGCAAACCATGCCCGTAAGCTCAGCATCCATGAGAGGCAAAAGCCTCGATGCCGACTCAATGACGGTCACATCCGCACCAAATGTACTATAGACGCTTCCTAGTTCCAGTCCAATGACCCCTCCCCCGATGACGAGTAGGCTTTTGGGAATACTGCTTAAAGTTAACGCCTCAGTTGAACTGATACAGGCTTCTGAATCTTTTATACCCGGAATTTTGGGAACGATGGGATATGAGCCCACAGCAATGATAATCTTAGATCCAGAATACGTTTTATCTCCGACTCTGACTGTTTTGGAGTCTACAAAAACGGCCTGTCCCTCGACAAGCTTTATCTTATTGGCTTTCACCAGAGCTCTCACTCCACTTGTAAGCCTTGTCACGACCGATGCTCTGTTCGACTGTACCTTTGACCAGTCAACACTCACACCATGTCCTATAACCCCTGCCGCTTCTGATTTTGTTGCCATATCATAGATTTCCGCGCTGTGCAGCAATGCCTTTGTCGGCATGCATCCACGGTTAAGGCATGTTCCTCCGAGTTCGCCTTTTTCTATTAGAGTAACTTTTGCTCCCAGTTGGGAAGCACGGATCGCTGCAACATATCCTCCGGGTCCTCCGCCGATAACAAGAACTCCGCTTTCATCACTTTTCTTACTCTCATATGTACTGGTCACTATTTCTGCTTGTTCTGTTCCTATTGAATCACTTATCGTCTCACCAGATGCACCGATATAGCCGATAACACCTTTTACTGGAACGCTGTCACCTTCTCGCGCAACTATTCTCAGAAGAACTCCATCACGCTCGGCCTGTATCTCGTTTGTGAGCTTGTCCGTTGCCACCTCTGCTATAGTATCTCCAGTTTTTATTGCATCACCTACGTTTTTGCACCAACGTTCCACCATTCCCTCTGTCATAGTCAAGCCGAGTTTCGGCATAATTATTTTGCTTGCCATAACGGCATCTCCTTTGATATGAGTTTATTATGCCAGCAGAAGATAAGGGTTTTCAAGAATCTCCACTATCTTCTGCATAAATTTACACGCCTGAACTCCATCGATGACCCGATGGTCTGCCGTAAGGCAAAGGTTCATCATAGGACGTATCTCGATCTGCCCGTTTACAACGACGGGCGTATCTATCATATCGCAAACGCCCAGTATTGCCAGTTCTGGCTGATTTATGATAGGTGAAAAATCTCTGACACCAAATACACCTAGAGATGTGATCGTAAACGTTCCGCCCGTGATATCTTCTACGGCGACGGTCCCATTACGGGTGGCCTCAATGAGCGCCTCAGTTTCTTCGGCAATTTCCGTCAATGATTTAAGCTCTGCTTGTTTAACATTGGGAACTATGAGCCCGTCATTTTTGGCAACCGCTAAACCGATGTTGACATGTTTGTGATAAGTCAACATATTGTCGCTAAAACTTGCGTTTATATCGGCAAACTGTGTGAGTACGTTTGCGACCACCTTCATGAGTATGTGGTTATAGGTAAGCTTGAGCCCCTTTTCTTTGAAAGAACTCTTAAGCTTTGTACGCATTTTCTTAAGTTCTGTTACATCGACGGCATAAGTGAACGTAACAGCTGGCGATGTATTCCATGAATTGATCATATTTGCCGCAATTGCACGGCGCAAAGGCGAAACTCTTTTAGCCGTAAAGTCATTGCTCTCGGGCTCTTCCAAATCGGATGCTGACATCCCTACGGCCTTGATCACATCGGCCTTCATAATGCGTCCCTCAACGTTGAGCGAATTCAGATCAACGCTGTTTTCCGCTGCAAGCTTTGCTGCCATAGGCGTGGTTTTAGTGCCTCTATGAAATCCTTCAACATCTTTAAGAACTATAACGCCGTCCGGCCCGGTGCCATTTACCGAGGCAAGTTTTATGCCCATCTCTCTTGCCCGTCTCTTCGCGCACGGTGTTGCAAGAACATATTCATTTGTGAAATACTTCTTTTTCTGCTGAGCAGCCTCATCTACCGTTTTTTTCTCCGCGATTTGTTCTTTTTGAGCATCATGTTTATCTTCAACGGTCTCTCCGGCCTGGCCGATATATGCTACAGTGCTTTTACACGCCACAGTTTCGCCCTCGCTGCAGAGTATTTTAAGCAGCACTCCGTTGGCATCGCTTTCAACATCATTTGTCAACTTATCTGTGGCCACAGAGAAAATAACATCTCCTTTTTTTATCGTGTCTCCCTCTTTGAATTTCCACTCTTCGATCGTTCCCTCGGTCATTGTAAGTCCGAGCTTGGGCATTAAGACTTTAATCGCCATTATGATTCACCTTATTCTCTCTCATATCAGAACATGCCCTTGATTCCTTTCACAAGGTTCTCGGGATAAATCCTCACCATTTTTTCAAGTGTGCTGGCAAACGGTATCGGGCAAAACGGAGCACCATAGCGTAAAATTGGAGCGTCGAGGTACTCTATTATTTCCTCTGCTACTACTGCCGCAATCTCCGCACCAAAGCCGCTCTGCTTAACTGCCTCATGGCATATGACAAGGCGGTGTGTCTTTTTCACCGAGTTAAGCACACATTCTTTGTCCCAAGGCGATAGACTGATAAGGTCTATCACCTCCGTTTCTATACCCTCGGCCGCAAGCTGCTCCGCCGCACCGAGCGCAGCCTTCATACCTATAGAATAAGAAACTATTGTCACATCTTTGCCTTCACGCACAACTTTTGCCTTGCCGATAGTATACGGCGTCTCGTCGCAAAGCTCCGGCATATCGCCTTTTTCTTTGTACAGTATCTTGTTTTCAAAATATATTACCGGATCATTTGATTCGATCGCAGCTTTAAGAACCATTTTCGCATCATAAGGATTTGATGGTGCAACTACTTTAATGCCCGGAATATGCGTACACCAAGCCTCAAGACACTGTGAGTGCTGAGCCGCTCCACCTCCAGCCATTCCGTCTGGCGCACGCATGGTAATCGGCATTTTGCACTGTCCGCCGAACATGTAGCGTGCTTTTGCCATCTGATTGAGGACTTCATCCATGCACACCCCAATAAAATCCACAAAATGCATGTCCACAACAGGACGCGCACCCGCAAGCGCTGCACCGACACCGCCACCAGTTATAAAAGTCTCCGAGATTGGGGTATCTATCACCCTTCCGGGGAACTGCTGTGCCAATCCCTTAAACTGTCCGAAGATACCTCCCTGACGAGCGATATCCTCGCCCATAACGAACACCTTTTCGTCTTTATTCATTTCTTCAGCCATTGCCTCAAGGGTGGCCTGCGCAAATGTCAATTTTCGCATTATAATGTATCTCCCTCATTCTTCGTAGACGTATCTGAGATAGTCTGCTTCATACGGCAACGGACTTTCCATTGCATATTCTTTCGCAACATAAACAGCTTTTTCACATCTATCATCAATAGCATCGCACTCTTCAGTGCTGACCAAACCGTTCATTTCATTCTCCATTTTCACCCTGAACATCTTCAGCGGGTCAGTAGCCTTAAATATTTCTTGAGTTTCCGACTTTTTTCTGTACAGCTCAGGATCGCCTACAAAATGACCTTCTATTCTGTACGTCTTTGCTTCGATCAGTGTCGGCCCTTCTCCAGCCCTGGCTCTTTCAACGGCCACCTTCGTCGCTTCATAGACCGCAAAAGGATTCTGTCCGTCGACAACAACACCGGGTATATGATATCCGAGCGCTCGATCCGAGATGTTTTCGACATTAGTAGTAGTTCTGTACGGTGTGGTTGATGCCCAACAATTCATCTCGTTTACAAATATCGCGGGCAGCTTCCATGCAGAAGCAACATTCATGGCTTCATGGAATGTTCCACGGTTAGATGCCCCGTCGCCAAAGAACACGACAGCCACCTGATCGGTCTTCAGGATGTTCTTAAAAGCAAGTGCTGCACCAGCCGCAAGATTATATCCCCCGCCGACAACGCCGTTTGCACCAAGCATCCCTACAGAAAAATCTGCAATATGCATAGATCCACCGCGGCCTTTGCAAAGACCGGTTTCTCTTCCAAATATCTCCGCCATCATAGCATCGACATTCGCTCCTTTTGCTATGCAGTGTCCATGTCCTCGGTGTGTTGACTCGATGACGTCATCATCACGCAGCGCAGCACATACGCCTGTTGCTATAGCTTCCTCACCGATGTACGAGTGAGTAAAGCCCGGTATCTCGCCTGCGAGAAAATCGTGTTTTACAGAAAGTTCAAAATGTCTAATCATCGACATCGTCTCGTACATTTTTAATGCTTGTTCTCTGGTGTAAGCCGCTTCTGCCATAAGTAGACCTCACTTTCACTACTTGATTTGTCTTCCGCTATGTTGTATGATAAGCGCACTAAAGTAATACAAGTTCTTATGTTGTAATACTACACAATTTCTTGTGTTATATCAAGCTTTTTCTTGTGTTATTTTTCTGTTTTTGCATGTTGTCCAAAAATCCGCCATAAATTTGTGCAAAAAAACATATTTAAGGCATCGTTATTTATTGAAAGCTATAAGTTCATGTGGTAAAATGCAAAAACCGAGTATCAATAGTTTGAGGTGATAGTATGGCTGGTTCCTCCAGAATGTCTCGCACAGAACAGATATCAGAAAAGCTCATTTCGATGATAATGATTGAGCACGCTTTCGCTCCGGGTGAAAAGCTTCCCAATGAAGAGACTCTTTCAAAAGAACTTGGCGTCAGCAGGGTAACTTTGCGCGAAGCAATACGAGTTCTTGGCGCTCAGGGGCTTGTTGAAACAAAGCGCGGAATAGGTACATTCGTGACTACAAATGAAAAAATATTCAGCGGCAGCTTGGCTAAGCTTATGGCACTACCGTCAAAGGTATCTAAAGAGCTATTTGAAATGAGGCTTATTTGTGAGCCTGAGGCAGCATATTACGCAACATTACGTGCAACAGATGAGGAGCTTAAGGATATTCGGAAGAGAATGCTCGAAATTGAATACTATGTCGAGCACGGACTGCCCCGTACGATCCCAGAACAGGCATTTCACAATGCTCTTGCAACTGCCACACACAATGCGTATATGAGCAAGCTGATCCCCATCCTAAATAGGTCTATAGGAGAAGTCGTCGACAAGCTTGACGAGACAACAGATATAATCGCAACCTCCATTGCGGACCACCGTCTTATCGTTGAAATGATGGAGTCACGCAATGCTCCAGGCGCAAGAGCCGCAATGTATGTACATATCTCTCACGCATTCAATATTGCAGGCTTCAGCATTGACTGAAGCTATACAACAAAGCATAAAAATATCCTCTGTATGGTAACCCCATACGGAGGATATTATTTTCACACAAGCAGCAGGGCAATGAAAAAGCACAGCTGCGCAAGCGAATTTGTTATCTGCTCTATCCAGTTTGAACGCGCATCGCTCGAATTGAGCCTGACCGCAAACACGCACATGAGTATCATACCGAACGCGCCGAGAGCGAAGAATACGCAGGCCGGAGCGCCAGTAATCCCGGCGAGGATGGCTGCGGAGCTTAAATTCGCATGGTCGACGATCAGAGCAAGCAGCATCGCGAGAAAGCCTATCGGCATGAAAATGCGCATCTGCAAAAACATCGGCCAAACGTTCTTTTTCCTCGCCGCCGCTATGATCTTCCACAGTACCTTGACGATGCCCGACACGAGGCATACGACCGCGCCCGCCGTAAACAGCGCACTGTGAAAAAGGCTGCCGGCTCTTATGGCGCACAGCCCAAACAGCACGACCGGCACGAGATCGAAAAGTGCGAGCGATATGCAGAAGCCCTCCGGGATCGTATCCTTTGTGATCCTATTTCCGCTCATGCTCATCCCCTGTGGTCGCATTTTTGGCACTGTATCATGGGCGCATCGCATTCGTCTTTATAGAACACGCCCGCCCAGCGGCAGATACTCTGCAAGATCGGCACGACGGATGCGCCCTTTTCCGTCAGCGAGTACTCAACTCGCGGCGGTATCTCGTCATATGACTTGCGCGCCACAATGCCGTTTGATATCAGACTCTTGAGCGTGGAGGCCAGCACCGCGTCGGTTATGTTTCCGAGCTCGCGGCGTAGCTCGCTGTAGCGCAGCGTTCCGAGCCCGGCCAGCACGCATATTATGCGTGAGTTCCATTTGCCGCCGAACAGCTCCATTCCGTATTCCAGCGGACAGCGAATATCCTTTTCAAGCTTTCTCTGATACATGACGGCCTCCCGTTTTTTCTCCATTATAGCTCTATACCGCACATCAGGCAAGTAACTATGAAAAACATGAGCAGGCGTTAGGCCTGCTCATGTTGGCTCAAAGCTCTTTTTTATTGTCTGCACCGGGAGTTGTTACTATGACCTTATCCGGCGTGATGATGAGCGCTCCCTTGGCGGTCGCCGCGCCGTTAAACATCTTCTCGACCATGGCCTTGAATGTGTCGACAAGCTTGCCCTCGGTAACATACTCGGCGCTGCCCTTGACCTGATAGCCCTCAAGACTCTGCGCATCGTAAACCGAAACGGCGATGCGGCCATTGTTTTCCGCAAGGTTTTTTAGCGTGGTATCCAAAAACACGTCGCCGACGACGAGCTTTCCGTCGGGCGTAACGTCCTTGAACGCGACCGGCACTACGTTCGGCTCACCGTTTGCGCAGGTAGCCAGATCCCACATTCCGCTCTTGAGCAGCTTCACAACATTTTCATTCAGCATAACAGTATCCTCCTTGATCTGAGCCGCTCGGCTCATTTGCCCTTATTATAGGCAGGATACACAGCCGTGAAAAGATATTGGCCAATTTATGAGTTACTAACAAATTTCATAGTGCGTAAAAATGCGGCCACTTGATTTTCCATAAACTTTACCTTTCGATGATAACGAAAATGATATAAGCCTGATACAATCATAATCGGTCTGATGACCGAAATACTTTTTTAAGGAGTGTAAAAAATGAAAAGATTTATCGCATGCCTCTGCGCTGTCTTAGCGCTCGCTTCGGCCGCCGTCACCGCAAGCGCCGAAGGTGTCCAGCAGAACACCGTGATCACGACGACCGTTCCCTCGTCCTATGTTCTTACGATCCCCGCAACAGTCGATATAGCTTACGGCGAGAATAACGCTAATATCGGCAGCGTAAAGGTCACAGGTCACATTTCGAATGACCAGTATGTAAAGGTCACCGCAGCAAGCGAAACCAATTTCTGCCTCGTCAACGACAGTGACTCCTCCAAAAAGATCAGCTATCGTCCCGAAGATGTCTTCGCAAGCGTCGACGGCAACGGCAATGTTCCCCTTTTCCGCGGCAAGGACTTCTCCGCAAGCGATGTAAACGGCGATGGCGGCCACTGCCTCGTTGTTGCCCGCATCAGCGACTACGCATGGAAAAATGCCGCCGCAGGCTCGTACTCCGACACGATAACCTTTACCGCGTCGCTGGAATCCGTCAGCGCTGCCGGCTAAATCTTCGGATGATCTGATCGGGAGTGAGGAAAAGTAAAATGAATTTGAGTAAAAAAACGAAGAATATCGTTCTTGTGATCCTTGCACTTATTGCCGTTGCCGCAATTTCTGTCGGAATAACGCTGGCAGCTGTAAATTCAAGCCGAGGCGGCAATGCTCAGGATCCGTCAGCCGAGGCGGACACGGAGCTGATACGGCAGACCGGCACGGTCAGGAAGGATCCCAACTCGATCTCCATTCCCGGCTATGATCATCTGTATTTGACCGCTGATACGATGGCTCAAAGCTTTCCGCTGTATAACCCGTCGGACAACGCCTGCTATTTCCGCATTTCTCTGCTGCATAACGGCGAAACACTTTGGAGCTCTGAGCTTCTCGCACCCGGGCAGACCGTCTCGCAAGAAACGCTGAGTACGACTCTCTCTGCCGGTGAATACGCCGCAAAGCTCAAGTACGAATGCTTTGCCGGCAAGGACGGCACTTTGGCGCTCAACGGCTCAGAGATCGATCTGACGCTGCGCGTGCAGTGACGAGCTTTACAGCAAACACCATAAGCGAATTGTCAAACTAAGTGCAACAGGAAGAGAGTTCAAAGTCCCACAAATTCTGAGCAGAACGGAAATTAAGAAC
>CAKUAS010000018.1 GCA_934636655.1 uncultured Oscillospiraceae bacterium
TTCATTGCGAAGTTCTTTACGGTGCCGTCGGTGTCAACGGAGATGCCCTTGACGTCCTGGCCGCCGATGTCGATGATCGCCTTGACGGAAGGATCGGTGACGTGTACGCCCATTGCGTGGCAGCTTATCTCGGAGATGTTCTCATCTGCGAACGGAACCTTGTTGCGGCCGTAGCCGGTACCGATAAGATACTCAAGATCCTTAGAGCTCTTCAGGCCGGCCTTCTCGCAGACCTCTGCCATTGCCGCTACTGCGGATGCCTCGGAATTGATCTTGCTCTTTATCGTGGTATCTGCTACCATCTTGCCGTTCTCGTCGAGTATTACTGCCTTTGTGTAGGTCGAGCCTACGTCACAACCGCCAAAATATTTCATTATTATTTCCTCCAATTAATTATTACATTATAGCGCCTTAAGCGCTGTCCGGGGATGGCATTTGAATTTTATTACTGCCCTCCTCGGAGCAAGCTTGCTGCGGTAATTGCTGCAAACATGCCACCGGCATGTTTGCTTAACGCACGAACTGCCCTCCTCGGAGCATAGCTCCTGCGGTAATTGCTGCAAACATGCCACCGGCATGTTTGCTTAACGCACGAACTGCCCTCCTCGGAGCATAGCTCCTGCGGTAATCGCTACAAACATGCCACCGGCATGTTTGCTTAACGCGATTACATGCAGACTTCGTCCTCGAACTCTACGAGGGAAGGATCGACGGGCTCTGCCCCTATAACGGTGCGCATATATTCGTTAACCTTGCCGCGGATAGTGCTGCGGGAAACGGTACGCGGGTCCATAAGGTCGTGCTCGACCCAGATCATGTGCAGACCGAGCTCACGGCCCTGCTCGTCCAAAAGTCCCTGAACGGTGGCCATGTTCTTGCATGCAACATGCTGATACATGATGACGAAATTCGCGTTCCACTCCGCACATTGACGCCAAAGCTCGGTTACGACGTTCTGGTAGCCGCCGTTGGTGTGGCGGCGCATGATCATGCGCTCGTACAGACGAGCCAGGTCGCGAAGCGCCTCCTCCTTGTCCTCGGTCTCAAGAGGCTTGGTGAAGTTAAGCGCCTCCATCTCGGTCAGAACATCGATGCCCCAGCAGTTTGCAAGCCAGTTGGAGAAGTTTGCGTAGTAGTGGGGAGGGCAGGACCAGATCAGAGCGCGATATCTCATCTTCTCAGCCGGCCATGCGGTCTCGCCCTTGGCATATGCCTTGTACATTAGCTTTTCGACCTTGTCAAAGCACTTGACGGCGCGCGGGTCGAGTCCGCCGTCCATCTCGTAGTTCCACTTGCGGAACAGCTCGTAGCAGGGGCCGAGAAGCTGCGGAGAATTGGTCTTGTTTATCTCCCACTTGTTCAGCTCGTAGGCGGTCTCGCGGTTAAAGCGCTTCATGGCCGTGAAGTAAGCGTCCCAGCTCCACTTTGCGCCGGTCTTCTCCTCAACGAACTTGATGCATGCTTTGATATCCTTCACGCCGCACTCGAGCACGGACTCATCCAGATAACGAACGGGGAAGCAGAGATGAAATACGGGAACATTCGGGAAACGGCGTGCAAAATAAGAGGATGCCATGGTGGAGCCGTCACAGGGCATGGAGCTGGAGATAAAGCAGGAGCCGATATGCGGCAGAGCATCAAGCACCAGAGCTCCGCACTCGGAGGTCGGAACCGGGCAGGTATCAGAGGGCAGGCCGTATGATTCGACTGCGTCGATATACGGGATACAGGCGAGCTGATCCATCTCCGACAGAAGGAAGACGGGCATAAGCTGATAAGGAATGCCCAGAAGATCGGGGAAGCCTGCCATGATCTGACCCATGGTCATTTCATCAAACAGAACGAGCTGACGATTGAGCTCATCGCTGTTGCCGTTGCGGCTGTCGCACTTTGCGAGGAACACAAGGTTCTCGGCAACATAGCGGTACATGTAATACATAAGCTCGTGGCTCATACGGAGGTTAGAGCCGCGCATGCCCATGGTGGTCTTGTCCATAAAGGAGTGTGCGCAGAAGTAGGAGATCATCCAGCGGTAGTGCAGAGCCTGGTTGACTGCGGGGATGAGATCCTTGGAGAAGGTAAAGAGAAACATACCCCAAACGCGGGCCCACTCATAGAAGTCGTATGCGGTGTCCTTAATGCCGCGCCACTCGCGGCGGACGGTTGCCATTGCACCCTTGGCATACAGTCTGCCAAGTCTCTTTTCACCGTGGAGGACAGCGTCGAGCTTGCCCTGCCGGTCGAGCGCCATGAATGCATTGTACTCTTCCTTGATGCGCTCAGCGTCCATTTTAAGGGTGTTCTTCCAACCCTCCTTGAAGGCGTCCCAGTCGGTCTCCTTGAGCATTTCATAGAAGATGCCGCCGCAAACCTTCAGGTTTTCCCACTGAGCCTTCCAGTCAATATTATCTTTTGCTTTCCAGAACTTCGGATCGGGATATTTAGGAGTCTTAGCCATTACTTTTTGCCCTCCTCTTTATGAATACGCTTGATCTCCAGAGACTCAACAAAGGCCTGGCAGCGGGTACGCAGCTGACCGGAGTTACCGTTGTTGTACAGTCTGTCGATCGACAGTACGGGCCAGCCGTATTCCTCAGCCATAACATGGCTGACGAGTGCACGCTCGAAGCCCCAGTAGTCGCAGTACTTCATCTGCTCGTAGATGATGCCTTCCGCATTGTATTCCTTTGCGAGGCGGTCTGCGGTGTGACGGCGCTGCATGACCTTCTCGTCGGATATGTAACGTGCGCACTCGGAGTGCTCCATTACATGACGGCAGATCTGCTTGAGAGCAGGCTCGTCGTCGTTGAGCTCGATGACCTCGCGGCCGGGAGTCGAGCCGAAGCAATGACGGTCGGAGCAGACAAATGCGCCGCAGCCCTCGATAAGCTTGGTGAGGTTGGGATCGTCGATCTCGGAGCCGACGATTGCAACTCTTGCGCGGAACCAGGGCTTGGGATCGGGCTTGCGGGTCTTGAGCTCCTTAAGAGTCTCCTTCAGGTACGGGAGAATGAGTCTCTTCGGGCAGGTGAAGGAAACAAGGTTCAGGACGTGATACTCATAGCCGGTGATAACGGGGTTTTCAGCCTTGCGCATATCGCCGATCTCGGTGAGGATCTTGCAGACTTCGTTGTGCTCCTTAACAGCCTTGCGGATGGCCTTATCGGAAGTGTCGATACCGAACTTCTCCTTCAGGTTATCCAGAACGTGGATCTGCATCTGGGTTGTGTAAGCATCGAGGGTGTAGTCGGTCACCTTGAAAGGAATGTCCATGTGAGTTACAAAGAACTTTTCCTTGGTGTTGACCTTCAGGACCTCGAAGTGCTCCATTGCACGGTTCATCATGGAGCATGCGTCTACACCGATCATTGCGTCGAGGAACTGATAGCCGCCCTCGATCGCACGCTCTACGAGTGCGCGTGCGTACTCGCAGGTGTAGTTGGACATGTAGTAGGTCGCGATGTCGATCGAACCTGTCTTCGGTGCGCGCAGACGCACGGAGAAACAGTTGCCTATGTTGAGAAGTGCTTCGGGAACATGATAGCAGGTGTAGCCAAGGCAGATATCGCCCTCAGCCTGAGCCTGCTTTACCAGCTCGTTGTCGGCATTCTCAAGAAGACTTTCGAAGTAGATCAGATGCTTAAGATCTTTCATTTTTTGGCCTCATTTATTAAAGAATTTTTAACTATATCTTCATGCAGACATCCCATGCGCGCCAGATGACGGTGCGCAGGTTGCCGATAGCTACACAGTCGCCGACTCTGTAGACCTTATTGTTATCCTTCCCGCCTACGGGAGTGGGAATAAAGCCGATGCCGTTTACAACACTGTCACACTCTACAAAGAAGGTGTCGCCGTTCTGAACGTTCTTAACAGTGCAGCCTTTGTCGGTGATTTCGGTAACGGTGGAGTGCAGATATACAGGAACCTTGTGATATTCCATTGCGTCGCGCAGGAAGGAGGTGTTTGCAAGGCAGGTAGCCTGAGCGGCAACGAGGTCACCGGCGTACTCGACGATGATCGGGTGTTTTCCGTAGTTGAGCAGCATATCGTAAGCTGCTTCGCAGGAGGACTGGCCGCCGCCTATAAACAGAACCTTATCGCCGACATCGACCTTATCCTTGAGCACCTGAGTGAAGGTGAGCGTCCTGTCAAAGCCTTTGATGTTGGGCATGGTTCTGGGAACCGAGCCGCTTGCTACGATGATATCGTCAAAGCCGTGCAGAGTGCCGAGATCGTTGACCTCGGTGTTGAGGCGAACGTCGATGCCCTGCTTTTCGATCTCGTTGCGGTACCAGCGGATGAGCTCCTTGTCGTTTTCCTTGAAGGTCATTGCGGATGCGGTGAGGAACAGGCCTCCGAGCTCTCCGGCCTTTTCAAATATGGTGGGGATGTGGCCGCGCTGCTTGAGAACGAGCGCGCACTCCATGCCGCCGATGCCGCCGCCTATTATGGCGACTTTTTTGGCTTTCTTTGCGGGAACTATCTTGTAGCGATTGTGCTGCATGGTGGTCGGGTTCAGAGCGCAGCGTGCAAGATGCAGCGAGTCACCGAGATGCTGAATGTTGGGGGTGCCTGCGAACTTGGCCATGTTGAAGCAGCCGTTGTGACAGCGGATACAGGGCTTTATCTCGTTTTCGTTTCCGGCCTTTATTTTATGAATCCAGTCGTGATCAACGAGATTCTGACGTGCTATTGCAACTGCGTCGAGCTTGCCTGCCTTGATTTCCTCGGCGGCCTTAACGGGATCCATTCGCCCTGCGCAGACTACGGGCTTATCGGTGAACTTCTTAATATGCTCAACATACTCAAGGTTGCAGTTATCGGGCATATACTGAGGCGGATGTGCCCAGTACCAGGCGTCATAGGTGCCGTTGTCGCAGTTGAACATATCGTAGCCTGCATCGGCCAGATACTTGACTGCCCTCTCGGACTCCTCCATGTCACGGCCGAACTCCTTGAAGTCGGTCTCGTAGGGCATTGCGCCCTTACCCCAGTCCTTGGTCTTGGAAACGACTGAGTAGCGCAGGGAAACGGGGAAATCCTTGCCGCATGCGGCCTTTATTGCCTGAACTATTTCAACGGGGAAGCGGAAACGGTTCTCGAAGGAGCCGCCGTACTCATCAGTGCGGTAGTTCATATTGCTGATGGTGAACTGGTCAAGCAGATAGCCCTCATGAACGGCGTGAATCTCAACGCCGTCAACGCCTGCATCCATAAGCTTTTTGGCGGTCTTTGCGAATGCATCGACCTGATCGTGAATCTCTTTAATGGTCATGGGACGGGATTTTATCTCGTCGTACCAGCGGTTAGGAGTAGCCGAAGCCGATGCGGTGATATAGTCAAGGTCTGCTATGGGGCTTGCAAGCTTACCGAGCAGGGGGTGCTTAAGAAGGGTTACCATGGGCTTTGTGATAGCCATGGAGCGTCCCATGCCGGCTGCGAGCTGGATAAAGAGCTTGGAGCCGGTTTTGTGGAACTCCTTCATGTAAACGGCAAGATCCTTGAACATCTTGTCATTCTGGTACAGCCAGCGGCCGAGGATCGGATCCTTGATGCACTGCATGCCGGGCAGGATAAGGCCGACGCCGTCCTGAGCGCGGTTAAGCAGGAAATAAGCCGCCTCCTTATCAAGATGGCTGGGCTCCATCCAGCCGAACAGAGATGTACCGCCCATCGAGCACTGGACGATGCGGTTGGGAATCTCGACATTGCCGATCTTCCAGGGGGTAAACAGGGCTTCATACTTAGGGTTCATTGTGCTTCCTTCCTTTTCCATATGTTTTTTACGCGATAGATATTATAAATGTCAGTATGTATGACATTTATAATTAAAAAACGGCAGAACCTCATTTTTGAAGTTCCGAAATGCCGTTAATCTTTACTTTTACTTTTTGCAGCGAAGCACTGCGTGAACATATCGCACATTGCGCGAAGCCTTTTGTGTGCGTCTATCTCTCCGGCGCTCGGTACGCCGACCGTAAGACGCTGCATCATGCCGAGAATGGAATCATAAGCGTTATAGTAAAGCTGCTTTATGTCAGCCTCGGGATCGACCGTTCCGTCCTCAAGCCCGCGCACTATGGCCAGCGAAAGGGGACCGGTGTATTCCTCAAAGCGCTCCGGCGGACGGTTTACTACCTTTTCGTTTTTCCCTGCGTTAAAGAGCGCGACCTCAGCGTCGAGTGAGAAGCGGATGCCGTCGGGATCCACAAACAGAATGTTTGAGTAGCTGTTTAAAATTATGGATATTTGCTCAATGCCGCTCAGTTGATTATAATCGTTATTGTCAAGCGCCCAGGTAATGTACTCCTTGGCTCTGTCCCAGTAGCAGAAGGCGGCGGCTATTACAATGTCGCTTTTCGTTGTAAAGTACCTGTACACCGAACGCTCGGTAAGGCCGGAGGCCTTTGCTATATCGGATACCGTAGTATTTGCAATGCCGTTATTTATGAAACAGTCAAGCGCTTTTTCCGTAACGAGCCGGATGTTCTGAGCTCTTACCTCTTCAAGTGACATATATATACCTCAAATTAAAATGTCATATTAACTGACATGAAGCATTATACACTCGAAAAATACGTTTTGCAAGAGCAAATAATTATTTTTTTCACATTATTTTCGGTTTTTTTTCCTTTGCTTTCTATTATATCGCCTGAGCTTTCTCGGATCGGGGATAAGAACGTCCACTGCGATATAACCTATGGCGAACAGAGCAATGACCGATATAACAAGAACTAAGCTTTCCATAGCAGCACCTCATCTCCTGGTCCAAATCTGCGGCGACAGCAGCAGAAGGAGCGGATATATTTCAAGCCTGCCCAGCAGCATGGCAAAGGATAAAACAAGCTTTGAAAATACTGAATAATCGGCAAAGCTTGCGCTCGGACCGACAAGTCCGAAGCCTGGGCCGACATTATTGATACAACTCACAGCAGCGGAAAAATTTGTTTCCAGACCAAACGGCTCGAAGCTTATCAGCAGAAATACGGCGCCTATTATAGCGATATACAGCGCAAAATAAGATAATACCTGCTTTTCGCCCTGAGCATCAACACGCCTCCCATTTAGAATAACGGAGCTGACCTCGCGCGGGCGCAGCGCCCGGCGCAGATCGTTTCGGGCTATCTGCATAAGAACGACAACTCGGCTCATTTTAAGTCCGCCCGCCGTAGAGCCCATACAGCCGCCGAAAAACATCAGAACGAGCAAAACAGCCTTGGCAAGCTGAGGCCATTTGTCAAAATCGGCAGTTGCATATCCGGTCGTCGTAATGATCGACGATACCTGAAACGCCGAAAGGCGCACCGCATCTGAAATGCTTCTGTAAATGGGGAATATGCTGACGGCTATGACCAGTATTGAGGCAAGGCTTATTCCGAAATAGCACTTGAGCTCGTTAGACCTGAGCACCTCACGCCATTTTTTTATGAGCAGCAGATAATACATATTGAAGCTTACGCCGAACAGCATCATGAACACTGTTATCACCCACTGGCAGAAATGAGAATAAGAAGCAATGCTGTCGGCCTTTATTCCAAAGCCACCCGTGCCGGCGGTACCGAGAGCGTGAACGATGCTGTCAAACAGCGGCATACCTCCGCACAAAAGCAAAACGATCTCAATAATTGTCATAGCGAGATATATGTAATAAAGGATCTTTGCCGTCCCGCTGGAACGAGGGGTAAGCTTGTCAACGCTGTGTCCGGGCATCTCGGCGCGCAGAATATTTACCGAGCGTTCAGGTGTCTTTTCCATTACGGCCATTATGAACACAAGAACGCCCATACCGCCAATCCAGTGAGTGAAGCTGCGCCAGAACAAAAGCCCATGGCTGAGAGACTCCACGTCAGTAAGTATCGAGGCGCCCGTTGTTGTAAATCCGGATACCGTTTCGAAAAATGCATCTGCAAATGAAGGGATGCTGCCGCTTATTACAAACGGGAGCGCTCCGAACAAGGATATTCCGAGCCATGAAAGGGCGACTATTGCAAGCCCGTCACGGGTATAAAGGCTTTTATTCTCACTGTGGCAGAGCTTTGTGAGAAGAAATCCGGCTGCAGCCGCCGCCGATGAGGAGATGATAAACGCAAGCAGACACTTCTCACCGTATATGACCGACACCGCAAGCGGCAGCAGCATGAGCGCAGCTTCGAGGATAAGTACTCTGCCAACTGTGTGTAAAACAAGCTTTATCTTCATTTGTCTATCACATCCGAAAGGTCGCACAGCTTTCTGCCGGCGGCAATTATTATCACACGGTCGTCCGGAAGAATAACATCATCGCCGCAGGGAATAATGTTATTGTCTCCGCGAATTATGCCCGCAAGCAGAATATCGGGCTTGAGCTTCAGGTCCTTTACGGGAATATTCGTGTAACCGAAATCAGAGGACACTACAAATTCAAGCGCCTCAACGGTTCCGTTCATGAGGCTGTAAAGCGTTTCCACTCTGCTGCCCATGGAGTTTTGCAGCGCACGGGCGTATTGAAGCAGCACGTCTGCCGTTATATGCTTCGGCGACACGGTGCATTCAACGCCAAGCTGTTCGGACAGCTCGTGATAGGCGTCCTGGTTGAGCTTCGCTATGACCTTGGGCACGCCGCGGTCAAGAGCATAGTAGGATATCAGAAGGTTTTCCTCATCCATTCCCGTGAGAGCGACAAAGGCGTCCGCTCCGTCAAGCCCCTCCTCGTCCAGCAGCTCATGCTGTGCACCGTCGCCGCGGATAATCACGGCACCCGTCCCGAGCGCAGCGGATATATCGTCACAGCGCTTGTCGTCCTTTTCGATTATTTTGACGCTGTTGCCGCTTCTAATGAGCGCATCGCTCAGATACTGCGCAATACGGCTCGCACCGAGCAGCATCACATGCTTTGCCCTCTTTTGCAGTATGCCCATGTTGCTAAGAAGCTTCTGCATGTCCTCCGGAGCGGCTATAAGTCCTAGCTTATCACCGGCATGAAGGACAAAGCTGCCTCGCGGGATATGCGCCGTTTTTCCGCGAAGCACGGCGCACACGAGGAAGGACGCTCCGCTTTTGGCACGCAGTGATGCAAGAGTTGCACCGTCGATGGAGCTTTCCGGCTTCAGACATATCTCAGCCATCTCGAAGCGGCTGCGGGTAAAGCTTTCGCATCTTACGGCGGACGGGAATTTGAGAATGTTATATATTGCTTTCGCCGTGAGCTGCTCAGGGTTTATGACCATGGAAAGCTCAAGCTGCTTTTTTATAAAACCAAGGTTTTCGCTGCTGTATTCGCTGCCGCGAATGCGTGCGACGGTGTGCCTTGCGCCCATGCGCTTTGCAAGAAAGCAGCTGAGCATATTTATCTCGTCCGAGCCCGTGACTGCAATAAAAAGCTCCGTATCGGCAGAGCCTGCGTCTGCAAGCGCTTTATAATGCGAGCCCTCGTCGCATATACCCATAACGTCGTAGTTCGTGGTCACACTGTCTATGACGGCGCGGTCATTATCTATAACGACTATCTCATGCCCTTCGTTTATAAGGCTGTGCAGTATGCTTTGACCGATCTTGCCGCAGCCGACAATAATGATTCTCATTATATTGCCTCGTTTCGATTCTTTTTCTTGAGACGAATATAGCACTTCGGGCATTATAATGGGATTAGAGTATGTGTCTGAGCATTAAAATTTTATTAAAGTCGAGCCTGAAAATGGGAAAATGCTTTTCGGCCTCCGACAGGTATGTTATAATTGTGCCGGAAATGAGGTGTTAAAATGCAGCGCGAAGAGAAGATACTCGTCTGCCTTTCCGGCTCTCCGTCGAATGCCCGTGTTGTGCGTGCCGCGGCCAAGCTTGCCGAGGCGTTTAACGCTACGCTCACGGCGCTTTTTGTCGAGCCTGCAAATCACTCGACTCAGTCGGACGGACAGCTGGAGGATAATATCCACCTCGCAAAGCGGCTCGGCGCGCAGATAACAACGCTTTACGGCGACGACGCGGCGGCTGTCATAGCCGAGTACGCGCGAGTTTCGGGCTCAACGAAGATCGTTATCGGCCGAAGTCCCGGCAAGCGCGGCATATTCTCAAAAAAGAGCATTGTTGACCGCCTTGGCGACGTCGCGCCGGATATGGATATATATATAATCCCCGACAAAAGCGAGACAAAAGATAAGCCGCATGTCGGGATGCTCACGCAGGAGCGCTTCAGTCTGCGCGACATGATGACTACGATACTTATGCTCTGTTTCTGCACGGGCATAGGTTATCTGTTTTCCGACCTTGGCTTTTCAACGGCAAATGTAATAGTCGTGTATATAATCGGTGTCCTTGCCATTGCCATGCTGACTTCGGGGCGAAGCTACAGTCTTGCCGCGTCGATAATGTCGGTGCTTATATTCAATTTCTTTTTCACGAAGCCGTATTTTTCGCTGTTTTCCGATCCAAGTCACATTATGACGTTTATCGTCATGTTTGCAGCGGCGATGTTTATATCGTCGATAACGGCAAGAATAAAAATACAGACGCGTCAAACAGCGCTGAGAGTGTATAGAACGGAGATACTGCTTGAAACAAGCCAGAAGCTCCAGCAGGCGCTCGGCGTTGACCAGATGCTTTCAGTGACCGCGGAGCAGCTTGTAAAGCTGCTCGCCAGAAGCATACTTATCTATCCCGTACAGGACGGTTATCTTGCCGACCCCAGGCTGTTTCCCGCGCAGGAGGATAGTGATCTTAATGCATATCTGACTGATTATGAGCGCGAGACCGCTCAATGGACACTTGAAAATGACCGCCGTGCAGGCAGCGGCACTGCTGTATTTCAGAAGGCGCACGGTCTTTATATGGCAATCCACGCAAACGGAAGGGTGTTTGCCGTTGCAGGTATTGCGATGCAAAATGCTCCTCAGCTCGAGAGCTTTGAAAAAACACTGACGGTTGCCATACTCGACGAGTGCGGGCTCGTGCTCGAAAACGAGAGAAGCCGCCGAGAAAAGCGTGAGATAGAGGAAAAGGCGAGAGCAGAGGCGTTAAGGGCAAATCTTTTGCGTGCAATATCGCACGATCTGCGTACGCCGCTGACCAATATATCCGGAACAGCAGCACTGCTAATGGAAAATGAGCTTCCCGAGGATAAGCGCCGCCAGATGTACACAGCGGTATACGATGATGCCCGGTGGCTTATAAATCTCGTTGAAAACCTTTTGAGCATAACGCGCATGGAGGGCGGCAGCCAAATAGAAAATATGCAGCCCGAGCTTTTGGAAGATATATTCAGCGAGGCCGTTTCTCATGCCGACAGAAAGCTCTCCGAGCATGAGCTCAGCGTCGTGCTCGGAGATGAGCTGCTCATGGCGTATATGGACGCGCGGCTCATCATTCAGGTCATAATAAATCTTCTTAATAACGCAGTAAAATACACGCCGCCCGGCTCGCGGATCCGCCTTTTGGCCGAGGCACAGGGAGATAGCGTGCTCATAAGCGTTACCGACGACGGAGACGGTATCGGTGACGATTTCAAAGATAAGATATTCGATATGTTCTACACCGCCGGTAAGGCCAGCAGTGACGCGCGGCGCGGTTTGGGTCTCGGCCTTGCGTTGTGCAAAAGCATTGTCGAAGCTCACGGCGGAAGCATAAGCGTTTCGGATAATGTGCCGCACGGTGCGGTATTCGCATTTAATTTAAAGAGAGCGGAGGTGCAGGCGGATGAATAAACCGCAAATACTTATAGTTGAGGACGATAACGCCGTTGCCAATCTCATTGCGGCGACGCTTGAGACGCAGGAATATGCCTATAAACGCGCCGAAAACGGAGCGGAGGCGGTGATGGAGGCCCTGTCCTGCAAGCCGGATGTCGTCCTGCTCGACCTCGGCCTGCCGGACATGGACGGCGTTGAGATAATAAGAAAAATACGCTCGTGGAGCAACATGCCCATCATAGTCGTGTCCGCACGCAGCGAGGATTTTGATAAGGTGTCGGCTCTCGACGCGGGAGCGGACGACTATCTGACGAAGCCCTTCTCGGTCGATGAGCTTTTGGCCCGCCTGCGTGTGGCCTTGAGGAGAGTGCGCTATGACAGCGTCCGCCTCGGCGAAGAATCGAGCACCTATGAAAACGGAGATCTCCGCATAGATTACTCCGCCGGCTGCGTTTATATTTCCGATAATGAGATACATCTTACACCCATCGAATATAAGCTCCTGTGCCTTCTTGCGAAGAATACCGGCAAGGTGCTCACTCACAACTATATTCTCAAAGAGGTTTGGGGCAGCCCCACGGCCTCGGACGTTTCGTCCCTGCGCGTTTATATGGCAACGCTCCGCCGCAAGATAGAGAAAAACTCAAACGGTGTGCAGTATATTCAAACTCATGTCGGCATCGGTTACCGCATGCTGCGCATAAATAAATGAATTGGCGCAAGTGCATAAATCGTTAACAAAAAATTCGTGAAAATTTACTATAGTTCGTGTTAAACTATACACAATATATATTCTTTAAGGAGTATGGCGTATGAACGAAGTAAAATCACCGAAAAAACCCCTCGTTTATTACTACACAATTGTCCTGATCCTTCTGCTGGTGTTCAATTTCGTGGCGATGCCATGGATAAGCGAGCATCAGATAAAGGAAGTCGACTACAACACATTCATCGGCATGGTCGACAAAGGGCAGGTCAGTGCCGTAGAGATTCAGGAGCAGAGCAATCGTATATTGTTCAAGGGCTCGGACAGCAAGATATATAAAACCGCCATGGTGCCGGACGACGATCTTGTCTCGCGCCTGCTGAAGGCCGGTGTTTCAACGACCGGCGAGGAGATCGAGCAGACCTCGGCGCTTGTCAGCATACTCGGCTGGCTGCTGCCGATCATAATATTTGTCGCCCTCGGCCAGTATATGTCGCGCAAAATGATGGACAAAATGGGCGGCGGCAACTCCATGATGTTCAACATGGGAAAATCCAATGCCCGCGTTTATGTCAAATCCGCCGAGGGCATAAAATTTGCCGACGTAGCAGGCGAGGACGAAGCAAAGGAGAACCTTTCCGAGATCGTCGATTATCTGCATGACCCCGGCAAATATAAGGAGATCGGCGCATCAATGCCCAAGGGCATTTTGCTCGTCGGCCCTCCGGGAACGGGCAAGACCATGCTCGCCAAGGCTGTCGCCGGTGAAGCGGACGTGCCGTTTTTCTCGATGTCGGGCTCGGAATTCGTTGAAATGTTCGTCGGCATGGGCGCGAGCAAGGTGCGAGATCTGTTCAAGCAGGCCAAGGAAAAAGCGCCCTGCATCGTCTTTATCGACGAGATCGACGCTATCGGCAAAAAGCGTGACGGTCAGCTCGGCGGCAACGACGAGCGTGAGCAGACGCTCAACCAGCTCCTTACCGAGATGGACGGCTTTGAAGGCAATAACGGCGTAATAATCCTTGCGGCGACAAACCGCCCCGAGTCTCTCGACCCGGCGCTCACGCGCCCCGGACGCTTCGACCGCCGCGTTCCCGTTGAGCTTCCCGACCTGAAGGGCAGGGAGGAGATACTCAAGGTTCACGCGCGAAAGATAAAAGTCTCCGAGGACGTAGATTTTGGCAAGATCGCCCGAATGGCCTCGGGTGCTTCGGGAGCGGAGCTTGCCAATATCGTAAACGAGGCCGCGCTGCGCGCCGTGCGCGACGGCAGGCGCTTTGCCACTCAGGCCGACCTTGAGGAGAGCATAGAGGTCGTCATCGCTGGCTATCAGAAGAAAAACGCCATCATGACCGACCACGAAAAGCACATCGTAGCCTATCACGAGATCGGCCACGCGCTCGTCGCCGCAAAGCAGACCCACTCAGCGCCCGTACAGAAGATAACTATTGTTCCTCGCACCTCCGGTGCACTGGGCTACACAATGCAGGTCGAAGAGGGCAACCACTACCTCATGAGTAAAGAAGAGATAGAAAATAAGATCGCCACCTTCACCGGCGGCCGCGCAGCCGAGGAGGTCGTTTTCGGCTCGGTCACAACGGGTGCGTCGAACGATATCGAGCAGGCGACGAAGCTTGCGCGTGCAATGATAACGCGCTACGGTATGAGCGAGGATTTCGACATGGTCGCCATGGAAACGGTCACTAACCAGTATCTCGGCGGCGATACCTCGCTTGCATGCTCTGCCGAAACTCAGGCGCAGATCGATCGTCAGGTCGTCGCGCTCGTTAAAAAGCAGCATGATAAGGCCGTCAAGATCCTGACCGATAACCGCGAAAAGCTCGATGAGCTCGCAAAGTTCCTCTACGAAAAAGAGACCATCACCGGCGAAGAGTTCATGGAAATACTCGATAAATAATCAAAAACCTCCGGCTGAGCCGGAGGTTTTATACTTTACACCATGCTTTTGTAGTCCTCGCAGGGCTCGACGTTGTCGGGCGGGAAGAACTCGTCGACGGGGAAGCTTATGCGGCCGAACATCGTGCAGGGATCATCCTCGTTGGAGCCCACGCACTCCTTCTCAGGCAGGCAGTAATCGTAAGCCGGGATGAGCAGCTGCGTGTTGCGCTCGAGGCGGATGATAGAAAACTGCCCGAGGGTCACATAAACGTGACGTGTGCCGCCTGTGACGGAGATGTCCTCACCGAAGGAGTCGAGTATGCTCTGCGGAATGTCGCGCTGATCGATGCCGGGATCGGGCAGAGCCGTCTCGGCAAGGGTCATGTGCAGCGCTATGGGATCGACGGCGTCGACCTCGGCGAAGGGCATGCTGCTGTCGGTGTTCGGGATGCAGCAGTCGTCGGAGGAAAAGCTTCTGACCCTGCCCTCCGAGCCGAAGAGCATTACGCGCTTATCGAACACCGCAAGACCTGTGAATGTCTGATTTGCAGGGAACGTCTCGCCGCTTATCTTGTAGAAGTAGGTGACGTCGACCGTGTAATAGCCGCGGTTGAGGCAGATATCATTGACCTTTACCTCGCATTGCAGAAGCTGCGCGCACTTAGGACGCACGCTGAACGCGCTCTCTATGTATGGAAGAGAGCTCACAGTGGGATAAACGCGCAGATCCTCGATGCAGTCCTTGTCGCGGCAGGCATCCATTATCTTTCTCGTGTTGACACAAACGGCCTGTTTTATGCAGTCATTATCATTGACCGGACCGGGCACGACCCTGTCTGCCATAAATATACCTCCCAGGATGGAATTGAAGAAAAACTTCAATACAGTCTATGCGCAGTGTTCCAAAATGTGAAGAATATTGGATTTACAAAAAGAAAAGTATGTATTATTATATAGGTTAAAGAAAGCAGAGGGAGACAAAAGAATGAATAAAAAGATTTGGCTTATCCTCATAGCCGTTGAGGTGCTCATACTTTTCGCGATGATCCTTGCAGACTTCGGCGTTATCCACACGGCGTCCGCGCCGCTTTCGCCCAGGAGCATTATATTGCACATAACGACCATTGTTATCATTTTTGCCTGCCTTGACGCTTATAAAAAGAGCGAGTAGTGTTTACTTGTTCACATTTTGAAGATATAATATCATTTTCGGGAGAGTGCTATGGAACGATACGGCTTTATCCATGAAAAGCTTGATATAAAAATTCTCATATTATTTATTCTCCGCCGTCTGCCGGGCATAGTTGCGCCCATTGACCTTCAGGATTTCACGCAGCAGTGCGACGAGGGATTTGGCTATTTCGAGTATTCCGACTGCCTTGCCGAGCTTATAGAAAGCGGCCTTGTGATCGAAGAGGAAAACGGCCTGCGCGTCAGCAAGCGCGGTGCGGATGCCGGTGAAACGGTCGAGAGCAGTCTGCCGTTTTCCGTCCGCAAAAGGGCGGAGAAGATAATCGCCCCCGAGGCAGAGCGGCTGCGCCGCCTGTCCATGATAACCGCGCAGCACCGCAATCGCGACAGCGGCTGCTTTGTCACCCTCGCCATGAGCGACGGTAAGGGCGAGATCATAAGGCTCAATATCCTCTCGTCCGGCGAGCAGCAGGCAGAGCGCATCGAGGAAAACTTCCGCGACAGGGCAGAGGAGATATACTGCAAAATAATCGAGCTTTTGGATAAGAAGCCCGAGAATAAAAAAGGGTAATAAAACGCCCATCTCAGATGGGCGTTTATATATTTATTTTTTGTGTATACACCAGGAGGAAAACCATGGAGATCAGAATTCCGGACGGATACAAGAGTATCCTCAGCGTTTACGACACGCAGAAGGCCATAAGTCTTTTAAAGCGCCTGTTTGAGGACAGGCTCGCGGCACTTTTAAATCTTTACCGTGTGTCCGCACCGTTGTTCGTCGACTCTAATTCCGGACTTAACGATAACCTCAACGGCTACGAGCGCCCGGTATCATTTGACATTCTGCGCTCGGATGCTACCGCGCAGGTCGTGCAGTCGCTTGCAAAGTGGAAGCGTCTTGCGCTCAAGCGCTATAACTTCTACCCCGGTAAGGGACTTTACACCGACATGGACGCTATCCGCCGCGATGAGGACGAGCTTGATAACCTGCACTCTGTCTACGTCGACCAGTGGGACTGGGAGAAGGTCATCCTTGCGGAAAACCGCAATATCGACTATCTCAAGCTCACGGTCATGGATATAGTCAAGGCCCTGTGCGATACGCAGGACACCATGCAGGCAATTTATCCGCAGCTCCAGTGCCTGCCCAAGCTCGAGCGCAATGTCACCTTCATCACCTCGCAGGAACTTGAGGATATGTATCCCGACATGACTGCAAAGCAGCGTGAGAACGCCTTCACCCGCGAGCACAAGACCGTCTTCATCATCGGCATCGGCGGCGCACTGCGTTCCGGCAAGCCGCATGACGGCCGCGCGCCCGACTATGACGATTGGTCGCTCAACGGCGACATCCTGTTCTGGTGCGATTGGCTCGACTGCGCTATAGAGATATCCTCCATGGGTATTCGCGTCGATCCCGAGTCGCTGGATAAGCAGCTCAGGCTTTCCGGCTGCGATGACCGCAGAGAGCTTCCGTATCACAAAATGCTCTTAAACGGCGAGCTGCCCCTCACCATCGGCGGCGGCATAGGCCAGTCGCGCGTTTCCATGCTCCTGCTGGGTAAGGCGCACATCGGCGAGGTCCAAGTATCCATTTGGGATAAGCATACCGAAGAAGTCTGCGCCGAAAAGGGAGTCATGCTCCTGTAAAAAGCCGCATAAGGTGTGAATATGGATATTATAGAGCTTATAAAAGTAATAATCATCGGCATAGTCGAGGGCATTACCGAGTGGCTGCCCATTTCGAGCACAGGCCACATGCTGCTCGTGGATGAGTTTATCCACATGAATGTCACGCCGGAATTTCGAGAGATGTTCCTGTATGTCATCCAGCTCGGAGCGATCCTTGCCGTCATAATTCTCTATTGGGGAAAAATGTGGCCGTTTCAGAGCAGGAAGAAGAACGGCAGCGTGATAAAAAAGGATACCTTTATCCTCTGGTTCAAGGTCGTTATAGCCTGTATACCGGGCTTTATCGCGTACCTGATCTTCGACTTTGTTGATAACTGCTATGTCGTTGCGGCGGCACTTATCGTATACGGTGTTCTGTTCATCGTCATAGAGAACTGGAATCGCGGCCGCGAGCCGAGAGTGAAGACCCTTGAAGAGATATCGTATAAGGATGCACTTATCATCGGCCTGTTTCAGGCACTGTCGATAATACCCGGCACATCGCGCAGCGGCTCGACCATCATCGGAGGCCTCGTGATCGGCGTATCTCGTGTCGCAGCGGCGGAATTTACATTTTTCCTTGCCGTGCCCGTCATGGTAGGTGTGTCGCTGCTGAAGATCCTTGCGTTTGGCTTTAGCTTCACGAGCGCCGAGCTAATAACGCTCATTGTCGGCTGTGTCGTTGCCTTCCTTGTGTCGATCGTGGTCATAAAGTTCCTCATGAGCTATATAAAGAAAAAGGACTTCAAGATCTTCGGCTGGTACCGCATAATCCTCGGCGTTGTAGTTATAGCGTACTTCCTGCTCAAATGAAAATTTCCGGCACCCGTTATATGACGGGTGCTTTTCTATGCCGAAATGTTGCAATGAAGTATTAATATGTGCCCGTTTTGAAAGGAGCACATGTCATGAAACCGAAAAACATACTTTGTATATTGCTTGTACTTATAATGCTCATGAGCCTCGGAGCATGCGGAAAAAACTCTGCGCCGAAAGCGACAATATCGCCGAACACCGCGGCCGAAACACAGACGGAATACCGTCTGACGGCAAAACTCACACCGGCGGATACCGAGAGCAAAAGTTTGGCCGCTCGCTTTGAGGAGACTGCGGTCATAAGCTTTACGAACACAAGCTCCGACACATGGGAGCGCATCTGCCTGCGCGATTACGCTGCATCTAACCTTGAACTTGAAAACGTTATGGGCGGCGAATATACGCCCGGCAGCATCCGCGGGGTGAGCGACTCGGCGGGAAGGACGCTTAAATTCGAGGTGCAGAAGGATAAGTCTGTTGTATACGTTACGCTTTCCTCGCCCCTAAGTCCGGGTGAGCGCACGACGATCACCGTTGATTACTCTACCGAGATACCCTGCGGCGGCGAGCGCCTGTGTTGGTATCCAAGCGGGGACTACGGCACACCGAGCGTTACCTGCCTTTCGCAGGCATACCCCATGCTCGCCGAGTACATTGACGGCAAGTGGAACGAAACACCGTATTTTTCCGATGGCGAGTGCTTTTTCTCGCGCTGCGCAAGCTTCGAGATGACCCTCAGTGTTCCCGAGGGCTGCACCGTCGTGTCCACAGGCAGCGAAACGAAAAACTCCGACGGAACGTGGACATTGAAAGCCGATAAGGCGCGCGACTTTGCCGTCATAGTCGGCGAGAGCTTTGAAAAACTCACGGCCATGGCCGGCGATGTTACTGTAAACAGCTATTACAGTTCCATCAGCGACTGCGATAAAAAGCAGGGCGAAATCTCCCTCAAGTCCGCCGTTGATGCGGTGAACGCTTTTGAAGAAGCCTGGGGTAAGTACCCTTACGATACGCTCGACGTCGTTCAGGCGCCGTATAACTACGGCGGCATGGAATATCCGGGCATGGTGCGCATAGCAGCTTCGTATGCCGGCAGCCTGGAGCTGGAGGACGAGGTCGATAAGAATCTGCGCCTCGATGTTGCTCATGAGGTAGCGCACGAGTGGTTCTATGCCGCTGTAGGAAACGATCAGTACCGCGAGGCATGGCTGGATGAGAGCTTTGCCGTATACGGCGAGTTTGTCTATCAGCTATATACCGGCGAGAGCGAATCGGATGTCCAAGAACGTGTCCTTGCCTTTGACGGTACGCTGCCGCAAAAGTACATTGATCTCAGCGTCGGTGAGTACTTCGACGAGGGAACGGGCTACGGTGACTATATAAACGCCGTATACAAGATCGGTCCGCAGTTCTTGTGGAAGCTGCGGCAGGCAATGGGAGCGGAGAGCTTTGACGGCTTTATGCACACATGGTATACAGAGCATATGTTCAAAGAAGTGACCACAGCAGACTTCCGCGCGGCCATTGAAAAAAACGCGCCGAGCGACGCGGTCAAAGCGCTGATTAGTGCGTATCTCTCTCCTGTGGAGTAATTAAAAGAGCTCAGGTCATTTGACCTGAGCCTTTTATCATATCTCGTCCTCGTGCAGCTTCACACCGTCGCAGCGTAGTCTGCACTGCAAAGCGGAAATATCGGCATTATGCATGTCTGTGAACATTGCCGCAGCCGTTCCCGCGGCCTGACCTGACACCGCGCATACGGGGATGACACGTGTTATGTCCCACATGGCGTCCGTCGAGGATATGCAGCGTCCGGCGGCAAGCAGGTTCTTGACTTTCTTTCCGTGCAGGCAGGAAAACGGCAGCTCGTAAACAGGGCCTGGCTTTCGCCAGTCGCAGAACATACCGACGCTGTCGGTGTAGTGCCTGCCGATCTCGTCGTCATTTTGCGTGTAGGCGCCGCTTATTCGCCGCGTCATACGCAGCTGCGGTATACCGGCCAGCGCTGCAAGTCTGTGCGAGGGAGAGTCTGTGCCGGATTTGAGGAAATCCTCTATCGCCTTCTTGTGCGAATATATCGTCAGCTCGCTGACTTCCATGGCGCCGCGGCCGCTGACGCGGTAAGCGGCTTTGTCGGCCTCGAGCTGCTCGGGAGTTTTCTGCTCATCCGGAATATCGGCAAAGCCGATCTGCCGCAGCTTTTCTATGCCATCGTCAAAGCAGATATACCACGATGCAGGAACATTGCCCTGAGAGAAATCTACAGTATCCTCACCGGCTGCACGGCAGATCAGGGCATCTCCGGTTGCGTCCACAACACTTTTTACCTTGATCGCGCACCTGCCGTCGCGGTTTTCGGTAATGATGTGTCCGATGCTGCCGTCCCGAACGTCGCATGCGCACACGCTCGTACCGTAGAGAACGGTAACGCCGTTTTCAATGAGCAGTGACTCTGCGTTCACAGCGAAAATGTTGGGGTTGAATTTCAGATGGCAGCGTTCACGGTTGAGATCCATCTCGGTGGTGCTGTATTTGGAGCCGGGCTTGCCGGACTTATAAAGCCCCGTGCCGTTTTTTACGGACAGGCGCATGAGCTCTTCGGCGATGGAATAGCTCACTTGATGTCCGTCATCCGAACAGATGGGGAGATATATTATAACAAGTCCCAGTGTAGCAAGACCGCCGAGGGTGTACTCACGCTCGACCAGTATCGTTTTAGCGCCGTTTCGTGCAGCGGCCAGAGCCGCCGCTATACCGGCCGTTCCGCCTCCGCACACCGCAACGTCATATTCACCGGTAACGGGAATTTCTCTCGCTTTTTCAGTCAGCATATTTAAGCTCCTTTAATGGATATTTTCTATATAGGAAATAGGATGCTGCCGCAGCTGCGTATTCTGTGATGGGGAAGGCCAGCCACACATATCTGAGCCCAAGCAGAGAAAAGACCCACGCGAGCGGAATGAGCAGAAGTATCTGCCTGAGAACACTTATGAAAATGCTCTGTACGCCCATGCCGAGCGCCTGAAAATAGGTCGGGATGATTATAGTCACAGCAATCGGAATAAAGCCTGCTGCAATAATGCGCAGCGCCGGCACGCCGAGCTGAATGATCATGCGGTCTTCGTTGGCAAAGATGCCGAGCGGCCATGAAGGAAACAGCTCGAACAGAACCGTACCGGCGATCATGAACGCGATAGATATCAGAATCGACTGTTTAACTATCTCTTTGCATCGGTCCGGACGGCCTGCCGAGTAGTTGTAGCTCAGAATGGGGATAATGCAGGTGTCAAGTCCAAGGACGGGGATGAGGAGAAATGTCTGTAATTTATAGTACAGCCCAAGAACAGTTACGGCCTCATCGGAAAAGCCAACCAGTATCAAGTTGAGAGCAACTATGTATATAGTGCACAGTGCGTTCATAAGAATGTTTGGAATGCCTGCCGTGTATATGGGTTTTATATATCTAATGTACACGCCGATCGGAGGCACTTTTTCAAACGCCTTTACTCCGACTATGACGGCTGCCAGTATCTGACCGGCAACGGTAGCAAGTGCTGCGCCCGTAATGCCGAGCTTTGGGAATATGCCGATGCCGAAAATGAGCAGCCAATCGAGGATTATGTTCGTGACAGCACCGGCAATCTGCGCGATCATAGGGGTCTTCATGTCTCCGCGCGCCTGAAGGATCTTTGTCCAATTGCTCTCAAGAAATATGCCGAAGCTCAGGCCGCAGACTATCATGCCGTAGGTGCATGCGAAGTCCTGTGCCTGAGCGGAGGAGAGCGAAACTTGCGCGTACACGCGCATTGCGGCGCATGATAACAGAGCAAACACCACCCAGGATATGACCGACAGCAGGAAGCCTGTTCCGGCAGCTTCGTCGGCTGCGCTGCGCTTTGAAGCTCCGTCGAGCTTTGACATTACTGTGTTGACACCGACTCCGGTACCGATGGCGAGCGCGCTCATGAGAAGCTGAACAGGGAAGATGATCGACAGCGCGGCCAATCCGTCTACGGAGTATTGTCCGATAAAATAGCTGTCGACAATATTATATAATGCCTGTATGAGCTGAGCCAGCATAATTGGCGGGGCAAGCCGCAGCAGTATACGCCCTATCGGCTCAGTGCCGAAAAATGTGTTATCGGTAACCATGTGCTCTAACCTCTGCGAGAGAATAATATTATTTTATTACAATTGCCCCTGCCATTCAATGCGCCGATAATATGCATTATCTGAAAGAATAAATTTCTTGACATAGCCGATGGGCTATGCTATTATATTTCAGCGGCAATGTGCAGAAGTACCCAAGAGGCCGAAGGGGCTCCCCTGCTAAGGGAGTAGGCGTGTAAAAAGCGCGCGAGGGTTCAAATCCCTCCTTCTGCGCCATAAAAAGAGCACACTTATGTGTGCTCTTTTCACTAATCGAATATTCGGAGAGTTATCGAAGTGGTCATAACGAGGCGGTCTTGAAAACCGTTTGGGCTCACGCCCACGTGGGTTCGAATCCCACACTCTCCGCCACGTCGTCGCAAGCTATACATTGCTTGCGGCGACTTTTTATGCTTTGCATCAAAAATCACTCGCGCTTACTGTGAGGCTCCCGTCAGCTATAAGCTTTTGGTTTTCCTCTTCCTTGCGGCAAGGCGGAACAGAGTGCCGATCACAAGCCCAACCGCAGCAATAGCGGTGCCCCAGAGGACCATCTGCATATCGGGCGAACTCGGTATCCCGCCTCCTACCACATGCATGAGCTTGAAAGTGAGAAGATCGGCGGCCGAATACATGATACCGAATACTATCGGGCAGATCCATTTAAGCTTCCCGAAGAAATCATTTCCACCTATAAGCGCGGATGTTATGAACGTTGATACCGGCAGCAGACCCCAAAAGAATACGACGGCAAATCCAAGAGTGCTTACAGGGTCGATAAGCCATGCAATTATAAGCGTCGCTGCCCACACTGCGAAGTACAGTGACAGCGTTATTATGAGCGACAGACGCTGGTTGCTTTTCACAGTATCCGTACTCTCTCCAAGGTATTCAACATAGTCTGACATATCGCGTTGCTCCTTTCCCTTCAGCAGATCATCAAGGCTTATGCCGTAAAGATCGCTCATTTTTACTATGCTCACAATATCGGGATACGTTTTTCCGTTTTCCCAGTTTGATATTGTCTGTCGGCTTACGCCCAATGCCTCGGCCGTCTGCTCCTGGGTAAGGGCAGCGCCGAGCCGTGCTTCTTTTATCTTTGTGCCGATATCTATCATAATAACGCCTCCCAATGTAAATATAATACACGACGCGGCGAAGTCTTGTCTATCAAAAAGCTTTTACATGGGCAAATTTCTTGTTTTTAGAATACTATTGACAAGGTATTGTTGTACATGTATAATGATTGATGTATATTTAACGATATATATCAACCGATGCAGATCGCGAAAGGACGTGCAGCATGGCGCCTAAGGTCAAATTCACAAAAGAAGAGATGGTTGATGCCGCGCTCAAGGTCGTACGCACGAAGGGCTTCGACGAACTGACGGCAAAGACACTTGCCAATGAGCTCGGTACTTCCACACAACCTATATTCACTTGCTTCGGCTCAATGGATGTAGTCAAAAGGGAAGTATATGCCGCAGCCGTTGCAGTGTACGACGGCTATGCGGACAGAGGACTTAAAGAAAAGATACCGTTTTTCGGCGTCGGAATGCAGTATGTCCGCTTTGCGCGCGAAGAGCCGGAGCTATACAGGCTTCTGTTCCTGACAAGAGAGCAGGAGCAGGAATACAGTGCGATGAAATCTATGCAGCATTTGCAGGAGATAGTCCGCCCGACGCTTGTCGGCGTTTATCATATCACTGCCGCCGAGGCCGATCTGTATTTCCGCGACCTTTGGCTCGTGGTGCACAGTTTGTCTACGCTCATCGTTACAGGCGATTGCCCGTATTCGGATGAGGAGATCGGAGGTATACTCACGGGCTTCAGCATAAGCGTATGCAAGGCCATTAAGGAGATACCCGGCTTTGCCGCCGGAACGTTTGACCGCGACGCGGCCTTTCGCGCTCTCGTCGACAAGTGAACCTAGGTGAGCCCAAGTGGAGGAGAAGGCAAGCACAAAGCTCAATTGGCTCTGCTGTCCAAAATGTGGCGGCAAGACGAGAACGCAGATACGCCCGCACACAGTGCTGGAGGATTTTCCTCTGTTCTGCCCGAAGTGTAAATACGCCTGTGTGATCCGTTTCAGAAACGGAAGAATTGAAGAAACAAAAATGCCAGACGCATAGACGCAGTGCAGACCTATAAACAGGTTCGCACTGCGTCTTTTTATTGGAGGTATACATATGAAGATACTCGTTTTTAACGGCAGTCCGAAGAAGGATAAAAGCGATACGATGCACATAACCCGCGCGTTTTTAGACGGTATGTGTGAGATAGGACCGCAAAATGTGCAGACTATAGACGTTATCGACAGGCATATTGAGTTTTGCCGAGGCTGCTTTAACTGCAAATATAATGGAGGCACCTGCGCCATTGATGACGATATGCGCGGGATATTAGAGCAGATGCTCGCAAGCAACCTGCTGCTGTTCAGCTTTCCGCTCCACAGCTACGGTATGCCGGCCGCACTCAAAAATCTTATTGACCGCACTCTGCCGATGTCGTCCATGGCGATGGAGCAGGTAAACGACCGCTATGAGCATGTCGGCCAGCGCAGCTATTCGCACCTGCGCTATATGATGATCTGCGGCTGCGGCTTCCCGAACAGCAGACGCAATTTTGAACCGGCGGTCGCACAGTTTGAGCTCATGTTCCCGAACGGCCACACTATCATAACGGTTCCGGAAAGTCCGATGTTCAGTGCACCGGAGGCCGCTGCTGTAACAGCCCCACGGCTGGAACTTGTTAAAAAAGCCGGGCGGCAGTATGCAGGCAGCGGCAGAATCGAAGAGAAGCTTCTTGTCGAGATCGGCTCACCTATGATACCGGAAGAAACCTATGCCAGTATAGTTAACGGAGGAAAACAATGAAAAATTTAGTCGTATACGTCCACGGAAAGGGCGGCTCGGCGCAGGAAGCAGAGCACTATAAGGTACTGTTTCCCGATAGCGAAGTGATCGGCTTTGATTACCGCGCACAGACCCCGTGGGAGGCGAAGGAGGAGTTTTTGCGGTATTTTGCGGAGCAGAGAATGAAAAGTGAGCGCATAACGCTCATAGCAAACAGCATCGGCGCGTTTTTCTCACTGTCATCGCTTGATGAAACGATAGCTGATATGGCTTACCTCATTTCGCCCGTCGCAGACATGGAGAAGCTGATAAGCAATATGATGCAGTGGGCAAATGTTTCAGAGGCAGAGCTTGCGGAAAAAGGCGAGATACCCACGAGCTTTGGCGAAACGCTCTCTTGGCGGTATCTGTGCTATGTGCGCGAGCATCCAATAAACTGGCGTGTCCCGACACGCATACTGTACGGAGAACATGATAATTTGACATCGATCGAAACTATAGAGGCCTTTGCCGAGCGCATAGGAGCTGAGCTTACCGTCATGCCGGGCGGAGAGCACTGGTTTCACACGCCCGAGCAGATGCGTTTTCTGGACGATTGGATCACACAAAAGAGACTGGAGAATTAGCGTATGCCGATGTGGAACCCGTGGCGAGGGTGTAAAAAATGCAGTGAGGGCTGTAAGTTCTGCTATATTCATAAGGGCGACGCAAAACGCGGCGTAAATACAAATGAGATAGTCAAAACAAAGGACTTTTATAAGCCGACCGCGCAGCTCAAAAAGGGGGGTTATAAAATGAAGTCCGGGCTTGTGTATATGGGCTTTTCTACTGATTTTCTTATAGAAGAAGCCGATGCGTGGCGCGGCGAGTGCTGGAGGATGATAAAGGAGCGCTCAGACTGCACATTTCTGTTTCTGACGAAGCGTATAGAACGTTTCGCGGAGTGTATCCCGGAGGATTGGGAGGACGGATATGAAAACGTTGTCGTGTGCTGCACGATAGAAAATCAGTACAACGCGGATAAAAAACTGGCGGTGTTCAGCGATCTCCCAATTAAGCACAAGTGCATCGCCGCTCAGCCGCTCCTTGAGTGCGTAGATATGGAAACGTACTTAGACGGTATTGAGCTTGTGGTTGTCGGCGGAGAGTCGGATAAAGATGCGCGGCCGCTCGATTACGACTGGGTGCTCGATATACGCGAGCAATGCATACGAAAGAATGTGGATTTCGAGTTCCGTCAATGTGGAACGCACTTCATAAAAGACGGCCGGCAGTATAGGCTCCAAACAAAAGACCTGTGCAAACAGGCACGTCTTGCCAACATAAACTATAGCGCTATATTAATGTGACATTCAACGCGCCGTGTCTTTGCTGTTGCGTTGGCGATCGGCGCTATACTCAGTATCACAATTATAAAAGGAGAATGACAATGAAAAGAAGCACACTTTTTTCGATAGTTTTGGCAGCTTCCATGCTGCTTACGCTGATGGCCTGCACTAACAAGGCAAATGAGCCTGAATCAACACCGGCTCCGACAGAAACGGCAGAGGCCGGGCGAACGATGTCGTACACCATAAAGCTTGGCGGCAAGGATACAACTGTATATCTTAACGTCAGTGACAATGAGATCGAGCTCTGGGACAGCGCATCAGGCGGCAAACTTGTTGCAGTTGCAAAGTATGCAAAGCCGCTGAACGACGCTGCGGATGCGCTTAAAAGCTGCGATTTTTCAGATCTTGACGGCGACGGAAACAGCGAGCTGACCGCTGATTTCGGCTTCAGCGACGGAACATCCGCAAAGCTCACATGGTTCTATGTCGACGGCGGCTTTACCTATAACGAGGAGTTTTCCATTCTGCCCGGCGATGAGCCTAAAGGAGAGTAAATTAAATATAATGATAGACGCTGATGGGCATCCATCAGCGTCTCTTTTATCTCAACGGTACGTTCTTTTTCAGTACCGACAGAAACTGAGTCAGCACGGGATTGGAGTTCGTGCTCTGCCATGCGGCGATTATTTCCTCCTGTTCGCCTTCACCTACGAGCGGAACGAACACAAGATTGTCCGCGTCATATAGCTTGTCGGTAAAATAGTCGGGCAGGATCGAAATACCCTCCTCGGCGGCAACCATCATAAGGATACATTCCGCGTCGCAGGAACGGAAGAGAATATTCGGCTTGTAGCCCGCGTCTTTATATAACTGCATGAAAAACGCATCACCGTAGGAGTCGTTAGAAGCGTCAGGAGACATGTACAGGATAGTTTCGCCTCTGAGCTCGGCGCGGCTGAGCCTTCTGCGCCCGGCCAGGGGGTGCCCAGCATAAAGCGCAACTACTAACTGTGCACTTTCAACGTCGAGATACTCGATGCCATCCTGTGCCTTGAGATTTGTGCTGTCCCATGTGAATATGATATCGTACTCCTGCTGTGCAAGTCCCGCGGCGAGAACGTCGGTCGAGCAGCGGTAAAAGCTTATCAGCGCGTTTTGGTTTTGCAGGTGAAAACTGCGCATGAGCACCGAAAGATCGCTGCGCTCATAGCCACGCACAAAGCCGACCCGCAAGGTGCCCGTGAGACCGGTGGATGCATCGTGCACACGTTCGGCCGCGCGGCTCATGCTGTCGAGTATGGACTTTGCTTCGCCCAGAAATATTTTCCCCGCCGGGGTAAGCGACACCGGGCGCGTCGAGCGGTCAAACAGAGTACAGCCGAGTGACTCCTCCAAAAGCTGCATCTGCTGCGTCACGGCAGTCTGCGATATGTAAAATTGTTCGGCGGCCTTGGTGAAGCTGCGGCTCTCCGCCGCCGCAACGAAGTATTTAAGCTGATTTCTGTTCATGAAGAACCTCAAAATAAGCTGACTTTTTAGAGGCGAACGGACACACCTACGAATAGGTTTAAGTGCCGACTATCCCCGTAGGGGCGGGCATTGCTCGCCCGCTTTTTTATGGCTCCCTCCGCACTCTCCGGTTGGACTACAGCAAAACTCTCACTGCACCCACGGTAAGCGGCAGTTTTGCGGTTTTGTCAGCATCTTCGACACCGGGCTACCGCAATCACTGTATCCGTAGGAATGTCCATGCGCTACTAAAAATAAGTTTTTCTTATTATATCATACAAAAACCGCCCTTGTAAACAGGCTGTTTTGGAGATAAAATAAGCAGCAGCTTTTATAAGAGAGGATATTTGATATGAAGAGAGAAGCCTTCGGCTCCAGGCTGGGCTTCCTGCTGGTCAGCGCGGGCTGCGCTATCGGCATAGGTAATGTCTGGCGCTTTCCCTACATAACAGGTCAAAACGGCGGCGGCTATTTCGTGCTGTTTTACCTCATCTGCCTCATTGTCATGGGCATCCCGGTGCTGACGATGGAACTCGCTGTCGGCAGAGCGAGCCGCCAGAGCGCGGTGCTCGGCTACAAGGCGCTCGAAAAGCCGGGCAGCAAGTGGCATATCCACGGTTGGTTCTGCCTCATAGGCTGCTATCTGCTGATGATGTATTACACGACCGTGACCGGCTGGATGGCCAGTTACTTCGGAAAATTTCTGACCGGTGTTTTCCATTCGGGAATGTCTGCCGACGCGACCGGCGCAGTGTTCGGCGATCTTCTGTCGTCACCCGGTGAGATGGCGCTATGGACCGAGCTTGTCGTAGTTGTCGGGTTCATCGTTTGCAGCTTCGGCCTCAAAAAGGGACTTGAGCGCATATCCAAGTTCATGATGCTTGCGCTGCTTGCGCTCATAGTCGTACTGGCCGTGCACAGCCTGACACTTTCCGGAGCGGGGGAGGGCATGAAGTTCTACCTTTTGCCGTCGATAGATTCTATCCGCAAAAACGGCCTTGGCAATCTAATCATGGACGCGATGAATCAGGCGTTTTTCACCCTGAGCCTCGGTATAGCAGCCATGGAGATATTCGGCAGCTACATGAGCGATAAGCACACCCTGACCGGCGAGGCTGCGCGCATCTGCGCACTCGATACCTTCGTTGCACTCATGGCAGGCACGATAATTTTCCCGGCCTGCTTCTCCTTTGGAGTATCTCCAGAGCAGGGCCCATCGCTCATCTTTGTCACTCTGCCGCAGGTGTTTGTCAACATGTCCGGCGGACGCTTCTGGGGAACGCTGTTTTTCCTGTTCATGATCTTTGCGAGCCTGTCTACCGTGCTTGCGGTGTTTGAGAATATCATCGCCATCTGCATGGACACCTTCGGTATAAGCCGCAAAAAGGCCGTTGCCATAAACTTCGTTCTGCTTGCGCTTCTGAGTCTGCCCTGCGTGTTCGGCTATAACATCTGGAGCAACCTGCACCTCATCGGCGGCCGCGACGTGCTCGACAGTGAGGACTTCCTCGTATCGAATCTGCTTTTGCCCATCGGCTCGCTTATCTACCTGCTGTTCTGCGTCAGCAAGTGGGGCTGGGGCTTTGATAAGTATATTGCCGAAGTCAATAAGGGCACTGGCATCCGCATGTCTCCCAAGCTCAAGCCCTATTTCCAGTGGGCCCTCCCGATACTTATTCTCATAATCCTGGTACAGGGATTGATATAAGACAAAAAGCCACGCGAAAGCGTGGCTTTTTTCATTTACATATCCCTATAAATGTGCTATGATATTTTAATAAATATAGTGGATAGCTGATAGCTAATGGGCGGGCATTGCCCGTCCCTACGAATGGCTTCGTGCTCCGACTATGCCTGTAGGGGCGACCAATGGTCGCCCGCTGTGCCGGTTTCGTCGGCAGCTTCGACACCGGGTTCACGCAATATGTGTATCCGTAGGTGCGTCAATGCGCCACTAAAAACAGGAGATAAAAATGCTGGATAAACTCAAACAGCTTGATAACAGATACTCTGAACTCGAGGTTCGCATGGAAAACGGCGAGATATACGCCGATCCCGCGGCGTACACGAAATGTGTGCGCGAAATGAAGGAGCTTGAGCCCATCGTAACGGCCTACAGGGAGTATGCCAAGTATGACAAGGCCATGAAGGATGCCGAGGAGCTCATGGCTGACCCCGAGTTCAAGGAGCTCGCGCAGGAGGAGTATAACGAGGCAAAGCAGCGCATGTCAGAGCTTAACGAGCAGCTCAAGATCCTGCTCCTGCCCAAAGACCCGAACGATGAGCGCAACGTCATCATGGAAATACGCTCCGGCGTCGGTGGAGAGGAGAGCTCACTGTTTGCGCACGATCTTTTCCGAATGTACTCCATGTACGCCGAGAGCAAGGGCTGGAAGATAGATATCGTCAATATAAACGAAACAGAGCTCGGCGGCATAAAAGAAATGAGCTTTGTCGTCGAAGGGCAGGGGGCGTATTCGCGCCTGAAGTTCGAAGCGGGCGGACACCGCGTCCAGCGCGTTCCGGAAACGGAGTCCGGCGGCAGGATACACACCTCGGCTGCCACGGTCGCCGTTTTGCCAGAGGCCGAGGAGGTCGAGTTTGAAATTAACCCCGCAGACTTGCAGATCGACACCTATCGTTCCTCCGGCGCGGGCGGCCAGCACGTCAACAAGACCGAAAGTGCCATCCGCATAACGCATCTGCCCACGGGCGTCGTTGTCGAATGTCAGGACGAACGCAGTCAGTATAAAAATAAGGACAGGGCGATGAAGATACTGCGTTCAAAGCTCTACGAGGCCGAGCAGCAGAAGCAGGCCGCCGCCATAGCGGCCGAACGCAAAAGTCAGGTCGGCTCGGGCGACCGCTCGGACAGGGTGCGCACCTATAACTTCCCCCAAAACCGCGTGACCGATCACCGTCTTGTCGGCGATGTGCGAAACTTCAATATCCAAAGCGTCCTTAACGGCGACCTTGACCCGATAATCGATGCGCTCATAACCGCCGACCAGGCGGAAAAGCTCAAAAGGCAGGCGGAGAGCTGATGGAAACTAAGATAATAGGAAAAGATGAGCTCGGCGAGGCTGCTTCGCTCATAGCATCGGGCGAGCTCGTCGCCGTGCCGACTGAAACAGTGTACGGCCTTGCGTGCAACGGTCTTGATGTGGCGGCTGTCGAGCAGGTGTACGAAGTGAAAGGCAGGCCTGAGGTCAAGCCTCTTGCGCTCATGATACATAAGGGCGCCGCGGTGACAAAATACTGCGAGAACGTCCCCAAACAGGCGCGAGTGCTTATGGATAAGTTTTGGCCGGGGCCCCTGACCATCGTTTTGAAGTCAAAGGACATAGTTCCGGATATCGTCCGCGCGGGCGGTGATACCGTTGCGCTGAGATGTCCCGATCACCCTATGACGCAGGCAATGCTCAAAAAGGCAAAGCTTCCATTTGCAGCACCCTCGGCAAATCCGTCGGGGAGCAAAAGCCCCGTTACCGCGCAGGAGGTGTTCGACTACTTTGACGGAAAGATCGCAGCAATTGTAGATGGCGGACAGTGCGGTATCGGACGTGAGTCAACTATAATCGACATGAGTGCTGCGCCGTATAAGGTCCTGCGTCAGGGCGCGCTGCCGGAGACCGATATAGCCTCGGAGCTTGCCGAAAGACTCAAGGTCGTCGGTATAACAGGCGGCACTGGCTGCGGAAAAACTACAGCTCTGCGTGAGCTTGAGGCTCTCGGAGCGCTGATAATCGACTGCGATGCGCTGTATCACGAGATGCTTAAAACCAACACACGTATGCTCGCGGATATCGAGCGCTCATTTCCCGGGACGGTCACGGATGGCATTCTTGACCGAAAGGCACTCGGCGCCACAGTGTTTTCGAACGAGGCCGCGCTCGAGGATCTAAATGCCATAACGCATCACTACATTGGCCTTGAGGTAAATAAAAAGCTTGCCGACTGGGCGATGCAGGGCGGAAAGATAGCGGCCATTGATGCGATAGCGCTTATAGAGAGCAGCCTTGGCGAAAAGTGCTGTGCCGTTGTCGGTATAGTTGCCGAAAAAGCAACGCGCATCGAGCGTATAATGAAGCGCGACGGCATAAGCTATGAATATGCCATGATGCGTGTAAATGCCCAATATCCCAACGAGTATTTCGTGCAAAAATGCGAATATGTGCTGCACAATGACGGCAGCGAGGACAAGTTCAGAAAAGAATGCAAAAATTTATTTAAGGAAGTATTGAAAAATGGCTGAGATCAGAGACGAATTATTTTACAAACAGAAAAACGGTTATGACACGATGACTACGCAGCAGCGCATCGATATGGAAGATTATTGCCGTGGCTATATGGCATTTCTAAACGAAGCGCGTACCGAGCGCGAAGCCGTAAAAATGGCCATCGAAATGGCAGAAGATAAGGGCTTTGTTGAGTATGTAGACGGTATGGAGCTAAAAGCCGGAGATAAGGTATATCGCAACAACCGCGGCAAGTCGCTCATGCTGGCCGTGATCGGCAAGCAGAGCCTCGAAAAGGGCGTTGTCATCGCCGGTGCGCATGTCGACTCTCCGCGCATCGACCTCAAACAGAACCCTCTGTACGAAAGCGACGAGCTTGCGTATTTTAAGACCCATTACTATGGCGGCATCAAAAAGTATCAGTGGGTGACCATTCCCCTCGAGCTGCACGGTGTTGTTGCGCTTAAAAACGGGGATGTAATTAATGTCACCATCGGACACGACCCTGCCGACCCGCAGTTTGTTATAACCGATCTCCTGCCGCATCTCGGTAAAGATCAGATGCGTAAAACCATGGAAGAGGGAATAACCGGAGAGGGACTCAATATTCTCATTGGCAGCATCCCCTATGCCGACGAGGGCAGCGACAGGGTAAAGCTCGCCGTCATGAGCATTCTCAATGACCGCTACGGCATTGTAGAGGAGGACTTCCTCTCTGCCGAGCTCACCGCGGTCCCGGCATTTGAGGTGCGGGAGATCGGTCTCGACCGTTCGCTCATCGGCGGCTACGGCCACGATGACCGCGTGTGCGCATATGCCGAGCTCAAAGCGATGCTTGATATTGCGGAGACTCCCGAAAAGACTTGTATCTGCATCCTCGCGGACAAGGAAGAAACGGGTTCTGACGGCGTGAGCGGCATGCAGAGCAGCGCGTTCGAGTGCTTCATGGAGGAGCTGTGCGACAGTCAGGATGTTCCCCTGCGCCGCTGCTTTGCAAACAGCTTCTGCCTGTCGGCGGATGTTACAGCGGCCTTTGACCCGAATTTCCCCGAGGTCAGTGAGAAGCGCAACGATGCAAAGCTCAATTACGGCATGGGTATCTGCAAGTTCACCGGTGCACGCGGCAAGAGCGGCACGAGCGATGCGTCCGCCGAGGTCGTTGCCTACCTTCGCAGGCTTTTTGCCGATAACGGTGTTGTCTGGCAGATGAGCGAGCTCGGTAAGGTCGATCAGGGCGGCGGCGGCACGATAGCCAAGTACATGGCAAACCGCAATATCGACACCATCGATGCCGGCGTTCCCGTAATGAGTATGCACGCCCCCTTCGAGGTCGTCGCAAAGTTTGACTGCTTCATGACCTATCTCGGCGTGCTGGCGGCATACAAAGCTTTTTAGAGGCGTACGAACGCAGTTACGGATACGGTGAGTGCAGGTGCCCGGTATCTAAAGTGCTGATAAAACCGTGAGACTGCTGCACCCACGGGATGCGACAGTTTCCCGGTTTCGTCGGCAATCTCGGATACCGGGCAAGCGCAATATATGTATAGGTACAGCCTTAATTCGCCTCAAAAAATTAATAAAAGCGCCTCATACCTGACAAAATAGGTATGAGGTGATTTTTTGGAGGAGATAAAGGATCTTGGCAGCACGCAGCCGCAGGGCAGGGAGGGCAAGATACACTGCCTGACCATCGTAGGTCAGGTCGAGGGGCATCAGATACTGCCCGAGGATAACAAAACGACCAAGTATGAGCACATTATGCCGCTTTTGGCGGCGGTAGAGGAGTCCGAGGAGATAAAGGGGCTTCTTATACTCTTGAACACCGTCGGCGGTGATGTCGAGGCGGGGCTAGGTATAGCGGAGCTTATAGCCGGGATGAAAAAACCTACTGTGTCTCTCATCCTCGGCGGCGGACACTCGATCGGAGTGCCGCTTGCTGTCGCCGCATCGCGCAGCTTTATTGCACCGTCGGCAGCCATGACGATCCACCCCGTGCGCCTTAACGGCGTCGTCATCGGCGTTCCGCAGACATATAACTATTTTGCCCGCATCCAGGAACGTATAGTCGGATTCGTCACCGGACACTCAAATATAAGCCGCGAGAAATACAATGAGCTCATGATGGCTACCGACGAGCTTGCAAACGACGTCGGCAGCGTCATCTACGGGCAGGAGGCCGTTTCCTGCGGGCTTATTGACAGCATCGGAACTCTCTCCGACGCCCTCGACTATCTGCATGGAGAGATAGATAGGCAAGTACATTGAGTGCTTGCCTTTTAATACATTATATGATAAAATAACAAAGTTAAGTATACATAATATCTGAGAATACTCACAGGAGATAAATATATGAGCATATTGGATGCCATAATCCTCGGCCTCGTGCAGGGCGTTGCGGAATTTCTGCCCATCTCGAGTTCGGGCCACCTTGCTATCCTGCATAACCTTTTCAATATGTCCGACCTCGGTAGCAGCCACATGTTTTTTGACGTGCTGCTTCATTTCGGAACGCTTATTGCGATCTGCTTCATGTACTGGTGCGACATAAAGGCAATGTTCACGCAGACGATAGACATGCTCTCCGGCAGAACGGTGGACTCGGACGGCCGCCGCAGGAGATTTCCCGAAGCGCGCCTTTTCATGCTGATAATCGTCGCAACGCTGCCGCTGGTGCTGATTTTGCCGGTACATAAATACGTTGAGGCGCTTTCAAATTCGACGGTCTATGTCGGTATAGCGCTGATTTTGACCGGCTGCATGCTCCTTGTCGCCGATAAAATGGCCAAAGGCACGAAGACAGAGAAGAACATGCTGTTTACCGATGCACTTATAATCGGCCTGTGCCAGTGCGTTGCAACGCTGCCGGGTCTGTCGCGCTCGGGAACTACTATAACCGCAGGTATCGCGACCGGTCATGATCGCAGCTATGCCGTCAAGTTCTCACTTTTGATGAGTATCCCGGCCGTCCTCGGCGCAACGCTCTTGGAGCTTATCGACGCATTCAAAACAGGCATCGATCCCTCGCTTATCCCGGCATATCTCTTCGGCATGATCGCCGCCATGATCTCCGGTGTTCTATCCATCGGACTTCTGCGCATGATAGCCCGAAAGACGCGCTTCGGCGGATTTTCATACTACTGCTGGGTCGTCGGTGTGCTGACGATAATCCTCTCCCTCATATTCTGATAAAGGCAGGTAAGCTTAATAATGGCTCAAACCGCTACAAAGAAAAAAACCAATAATTCCGGCAAAAAACAGGCGTCTGCGCAGGGGAAGAAACCTAAAAACACGCCCTCTGAGGATAGCTCTGCCCAGCGCATTATCGCCGCGGTGTGCTTTCTGTTTGCCGCGGTGCTCGTAGCCATCGGGATATTCGCGCACGACGGCGTCGTCGTCGGCTGGCTGTGCGCGCTTTTAAAGGGCCTGTTCGGTTACGGCTTCTGGATCTGCGCTCCGGTATTCCTGCTGGCGGCATATATTCTCGGCTTTCGCTGGGACGAGCCATGCGCATGGCGCCTTACTGCGGCGCTGCTGCTGCCGCTTTTGGCGGGCTCGCTTGTGAATCTTCTGCTGTCTCAGGTCGTTGTCGATAATCTCAGCGGCGTGGGCGAGCTGTTCTCGGTGCTCTACGCAGGAGGCAAGAGCATGCTCTGCGCCGGCGTTCTCGGAACGCTCATAGCCTTTGCTCTGGAAAAGGCCTTCAGTATTTACGGCGCTGCCATACTGCTGCTTTTGGCGCTTATATTCTTCATTCTGGCGGCATTGAGCGTAACGCCGAAGAAGCTCTTTGAGTTTCTGTGCGGAAGCGGCGAGAAAGTCGAAAGAAAGCCCGCAAAGGCCGCTGCTGTCCCCGAGCCCGAACCCGAAGCGGCTGCTTCGGATGAGGCCGAGAAGGTCAAAAAGGCTCGCCGCCGCGCGATAGATATTCCGCTCGACGATGAACCGGCGTTTACGAAGAAATCGACCGCGTCAGAAGAGCCGACAGTTAAGGACGAATCTGCGCCCAAGAAAGAAAGTGGCCTTTTCAGCAAAAAGACTGCAAAATCAAAGGCTCTTGCCCCCGATAATATAGAAGTAGAGCCCATGACCATTGAGGAAGTCGAGGCTATGACGGGTATTTCCGCCGTCAAGCTCAGCGATGACGGCACCGTCAAAACAGGCGCTGTGTCCGATCCTCCGAAGAAAGCTACCGCTGCCGAAGTCGCGGCGGAAACCGAGGCCATACGCAGCGCCATTGAATCAGCCACAAGCGAGGGCGAATACGAAAAGCCCCCGATATTCCTGCTTAAAAAAGGACATGCGGTCGCGGCAAACTCAGAAGAGGAGCTGCGCACGAATCGCGAACGTCTTGAGAGCACGATAAAAAGCTTCGGCGTGTCGGCAAGAATAGTCGATACCACCCGCGGCCCCACGGTCACGAGATATGATCTTGAGCTCGATCAGGGCGTGAAGCTCAGCAGGCTTACAAACCTTGCGGGCGATATCGCCCTTGCCCTCGGCGTTGTCAGCGTCCGCATAGCGCCGATACCCGATAAAATATCCACCGTCGGCATTGAGGTGCCCAATAAGATAATAAGCACCGTTTATCTGCGCGATATAATCGACTCGCCGCGCTTTGCCTCATCTAAGTCAAAGCTCAGCTTTGCCATTGGAAAGGACATCGCCGGTCAGGCCGTAGTGGGCAATATCTCGAAGCTGCCGCACCTTCTCATCGCGGGCACCACGGGTTCGGGTAAGTCTGTGTGCATGAACTCGCTCATCATAAGTCTTCTTTATAAAGCAGATCCCGACGAGGTCAAGCTCATCATGATCGATCCCAAGATGGTCGAGCTCGGCGTTTATAACGGCATTCCGCATCTGTACATCCCCGTCGTCACCGACCCGAAAAAGGCAGCAGGCGCGCTCCAGTGGGCTGTCACGGAAATGCTCAAGCGCTACAGGCTATTCTCCGAGCTCGGAGTCAGAAGCCTCGAGGCGTATAACGAGCATCTGCTCGAAAATGGCCAGCCAAAAATGCCGAGCATCGTCGTCGTTATCGACGAGCTGGCAGACCTCATGCTCGTCGCATCCAAGGATGTTGAGGAGAGCATCTGCCGCGTGGCGCAGATGGGCCGCGCCGCGGGCATGCACCTTGTCATTGCAACGCAGCGTCCGTCGGCCGACGTTATAACCGGCCTTATGAAGGCCAATATCCCCAGCCGTATTGCGTTTGCGGTATCCTCCGCACTCGAAAGCCGCATTATTCTCGATAATGCCGGCGCTGAAAAGCTCATAGGCATGGGTGATATGCTGTATGCCCCTATCGGCTGCGGAAAGCCCCTGCGCGTTCAGGGTGCCTTCGTCAGCGACGAGGAGCGAGACCAGATCGTTCAGTTTATTAAGCGTCAGTCCACCGCGCAGTATAGTGAGGATGTCATGGCGCAGATCGAAAAGGCCGCCGAGGATAAGGGCGCAAACGGCAAAGGCCGCAATGATGATGACGAGCCGACCGGAAAGCCCGAGTATGACGAGCTTCTGCCGCAGGCTGTTGACGTTATTTTCGACACCAAGCAGGCCTCGGTATCCATGCTCCAGCGCCGCTTGAAGCTCGGTTACTCGAGAGCTGCGCGCATAGTCGACCAGATGGAGGAGATGGGCATCATCGGCCCCTTTGAGGGCTCAAAGCCGCGCCAGATCCTCATAACGCGTGACCAGTGGCTCGAAATGCAGACAACTCAGGGTACAGCTCCTACGGAAATCCTGCAAATCCAGACCGAGTTTGCCGACGAGACAGACGACATATAATAAAAACAGGAGTGGTTAACATAATATAGCCACTCCTTTTTCAGGTGATTCTATGAAAGATTATTTCTGCCCACAAATGGAACTGGGCGATATAAACAACATTAGCATGCTCGGCCTTGCGCACATAGGCGACGGTGTGTATGAGCTTTTAACGCGCACGATGCTTTGCGCCGGCGGCAATAAAAAGGTCACCGAGCTTCACAAAAAGACCGTCGCCATCGTGAACGCTCCGGCTCAGGCCGAGGCTGCCGAGAGGCTCTTGCCGTATTTAACGGACGACGAAAAATATATCTATAAGCGCGGTCGAAACGCCAAGGTGAACTCTGTGCCGCACAAGGCAGATATCGCTCAGTATCATGCGGCGACGGGACTTGAGGCCCTGTTCGGATGGCTGTATCTTCAGGGGAAAACGCAGCGTATAAACGAGCTGTACGCCGTATGCGTGGAGGATAGTCATGGCACTTGATGCAATACTTTTATCGGGAATAATAGCCGAGCTGAGACCCAAAATCATCGGCGCGAGGATAGATAAGGTGCAGCAGCCCGAGCGTGATAAGATCGTCCTGTCGCTGCGCGGCGGCGAAAGTATGCGTATACTCATCGACGCGGGCGCGGGCAGCGGCAGACTTCAGCAGACGCATCTCAGCTTTGAAAACCCCGCAGAGCCCCCGATGTTCTGCATGCTGCTGCGCAAATACCTCACCGGAGGCAGGATCGAAGCCATCGAGCAGCCGGATTGGGAGCGCCTTGCTATAGTTAACATAACATCCCGTAACGAGCTTGGCGATAACGTCGACCTGCGCCTTGCAGTCGAGCTCATGGGCAGAAGCTCAAACCTCGTGCTCATCGGCTCGGACGGCAGGATCATCGACTGCCTGCGCCGCATGGATTACGGCGGCGATGTCGAGCGCAGGATGCTGCCCGGCATGATCTACCGCCTTCCGCCCAAGCAGCGCAAGCCGCTTGTGTTGGATCTTTCCCAGGAGGAGATAGCGCAGGCGCTCAGCACATCCGACGCGGGAAAAAGCGCGGATAAGCGCATTATGGACTGCTTTTCCGGACTCTCGCCGCTTATCTGCCGCGAGCTTGCCTGCCGCAGCGGGGATAACGCCGCGCTCCTGCCCGAGGCGATAGGAGCATTTCTGGACAGCGTCAGGGCAGGGGAGCTCACGCCCGTGCTGTTTACAGAGGACGGAAAGCCCAGGGAATTTTCCTTCATGCAGCTGCGGCAGTATGCGGGAGTGTATGATGTGCGCGAGTTTGAAAGCTTTTCCGAGCTTTTGGACGCGTACTACTCCAAGCGCGACACGCTCGAGCGCCGCCGCAGACGCTCAAGGGAACTCAGCCACCACGTCAAAACCGCGCGCGACCGCATTGCGCGAAAGCTCGGCCTCCAGCGGCAGGAGCTGCAAAAATGCTCGGAGCGCGACGGGATACGCCGCAACGCGGAGCTTCTGACCGCGAACCTCTACCGTGTGCATAAGGGCGACAGCTCCGTGACCGTCGAGGACTATTACGAGCCGGGCTGCCCGCAGCGCACGATAAAGCTCAATCCATTGAAAACGCCGCAGAATAACGCCGCTGCGATGTTCAATGAATACAACAAGCTCAAGACCGCCGAGCAGCACCTCACGGTGCTCATCGCCGAGGGCGAGAGGCAGCTTGAGTATCTAAACAGCGTCCTCGACGAAACGGAACGCGCCGAGACCGAGGATGATCTTGCCGAGATAAAAGCCGAGCTCGTCGGCACGGGCTATATCAAAAAGCAGCGCGGTTCAAAGGAGCGTAGGCGCAAAAAGCAGGGCCCCATGCGCTTTGTCTCCTCCGACGGCTTTGAGATACTCGTCGGCCGCAGCAACGCGCAAAATGACGAGCTGACCACAAAAACAGCCCGCCGCACGGACATCTGGCTGCACACTAAAACCGTTCACGGCAGCCACGTCATCATCTCATGCGACGGCCTTACCCCGCCCGAGAAAACGATCGAGGAGGCAGCGCAGCTTGCCGTTTACTACTCTCAGGCGCGCGACGGCGGCAAAACTCAGGTCGACTACACCATGGTGCGCAACGTCCGCAAGCCCTCCGGCTCGCTGCCCGGAAAGGTCATATACACAGACTACAGTACCCTCTCCGTCTCCGCGGACGAGGCCCTGGCCGAAAAACTCAGGGTGAAATAGCGAATTGTCAAACTAAGTGCAACAGGAAGAGAGTTCAAAGTCCCACAAATTCTGAGCAGAACGGAAATTAAGAAC
>CAKUAS010000019.1 GCA_934636655.1 uncultured Oscillospiraceae bacterium
TTCTTAATTTCCGTTCTGCTCAGGATTTGTGGGACTTTGAACTCTCTTCCTGTTGCACTTAGTTTGACAATTCGCTTGTCCATTTGCTCATAATCAGATGAAAATTTGTCGGATATTTATCTAAATTAATTATTGAAAAAGCATTTATTTGAAGTTATAATATTTTTATTCTTACGGAGGTGACTGACAATGAAACCAGTATCCAAAATTGCGGAAGCAGTTCGCGCTTCGACTACTCTTGCGGTCGACAGCCTTGCAAAGCAGATGAAAGCTGACGGACTTGACGTTGTAGGCTTTGGCACAGGCGAGCCCGATTTCAATACTCCGGACAATATTAACATGGCGGGAATCAAGGCCATTTGCGATGGTAAGACCAAATACACTCCGGCTGCAGGCATAATTCCTCTGAGAAAGGCCATAGCGCAGAGACTTAAAGAGGACTGCGGCGTTGATTATGACTACACACAAATAGTCGTTGCGAGCGGCGCAAAGCATAGTGTCTACATAGCCCTTGCGGCGATTACAAATCCCGGTGACGAGATCATAATTCCGGCTCCTTTCTGGGTCAGCTATTATGAAATGGTACGTATGGTCGGAGGCACGCCTGTTATTGTTGAGGCAGGCGAGGACCAGAACTTCAAGATCACAGCTGAGCAGCTCGAGTCTGCTATTACCGATAAAACCAAGTGCCTCATGCTCAATAACCCATCAAACCCCACAGGTATGATATATTCCAAGGACGAGCTTATAGCAATTGCTGATGTCTGTGTAAAGCACGACCTGTATATTCTTGCCGATGAGATATACTACCAGCTCATTTACGATGGGATAGAGTTTACGAGCATTGCAAGCCTTGGTGAAGAGGTCAAGGAGCGCACGCTGCTCATTAACGGTGTATCAAAGTCATACGCAATGACAGGTTGGCGCGTCGGATACTGTGCCGCAAACAAGACTCTTGCAAAAATAATGTCCAATTTCCTGAGTCACTCCACCGGCGCACCATCCACCATCAGTCAGTGGGCGTCTGTTGAAGCGCTTACCGGCCCGCAGGAGGGCATTGAAGCAATGCGCCTTGCATTTCTTGAGCGCCGCGATTATATTGTCAAACGTATTAATTCAATTCCCGGCGTAAGCTGCATTAACCCGAATGGTGCGTTCTACGTCATGATGAACATCGAAAAGCTTATCGGTAAGACACTCGGCGGAAAGCTGATTGAGAGCGACGATGATTTTGCGGTTGCACTGCTTGAAAAGGCTCTCGTTGCTGTCGTTCCTTGCTCTGGTTTTGGCATGAAAAACTTTGTCCGCTGGTCGTATGCCGCATCTATGGAAAACATCGAGAAGGGTCTCGACCGCCTTGAAAAATTCGTTACCGAATGATATAATTGCCCTAAACGGGTATTATATCAAAAATTAATCCAAGCCTGATATAAAAATCACCCCATCGACATAGCTTGTTAGTGGGGTGATTTTGTGTTTATTACTGTTAAACTGAAAAGCTTTGCTAAACCGGCGGCAGCAGTTTGTGCCGCGGCTTTGTTCGTTCTGGCAATATTTACGGTATTTCCAAATGAGACAATAAACGTTATGGGTCCTTATAAGGGACATACGCTTCTCATAGACGCGGGTCACGGAGGAGTCGATGGCGGCGCAGTAGCAGCCGATGGACTTAAAGAAAGTGACGTAAACCTTGCCATAGCGCTCAGAATGTCCGGGCTGTGCGAGCTTATGGGGATTGAGCATAAAATGACAAGGAATGCGGACATTGGCTGCCTCAACAGTGAAAGCTACAGTGAGCATGACGACCTTGTCGCACGTGCGGATATGGCAAACTCAATATCCGATTGTGTTCTTATAAGTGTGCATCAGAATAAATACCCAAGCGAAATAGTCAAGGGTGCGGAAGTGATGTACGCTGCTACGGCGGATAGCAAAGAGCTTGGGCTTTTAACGCAGAATAATATGGTGACGGTGCTTGACCCAGAGAACAGACGTGTTGCGCATAGTGCGCCGAATGAATTGCTGCTCACATCTAGTGTGAAGTGCCCGGCTATACTTGCCGAGTGTGGGTTTATGTCCAATCCTCAGGAGGCCGGGCTTCTTGCCGACGGTAATTATCAAACGAAAATCGCGATGACGCTTGTAGCGTCATACATTCAGTTTAGTTGTCAACAGTTTTAAGGAGCAAATTATGAAACAAAAGACAGTGTTTTGCTGCTCGGAATGCGGAAACGAGACTTTAAAATGGAGCGGGAAATGCCTTGCCTGCGGCGCGTGGGATAGCCTTGTCGAGGTCAAGGCCGATATAAAAGGGAAGGGCAGTGCGAAAAATGCGGCTCGCTCTGCCGCTGTTAAAAAGCCGAAACTCATATCAGAACTTGATACCGAGGCTGAGATGCGGTTTTCTACCGGTATAGGAGAGTTTGACAGGGTGCTCGGAGGCGGCGCTGTGAGAGGCTCGCTCGTGCTTGTCGGCGGCGCTCCGGGGATCGGCAAATCTACATTGCTGCTTCAGCTTTGTGGGCTTACGGAAGCCGGGCAAAAGATTCTGTATGTCACCGGCGAAGAAAGTGAGCGGCAGCTGAAAATGCGCGCACAGCGCCTGGGCGTTGATAAGGGCGAGATATATGTTCTTGCAGAGACAGGACTTACCGAGGTCATTGAAAATATTGAGGCCTTATCGCCGGACATAGTAATAATCGACTCTATACAGACGATGTTTGATGCCGATATAAGCTCGGCTCCGGGCAGCATAAGCCAAGTACGTGAATGTACGATGTCCATAATGCGCCTTACAAAAGAAAAGGGCTTTACAACGTTCGTTATTGGCCATATAAACAAAGAAGGAAGCATAGCAGGCCCGAAGGTGCTTGAGCACATGGTCGACTGTGTGCTATATTTCGAGGGCGAGCGCAGCACGTCGTTCAGAATACTAAGAGCCGGCAAAAACCGCTTTGGATCAACAAATGAGATAGGGGTTTTTGAAATGAACGATAGGGGGCTGAAGGAGCTAAAAAATCCATCCGAAGTTCTGTTGTCCGGTCGTCCTCAAAATGCTCCGGGTACATGTGTTACATGTGTTATCGAGGGTTCAAGACCAATACTCGCCGAGATACAAGCGCTAATCGCTCCGGCAGCATATAACTCGGGTCGCCGTAGTTCCAACGGCATTGATTACAACCGCGCAACGCTTTTGCTTGCAGTTCTTGAAAAGCGCGGTGGAATGTCGGTTTCAGCCTGCGATGCATATATTAATGTAATTGGCGGCCTTGAGCTCGAAGAACCGGCCGCGGATCTGGCAACACTTTTGGCCATTGCGAGCAGCTTCAGGGATCTTCCGCTCGGACGCGACCTTGCGGCGGTGGGTGAAGTCGGTCTGTCCGGTGAAATAAGAAGCGTCAGCAATCTCAATTCGAGACTTTCCGAGATAACGCGTCTTGGTTTTAAGCGCTGCGTGATACCGGCGCATGCCAAAGATGATATCAGAAAACCGGACGGACTTGAGCTGATAAGCGTTAAGGATATCCGTGAAGCAATCAAGGCTACTCTCGGTTGATGATATGATACGTTTTGTTGAAAAACCTAATTTGCCGCAAGGTAAAGTACGTCAGCTTATACTCGGAGAAAAGTATAAAAAAGTTTTGCAAAGTGCGCTTTTTGATCGAAATATCACACCAATTTGGCTGAAAAATAATAATTCTGTCGATAAGCGCCTTGAAGGTCATTGCGATCTAATGGCTGTACACCTTGGCGGCAGCAAAATAGCCGTGCAAGCAGACAGAATCGATATCTGCGAAAATATTAACAATGTTGAGCTGATAAAAATTGCAGCACCGTTAAAACCGGAGTATCCATATGATGCTGGGCTTAATATATGTATAGTTGGAGACAGACTTATATATAATCCCAAAAGCGCAAACCCGCAGATAGTATCGCAGATAAACGGTGCAAGGCTTTGCTGCAAACAAGGTTACACAAAATGTTCGATTTGTGTTGTCGACGAGAATTCAATAATCACTGCCGACAATAAGATTGCGTTTATAGCATCTGCAACTGGACTGAATGTATTATCGGTTAACGAAAAACTCACTGCTCTGGATGGATTTGAGCACGGCTTTATAGGCGGAGCATCGTTCAAAATAAATAGAAATGAAATGGCGTTTACGGGTACAATTAATAATTCGAACGAACGTAAACGTATTGAGCGCTTCTTAGATGATCGCGGAGTGCAGGCGGTGTATCTGACGGACGAGCCGATATTTGATATTGGAAGCGCAATACCAATAGTCGAAGAAATTTAGAGGAAATGCGTATCGAGGTGCTGATAATATCTTGAATACGCATTTTCGCTTTTTGAACTCCCCTAAATTAAACAAAATCTTTATTTTGCTTAATTATTAGTCAATTTGCCAATAGACATTAATATAACTGCCCTGCTATAATAAATGTAGCAAAAACATGATTGGAGCGTTTTAAATGGACTACAGGACTGAAGCACCGGAGATAATAAAAAGCTTTCTTATATATCATGAGACTATCAAAGGACATTCACCAAAGACCGTTGAAGAGTATTATTTGGATCTGAGAACGTTTTTTCGCTACATGAAGATCAGCCGAGGCCTGGTTCCGAGAAATACAGAATTTGAAGACATCGGCATACGAGATATTGACCTTGATTTTGTGAAATCAATTACTGTTTCAGATGCGTATGAGTATCTCGCGTATTTGTCACGCGACAGGGTCAAAAACCAGCGAAGCCGCGAAGCCGAATACGGCACTATGGCATCAACACGCGCACGCAAAGTGTCAACACTGCGCAGTTTTTATAAGTATCTAACTGTCAAGGCAAAACTCCTTGATGTGAATCCCATTCAGGATCTCGATGTGCCCAAGATACCGAATAAGCTGCCGAGATATCTTACCCTGCCCGAAGCACAAACCCTCCTCTCCTCTGTTGACGGTAAAAATAAAGAGCGTGACTATTGTATACTGTGTATATTTCTCAATTGTGGTTTGCGCATATCAGAAATTGTCGGCCTAAATCTGTCAGATATACGCGAAGATCATATAAGAGTGTTCGGCAAAGGCAGCAAGGAGCGCATAATTTATATCAATGATGCCTGCGCCGAGGCAATAAATCAGTATCTTGCGGTTAGAAAAAGTATTGCGGCTATTGACAAAAACGCTCTTTTCCTGTCAAACAGGCGCACTCGCATGAGCCGTGAAGCGGTACACAGTATGGTTAAAAATTCTCTGCGAAGAGCCGGCCTGGATGCCGAAAAATATTCATCACACAAGCTAAGACATACTGCGGCAACGCTAATGCTGCAAAACGGCGTTGATGTGCGAACGCTCCAGGAACTTCTGGGACATGACAACCTAAATACAACGCAGATATATACCCATGTCGATAACTCGGAACTCAGGATAGCTGCCGAGGCTAATCCCCTCGCCCACTTTGAGCCGGATAACAAAAAAGACTAATGGTCGATTAACCATTAGTCTTTTTTTGTTAGTAACTATCTTCAGTTTCCTGCTGCACGTCAGATGACGGCAAGCGTACAACATTTAGTACGCCGAAAACGGATGCTGCAAAATCAAGCAGAACGATAAACCAGAGTGTTGCACTGCCTGTGAGTGCGAGCACCACCAATATCAGCTTAATAACTGCCGTGAATATTAGATTTTCGGTTGAAAGACGTTTTACCGTGTGTGCTGCCGTATAAGCAACTGGCAGGCCAAAAATGCCTATATTGCTCATCAGCATATCAGCGTTGTCAAATGACGAGCCGACTTTGGCGTCTATGTCGGCAGCAGTATGATACTCAAGATTCTCAGCGCTTATGTACATGAGTTTTTCATCCGGAGCAAGCTGATCCTTACATTTTTGAATAATATCCGCTTTCTCGGTGAAGTTGCATTCGTAATGCAGCTCATCGACTTTCAAAGCCTTTGCAAGTCTCTCGCTTACATTCCTTCCATCCTCGGTAACCAGGACGCTCCGGATGCCACCAAGCTCAGCGAAATCGGAGATAACACTCTCAGCATACGGGTTGACTTTCTCCTTCAGTGTCAGGCTTCCGGCATATCTGCCGCCGATAGCAAGGTAAAGTATATACCCATTTTTACGGTCTGCATCAGGTATAGCGATCCCCTTTGCATCAAACAATTCGAGCGTTCCGAGGAGAATTTGCTTTCCTCGCAAGAGTATCTCCATTCCACAGCCCGGAATGTCCTTAAAGTCGGATATATATGAAGGGATTATATCTCCGCTGTATGCGCTCACGATTGGAGCCGCAAAACGCTGCTCGGAAGAATACGCCGTGTAAGCTGCAAGCTGCAGAAAACTCTCGTTATCAAGTATCGGAGAGTTCACAGAAGCAAGCTTAGGTGTACCGTCTGTGAATACATCAGCCTTATCATAGATAACGGCGGCAAGTTTGCCTGTGTTTTCAAGCGCTTTTGCGTCTTTGACAAAAACGCCGTATTCCGTAGCTCGGCTCAAGCCTGCAAGCGAATATATAGGCAGTGCGGCCAGAGCGGATATTGGAACAGCTGCGGCAACAAGCATGCTTCCCCGACGTATGCTCATAACATAAGTCATGTCCGTAATAAATGGTACTGCGACTGCGTATAGAATACCCACAATGAAAGCCGCTTTTGAAAACAGATCAAGATAAGGCAGATACTTTTTCATGACCGAATTTTCCGCGCTTGCCGGACTGCTTAGTATACTTCTGAGCCGAAGACTCCCTTCCCTGTCGTCGGGAGAAATTGCGTCGTAAAAGCCCCGCTTGGTCTTCCGGATAGCAAGATTAAGACAGGTGCGCCCTACCTGATAAATCGCGAGCATGACAACAGTTTCTGTATAACAGCCAACGCAAAAGCACGCAATGGCACATAAGCATATAAGCAGCTGATCGTTGAGATAATCCTTTTTTCTGATAATTTTCTCAACCGCAGTCAGAGCTATATCCAATCCGCTTATAAGTGCAGCCGCAACGAGGAGCAAAATGGAAGCAAGGGCGGCTGCGTTGATCGAATACGCCAATATCAGCAGTAAAACAGACAAAAAGGCTCGAATTACCGTAACTATATCCTGTGCATAGCCTTTGCCTGAACTGCGCTTTTTTGATGAACGTGATTGCGCCATTGCAGCACCTCCCTGCTGTGTTTTCAAATCAACAAATCAAATAGTATTAAGCCTTTCCGTCGCAGCCGAGAACATCGGTGATCTTGTGTGCAACCATGTCCTTTATTGCTACTCGTGCAGGCTTGAGATACTGCCTGGGATCGAAGTGGTCGGGATGCTCATTAAAGTACTTGCGGATTGTTGCCGTCATTGCAAGGCGGAGGTCAGAGTCAATATTTATCTTGCATACTGCCATGGAAGCAGCCTTGCGGAGCTGATCTTCAGGAACGCCGATGGCACCGGGCATATTGCCGCCGTTTTCGTTTATCATCTTGACAAATTCCTGCGGAACGGATGACGAGCCGTGCAGAACTATCGGGAATCCGGGCAGACGGCGCTCAACATCCTCAAGGATATCAAATCTGAGCTGGGGCTTAGTACCGGGCTTGAATTTATACGCACCATGGGAGGTGCCGATAGCTATCGCCAGAGAGTCACAGCCTGTGCGCTCCACAAATTCCTGAACATCCTCGGGACGGGTATAAGACGAATCTTCGGCCTTGACATTTACCTCATCTTCTATGCCGGCGAGCGTGCCAAGCTCAGCTTCAACAACGACACCGTGATCATGAGCATACTCGACGACCTGACGCGTAAGCGCAATATTGTCCTCGAAAGATTTGGAAGAGGCATCGATCATAACAGAGGTAAAGCCGCCGTCAATGCAGGATTTGCACAGCTCAAAGCTGTCACCATGGTCAAGGTGGAGCGCTATCGGAAGCCCGGTCTCCTCAACTGCGGCCTCGACAAGCTTTATAAGATAGGTGTGATTTGCGTATGCACGTGCACCCTTGGATACCTGAAGTATAAGCGGAGCATTGAGATCTGCAGCGGCTTCGGTGATGCCCTGTACGATCTCCATGTTATTCACATTGAATGCGCCGATAGCGTAGCCGCCTTTATAGGCCTTTTCAAACATCTCAGTTGTGGTTACGAGTGGCATAATAGATCCTCCTGTAAGAAAAATAGTGATATTGCACAATTTTTTTCAAAATCATATTTATTATAAACCTAAAACATGTTATAATCAATAATCATTACGTAAATGGAGGCGTAGTTTTGGATAATTTTTTTGAACCGCCTTTGATTGGCGCATGTATTTTCGGTCAATCGGGCGGACCTACGGCAGTTATCAACGCGAGCGCATACGGAGTTATCAGAACAGCACTCGACAGCGATATTATAACAAACGTTTATGGCGCTGCGTACGGTATTCAGGGTGTACTTAACGATGAGCTCTACGACATGGGCGAAGAGGAAGATTACGAGCTCAAGCTCCTGCTGAATACTCCTTCTTCGGAACTGGGATCTTGCCGATACAAGATGGCAGACCCGGAAGTCGATGACAGCGATTACAAAAGAATACTTGAGATATTTAAAAAGTATGATGTGAGATACTTTTTCTATAATGGCGGCAACGATTCCATGGACACATGCAATAAGATAAGCAGATACATGGAGAAGGTCGGCTACGACTGCCGTGTTATGGGCGTTCCAAAGACGATAGACAATGACCTGTTCGGCACGGATCACTGTCCCGGCTACGGCAGCGCAGCAAAGTTTATTGCGACATCTTGCATGGAGATCGGTAAGGATACCGACGTATATAATACCGATATGGTTACGGTCATAGAGATAATGGGGCGCCACGCCGGCTGGCTCACTGCCTCGGCAGCACTTGCAACGGAATACGGCAATGGCTGCGGGCCGGATCTTATCTACCTCCCGGAGCGCGATTTTGATCTCGACCAGTTTACCGACGATGTTTTGAAGATCATGAAGCAAAAGCGAAATGTTCTGGTTGCCGTATCCGAAGGTCTTCATTATTCCGACGGATCTTTTGTGTCCGAGGCTAAGGCTTCGGGAACCGATGGGTTCGGCCATGCTCAGCTTGGCGGACTGGCGGTAAAGCTCGCAAACTACCTTAAAGAACGCCTTAATCTGAAAAAAGTCCGTGGTATTGAATTAAGTCTACTCCAGCGCAGCGCGGCGCATATCGCATCCGCGGTGGACGTTGAGGAAGCATATTCCGTCGGCAAATATGCCGTTGAAGCCGCAATCGGCGGCGCTACGGGACAGATGGTAGCTCTTGAGCGCGAGGATGACTTGGGATTGTACTCCTGCAAGCCCGTGCTGCTCTCTCTAAACAGCGTTGCAAACTATGAGAAGAAAGTTCCTCTTGAGTGGATAACCGAAGACGGAAACTATGTTACCAACGAATTTATAAACTACGTCCTCCCTCTTATTCAGGGCGAACCTAAGATTCCGCGCAGCAATTCCCTGCCGCGTTATGCTCGCCTTAAAAAGGTCAAGGCCAAGGCCCTCGAGGAAGTACTTGCAGAGTGAAAAAAGCCATGTTTTTGACAAGTTCGTCAAAAACGTGGCTTTTATTTTGCTAAATCATATATCTATGTTGTGAAACTTAGTATAAAGATGCCGTTAATGATTGCTCTATTCTATAGCCAAAGGATGTGTAATATGCTAATATATGAACATTATTTTTTGGAGGAATAATAATGCAAACAAAACGTAAAATCAATTTGGCCGGATGGATAATCATTGCTATGTTTGCCGGCACTGCAGTCGGCTTCATATTCCTGCTGGCAGCACCCAAAAGCACATTTACAACAGAATATCTCAAGCCGTTCGGAACTATCTACATAAACCTGCTAAAGTTCATGGTCGTTCCAGTTGTACTGTTTTCTATCATGGACGGCGTTATATCGCTCAATGATCTCAAGCGCGTCGGCAGCGTTGGCGTAAGAACATTTATTTATTACATATGTACAACTGCCGTGGCTGTCGTAATTGGCCTTGTAGTAGTAAATTGCTTTAAGGGATTCTTCCCTGTTTTGGACGCAAGCGTCAGAGACTCGCTTGAGTACACGGCGGCCGAAGCTCCCAAGGTCATGGATGTTATAGTCGGTATCTTCCCGGATAACCTTTTTAAGCCCATGGTAGAGGCGAATATGCTGCCCGTCATCTGCATAGCAATATTTTTCGGAGCAGGTATACTCGCCTCCGGAGATAAGGGCAAAAAGATAGGCGACCTTGTAAACTGCATGAACGAGGTAACCATGAAGGTCCTCATGATGATCATAAACCTCACCCCGATCGGCGTATTCTGCCTGATGGCCGACGTTGTTGCCGTAAACGGGGCAAAGATAGTCGGTTCACTGGCTCTCGTTGTCGGTGTTGCCTATATTGGTTACATCCTGCACGTTGTTATAGTTTACGGATGCAGCATCAAGTTCCTTTCCGGCATGAGTCCGATTGCATTCTTCAAGGGCCTTGCTCCTGCAATGCTGACCGCATTTACAACTACATCATCTAACGCTACTCTGCCTATCAACATAGAGTGCTGCAATGAGATGGGTGCAGAACCGGAGATCAGCTCATTTGTCCTGCCTCTCGGCGCTACCATCAACATGGACGGCACTGCTATCTATCAAGCGGTCTGTGCTGTGTTTATTGCCTGCTGCTATGGCATCGACCTGACTCTCGGTCAGATGGCTATGATCGTTCTCACGGCAACTCTCGCATCCATTGGTACTGCCGGTATTTCAGGTGCAGGCATGATAATGCTTTCTATGGTACTCATGTCCGTTGGTCTGCCTGTTGAGGGCATTGCCATTATTGCAGGTGTCGATAAGCTGTTCGATATGGGCCGCACAACGCTCAATATCACCGGCGACGCTACCGCAGCAATGTGGGTATCCAAAGTCGAGCGTCAGAAAATGGCCGCAAAGGCAGCAAAATAAGTTGCAATATTGAAATTCCCCCGTTCATAACGGGGGAATTTTTTTCAGTCAAATGCGGGGTTAACGGCATAAAAGTTCTTCGAATCAAGCTTTTCTATTGCTTTTCGGAGACCTTCGCCGAATCGCTGGTAGTGAACTACTTCGCGCTCACGCAGGAATTTGATAACGTCGTTTACGTCCGGGTCATCGGAAAGTCTGAGAATGTTATCGTAGGTGGTTCTGGCTTTCTGTTCTGCGGCCATGTCCTCGCTGAGATCTGTTATAACGTCTCCGTTTACCTGCATCGTAGCTGCGGTCCAAGGCGTACCTGATGCAAACTGCGGATAAACACCGGCTGTGTGGTCAACAAAGTATGCTTCAAAACCCGCCTTCTTTATTTCCTCCGGCGTCATTTTGCGAGTAAGCTGGTGGACTATTGTTGCAACCATCTCGAGGTGGCCGAGTTCCTCAGTTCCGATATCCGTGAGCAGTCCTTTAAGCTCAGGATAAGGCATACTATATCGCTGGCTGAGATATCTAAGAGATGCTCCCAATTCACCATCCGGACCTCCACACGGGAAAAACCGATAACACGTCTAACGCTTCATTTACATGCAACATATCATCCCCTCATGCAAAAGTCAAGGGCAGCGCATTTGCGCTGCCCTCTTTCTTATTTTGCATTCAATGCATTGTAAACTTTCTGCCCTATCGCCACGCTGTATGGATTGTTTTTCGGCTTCCAGCTCTTATTCGCAAGCTGCCAAAGCACCGCCTGCTGTGTGGTCGTGAGCTTGTTGCCGCCGGGCAGAACCGTTCCGTATTTTACACCCATCGCATCAATGGCTGCTTTGATCTCGGCCTGTTTGAAGGTGCCGTTGCCGTCGGCATCGAACTTCGGTAAAGCTTCCTTGAAGGTCACATATGACGATGGGCTCACGCCATAGGTGCGCCCTGCGGACACTTTCTTGTATTCGCTCTCGGTCATGATTTGTGCCAGCGCGGCAAGCTGATCGTTCTCGTTCTTGACCGTGTCAACGACTGCACGCCACTTTTGCATATTGCTTACGGTCTCCGCTCCGTCAAGCGGTTCGAGATCGTTTATGGCCTTGGCCAGCTTATATGCGTTCTCATCGCTCAGGCCCGCCTCGGCGAGCTTGTTGTAATTTGCGGCCGTCGCGGGTATCTGACTGTAGTATTTGAAGCAGTCATTTACCGCACTCTTCTGATCCGCCGTCCAGCTCTGTTGGTTGACCCACCGTGAGAATGCAAGCGCCTTATCCGAAGCGGTGTCATACTCTTTGCCGATATCCGTATACTGATTTTGCGTCTTCAGGAAATCATCCATGTCAAGCCCGGCCTCTTTAAACACCGCGATCTCCTCCGTGCGAGTGGACTTGTATGTTCCGTTTTCCTGTTTCTCGCCGAATATGTGATTATACAGTATGCGTTTCTCGTTGTCCGTGAGGGAGCTGTCTGAGATTGCCGTCCGCTTGCCGTTGTTCGTTTTCTCGGCGCGCACAGTCTTGAGTACCTCATATACCTCTTTCTGAGATGTGCCGCTCTCGGTAAGCTCCTTGTACGCCGCAGTTTCCTTTGCGCTGAAGTTTTTAAAGCCGCTGCCTATCCACTCTCGACCCGTGGGAAGCGTCGTTTTGCCGAAGAGAGCCGACTCCGCTATGCTTTTTATGCTCTCCCCTGCACTGTCGTTGAAAACGGGATACTGCAAAATATCGTTGCCGTCGGCATCGTAGGTGTAGCTGCCGCCTTTGATGGTCGCATCGACGCCTTGCGCGATCTTCTTTATTTGCCCGCCGCCGAACGGCAGTAATGTATACGTTGCCGGCTTTGCAAGCTCTTTCCCTATTGTGCTCCATCTCTTTTTGCTGTCCCAGTCGCCGTTTGTCGCAGCCTTGAGAAGGTTCCCCGCATCGGGTAATGCGCTGCTTATCGGTATACGGCCGCCGCCGAGTATGCCGCCTATGAACGGGAGCTGCTCCGCCGTGTCCTCGAGAGTGCCCGTTATGACGTCATATGCGCTCTCGCCGTTTGCTATATCCTGTGCCGTGTCAACCAGTATTCCGATCGGGTCGAGCGCCGGCCTTCGCCCGATGAAGTATTCATATGCTTCATCGTAAAGATACGCGCCGAGGAAGAATTTCAGTAGGGCGAGCGCCAAGGCCTTCACGCCCTTATCCTTGGTCTCACGGGGAATATCCTTGAACAGATAGCTCAGCTGATTGTTGACCTCAAGCTGGAACTGAGTAAACAGCTTGGTAACGGGGTTTGACTGGTTGAACAGCGTCGGGGTGCTTCCCTTGCTTCTGTCGGCCATGACGTTTGCCGCGAAGGTGTCCGCATCCTCCATGGCAGCAGCCTCGCTCATTCCCTGCCGGATGTTCTGGTTATACCGTGCGCGTACCAGCGTTCCGGCCGTAAAGTTGTCTATCCACGACATGGGCGACGATAGCTTTGCCGATGCCTTCTGCGCCCATGTCTGAACAAGCGGGTCGCTCCCTATTCTGTTCGTGAGAAAGGCCGAGGCCTCGACCATGCCGTCGCTCTCCTTCATGGCCGCTAATGTCTGCTGCATGCCCGTGAGAATATCCTTCGTGCCCAGAAGCGCATAGCCCTGAGTGATCGGGATGAAGTTTGTCAGCCATGAGCCCACATTGATTGCGACCATGTTTGCGGCGACTCTCGACTCGACCGCCTTGACGACGTTGTACATATCGCGGCCTAAAGCCTGCTCAAGGTTTCGGTCCGCCATGCTCTTCTTGCCCGCGAGGATGTTCGTGTATTCGTCGAGGTTGACCACCCAGTTTGACAGCTCGTATTTACCGTTCGCGTTCAGGTCGTCTATGATGGTTGTTTTCTCCGCCTCGGTCTTGTTGGGATCGGCTCTCACGGCGTCTATCTGTTTTCTCAAGCCCTCCGGACCCGTGCGATATCTCGCCTGCGACGCAAGCGCGCGAAGCCTTTGGATGTTCTCGGTCTGATATATGACGTTCGCAACGCCCTCTATGTATCGGTCAAAGCCCTCCACGGCGTCGTATGTCGTCTCGAAGCCCGTTCTTTCTAAGGCACTTCCGAACCACTGTATGCCCGGCCTGAACATATGCGTCATTCCGTTTATGGTCGTCGGCAGCTCCGTGACGTCGGTCTTGATGCCCAGCGCCCGTCCGAACAGACCGATGATGTTGTCCGCGCTGTCCTTCTTGAAATGAGGGAAATAGCCCTTGCGGTAGTTTACGGGCTCATATCCGTTTTCTATTCGGACGTCGTTCATCATGTTGAGCAGCTCGTCATATATCCCCCTGAACTCCTTTATGGCGTTTTCTATCTTGGCCTTGTCCAGCTCGGGATTGTTTTTCCATAGCTCGGCCTCGATAGCCCTCCATTCCGCCTCGGTCTTTCCGTCGCGTTTTTTGTCGTGGGCTCGCCGCGCCATCTCGGCATTGTCCCTCGCCTCGCCTATAAGCTGCACAGCGTGCGCCTCCGAGACCTTTCCGGCCTTCTTCATTGCCTTGGTTTCCTTGGTGCTGAGCTTGAGCGCCGCCACCCTGCCGCGCATCGTTTTCTTGAACTGTGTGGACTTGGCCTCGGCCTGATGCACCGGCATGAAGTATTTGCGGTTTATCGCTTTCGCGATCTTCTCGTCGGGCACGATGTCCAAAACATTGCGCTCCTGTGTCTCCCTCGCATAGAGTATGCCGGATTTCTTGTCCTTCCAGTCGTTCGCCGTCTGAAGATATTCGTCTGCTTCATCTCGGAGCTCCTGTTTCCTCTGCGCGTTCCACTCCCTTATGGTTCGAGATATCCGCTCATATTCCTCCTGTGCTTCAAAAATTGCGGTTATGCCCTTCACGTTGTCCTGCTTGGGGTCGAGGTGCTGGGGTTCGATCTCGCCTCGCAGCAGCCTGCCGACCAGTATCTTGTCATGGTCTGTGAGCAGGTTTCTCGCGTTTGCGATCTCGTATTTCTTTCGCGCCTCCTTCAGGCCCTTGTACGCTTTGCCGTCCTCGACGTATCTCTTCACTGTGCGCAGAGCGCTGAGACTGTCGGTTATGGCCGTCTCAAAGTCCGCTCTCGCCCATTTCTTATATTCCTCCGCATTCCTGCCGAAGTGGTCATTGAGGCTCTTTTCGCTCACGCTTATACTTTTTCCGGCCTCCAGCATTCTTTGTATCTGGTCGGCCGGGTGTGTGATGTCCGGCGGGAACAGCTCCGGAGCCATGCCCTGAAGCTCCTGATACGCCGTGTCCACGGGCAGGCCGCCCTTATTGACTATCCTGAGCGAGCCGAAGGCGCTGTTTTTAAATTGGTTCCAGTCCGCGATATCCGCTTTATCCGTTTCGGACAGGGTGACAGACTGCGTCTTGAGATAGTCCTTTATGTCCTTGTAGGTGTTGTAGAACTCATCGTCTATGTGCCTGCCGTTTTCCCATGCCGTCTCGAAAAGCTCATTCTTTGTCTCCTCGCTCACCGTGCCGGTCTTCAGATATTCCTCGCTTATCTCCTGTGCTATCTCATTGAGGTACTCCCTCTGCGCGAATTTCGGAACGTTGAGCTTGTCCGAGAGATCTTTCACGAGATTGCTTTCCGCTCTCTTGAGATATGTCTCGGCCTTTTTGGGGATGGTGTCGCGTACCCTTGGCTCCTTGGGTTCTTCTTCGTTTGCGGTCTCCTCTTCGACCGAATACCTCCTGCCGTCCATCCTGAGCGCCTCCTGCGCGGCGTCGCTCCAGCGGCCGTCAATGTCGAATTCCTCCCAGTTGCGGCGGAGATATTCGTCCACGCTCACGCCCTCGCCATGCGCACGGTCGTATATTTCTCTCGCCTCGTCGGAATAGCTTTGGTTTTTTGGCGGCTGCCGGTAAGCGTTTCGGGAGGGTGCGCCTCTTCGCGTTCCGTCTATGCTGTCCACGTGGCGGAAGAACTCGTCCTTGCCGATCTCGCCCGAAGCGTAGCGCCGCGCCTGGGCTAATATCTCTCGCTTCTGCTCCGGCGTCCGCTCGCTTACGGAAAATTGCTTGTTGACAGACTGAGGGCGATTTGGTACACTGCTATTATCAAGTTCAACCTTTGCCCGCAGCGCCAAAGACTTTAATATTTGGTTGCCAGGCAGCATTCGGTTGAGCTTGTTTTCGTTTTTCACGAAAACCGTCGCATCGTCGCCGAGCTTTTCGAGCATTGCAGTGATGTTTTCGCGGCCGTGGATAGACGTGACCTTGTGGGTGTTTTCGCCATAAAGGTCATTATTTTTTTCAAGCGTAACGATGATGTAGTTACCTGCGGAATCCTGATCTGCCGTTACATAAACGATGCTGTTTCGCACCGGATCGTTTATGACAAGCGGCGCATTTTTAATACTATCTTGCAGACCCAGAATATTTTTTTGCGATAGTGCATGAGCGCTTCTGCTTCCCCTTGGCGGTCGAATTGCCTTTGTGATAACGCTTGTTGGAATGTACATTGGTGCATCTTTTACGCCATTTACGTTGCTTTCGCCGAGATACAGCGAATCGCTGCTTTTGATTGTTCCATCATTGCTAAAATAGCCCTGCACCTGATTTTTCCACGGCATATCCCGTGTGTTGTTGATGCTGTAGCTTTTCCCTTCCTCCGCAAACACAGTATTCTCGTCTCCGAGGTCGGGGGCTTTATTTTTTCGTTCTTCGGGTGTCAGTGTCCGGCGGCTCGCTGCGTCTCTCGCCTCGATCTCTCCGGCTGTATTGCGGTAAAGCTCGCCCGGCATCATTTCCTCGCCCGTGCTCCACCGTTTGGAATATCCGTTTTCCATACGCTCGTTCCAGTATCTCGGATTTGAGCCTTTTGCGAAGCCCTCGTAATTCTGTATGATGTGCTGTATCTCGTGTATCAGCGTGTCGGCGCTCTTGCCGAAAAGCTTATCACTGAGGACTATGGTGTTGCTGCGCTTGCTGAAAAAGCCGTTGGCACCGGCCGGGAGCTCGTCAAATTCCAGCGCCACGCCTTTCAATCGAGGGTACGCCTCGAAGAGCTCGTCATGCTTCAGAAAGTCTGTCAGCATATGTTTCTCTTCCCACACAGCGTCGTAGTATTTCTCCCCCAGCTGTTCCATTTCGGCTTGCTCGGCTTCTGTGAACTCCGTTCCGTCATTAATGCTTGCTATCCACTTATCCGTAAGCTCCTGCATGCGCTGATAGCCTTCCTCCTGCATAAGCCGCGCATCGCCGTCTCTGCGAAACTCCGCCTTGCTGTCGTCGATCTCAAACCGCCACTTTCCGTCTCGGCCCTTGAACCAGCCGGTAGCCTTGCGGATGCTTTCCATGTCGGCGCCGAGGGTCTCCATCTCCTGCGCGTTTTTCAGATGCTCGAGGTTTGCCGTGCTCGCCTTTTGCCCTGCAAAGCTGTACTGTCTCTCCGTTCCGCCGTTGTAGTATTCGTCGAACAGATCACTGAACTCATCCTCGCTTATCTCCCCTCTTGCAAGCTGATCTCTCAGAGACTCAAGGTATTCATCCGGCGTCATTTCGCTTGCGCTGCTTTTAGGCTGAGCTTCCTGTGCAGCTTCCTGAGTGGTCTGTTGTGCGGGAGCTTCCTGCGTCGCGGCAGCCTGTGCCGGGGCAGCTTCCTGAGTGGACTCTTGTGCCGGAGCTGCTTGCGTCGCGGCAGCCTGAGTGGCCTCTTGTGCCGCCGGAGCAGCTTCCCGCGCGGTCTGCGTAGGTGCTTCCGCCTTGAAGGTAACATTAACAGGGCGGTTTCCGGTTTCCTTGAGTGCCTTCTGATAGTAGCCTCTCGCCCTCGTAAGAAACGCTCTTTCCTGCGCCTTTTTGTTCCCTATCTTGGCGAGCAGGTCGTTAATAAACTGCAATATCCTTTGGCCGAGGCTCGGGCTTTGCGTAACGACAGCTTTGATGCTCGCCTCGTCCGTAAGAAGATTTTTCTCAACAAACTCCGCGACTATCTCCGCATCTATCTCCTCCTCGCTTCCGAGCGTATGGCCGTGCTTTTCGTAAAGCGCGGCCTTTTCCTGTCTCATTTTCGTAAGGTCGCCGCCCTGCTTCTGTATCTGACTGAAGATAACGCTCTTTAAGTCGGTATATGCTCCCGCCTCCTCGATGCTGTGGGTCAGCTCATGCCCCACGACCTGTGCCATGGGGTTCTTGCTGTTTCGGTTAATGTAGAGCTCGCCCGTTGCCCTGTCGTAATATCCGTTTTCGCTCGGATCGGCGTCATATAGCCTTATCTCTCTGCCGGTTATTTTCGAGAGCCTTTCGGCGCTTTCTATTGCCTTGTCCCTGAGCATCTCGTCGCCCCTGGGCAGCGTGATCCCCTCCGCTTCATGATCCGGCTGAGGCTCCTGCGCGAATGTCCTTTCAAGCGCCCTTGCCTTCACGCCGGCCAAGGCCACCTCATTCATAACGTCCCTTATGTTGGGTATCTTCTGAAGCCTCTCCCTTTCGCTTTGGCTTATCCTCTGCCCGTTGGCCGCTCGCGCGATTATATCAGCGGTATTGTCGTCAATTAGAATTCCCGCATCTTCAAGCGACGATTTAACAAACGGGACATCTCTCTCGGAAATCAGAAGCTTCGAAAGGTTCTCGGTCTCCGCGTCGCTCAGGTTTCTGTGAAAATGCTTTCCGCTCTTTTCTACTATGGGCTTGTACGTCTCCGCGGCCTTTTGCGCTCTTGATCCCGGCTCGGCCTCAAGCCCCATATTGACAAGCTCCCTCTGATATTTTTCATATTCTCGCTGCTGTGCGTTCTCGGCCTTGAACTGGCCGTTGACCACGTTGGTACCCGCTCCGAACAAGCCCAGTGTGCCGCCTATGAGGAAGTCTGCAAGCATCTGCTGCGTGTCCATGTCCTTCCCTATATCCGACCAGTCGCCCTTGCCGTCGTCAAGCTTCAGTATGCGGTCGGCCACGGGGTTTAAAATGTCCGATAGGACCTCCTCCGCGCCCTCCTCCGCAGCGCCCGTTATCAGCTTGAGGGTTGTTCTGCCCGCGTTTGTTTTCGCAAGGTTGTTTACAATGCCGTTTATGAGCTTCTCGTTCTTTATAAGCCCTGCGCCGTATGCCGCCTTGGAGCCGAGGCCGAAAAGCTTCTCAGTGAGAACTTCTATAGCCGCGCTCTTGAGTCCGGTGTTGAGCTGCGTGTCGATATCCCTTCCGTCTTGCCTTGCCTCCTGTGCGGCACTGCCGGCCGCTCTCATGCCCATTGCCGCAAGGCCGGCTCCGGGGAGAGCTGCGTTTAATGCAATGTCTCCTGCAAACTGTGCGCCCGCTATGCCGAGATCCACCGCAAACTGTCCGAAGCCTCCGAGCCCCTCCTTGGCCTCCTTCTGCTGCTGCTCCGAGCGTTTTTTCATCTCGTCCGCTTTCTTGAAATACTCGTCGCCCACGCCCCTGACCTTCTCATAGCGCGCCTCAAAATCCTTGTCGGCGTCCTCGCTTATTTTCTTGAGGCCGCCGGGGCGGGAATAAATATCCTCGCCCTGTATCATAGCGTCATATCCGGCCTTGAGCCTTTTACTGTCGGCCTCATCTCTGGCACGCTGTCTTGCGTCCTTTTCCTTGAGCGTTCCGTGCAGGTTCTCCAAAGCGGCCGCCGTGCTGTATATGGCGGCGTTCATCGTTTTGTCAAAGCGCGTAGAGTTGCTTGCTCCGTAGTCTCCCGCTCCGAGAGCCGCTATTTCTCCGTCTCTGTGCTGCACCTTCGGCGGCTTTGTTATCTTCTTTCCCTTTACCGGCTTGTTTGCCTCCTGCCCCGTCTTCCCGTCGCCGTATACCTTGGCGTATACAAAGGCCGGATTGTTGGCTATCAGCTTGTCCTGCCTGGTGCCGAACTCGTTCCGCATTTCGTTGATCCTGTCCGAAACCGCCGAGCCGCTCGAGTCCGAAGCTTTGGACAGTCCCTCGCCTGTCACCTTATAGCCGGCAGCCTTTAAATCCGATTTCAGCTTGTCTCTGTCGATCTTTGCGCCCATCCTTTTTACCTCGCATTAATTATTTGCCTTTGCCGGCTCCCATCTGTGAGCGAAGCTTGCGCTCCAGCACGCTTATATCTGCCTCGCTGAGGTTTGCCTTATCAAACGCGTCCAGCAGGTCGTCAACGCTGCTGTATGTCTTTGCGCCCTCGTATTCGCTTCCGCTGCCGCCCCATCTGAAGGTGCCGTTGTCAGCGTCAAAGTTGAGCCGCCTCAAGTCGCCTGACGGCAGATCACTTGTTCCGTCGCCGGATGCATCCTCCGAATAATCTGTGCTGACCTCATCCCCGCCGCCGGCGGAATAATATCCCGGGCTCGAATACTTTGCCGCAGCCGGCGCCTCCACGGCGCTTGTGTCAATGCCCAAAGCCTTCAGGCCGGAATAGTCGCCGTATGAGGCGGCTATCTTCGCAAGCTGCAACCTCCTCTCAAAGTCCGTGGGATTGTTGCTCGAATTTATGCCCAGCGCCTCAAGGAAGCTGTAGTCTCCCAGCTCCGCCGCAGAGAGAGCCTTGTTGAGAGCCTCGTTTCGCTTTGAGGTCTGATTGTTTATCTCGTCAAGAAGCTTGCCGTAGTTAAACTCCCTGTCGGCATTGTGCTGGTTAAGCTTATCGAGGTACTTGTTGTATTCGCTCTGCTCAAGCCCTGTTGCCGACTGGAGATCCTGAATGATGCGGTTGTAGTCGTCCTGATACGCGCCGTAGGCAAAATTCTTGTCTATGTTGTACTGGTTAAGCTCGTTTACGTACTTCTCATAATCGGCCTGCTCCGCCGCCGAGAGTGCGCTGAGGTCTGCAAGCTTCATGCTGTGCTCGTTCATGTATTTATTCAGAGCCAGCTGATAAAGCTCCGGTATCTTATCCGTCATCTGGCTTGCGTAGTAGTCTCCCGCCTGCGTAGCCGCTCCGACGGCATAGCTCGACGGTATTCCTCCCGTTGCCGCGGCCGCCGCTCCCAAGGCGTCCTGTGTGGCTCTCTGCCCCTCGCGGGCGTACTGCTTTCTGTACTGGCTGTAAAGCGGATCGGTCTGTGGGTCATAGCTGAAATCCCTCCGGCTTACGACCTGGTCGAGCACGCTCTGCATCTTATCGTCGTATCTGCTGCTGTATTCCGGCCTTGTGGCATCGTAGCTGAAACTGCCGTAATTGAGCTGCTTGTCCAGAAGGCCGTCTATCCTGTCCTTGTAGGCGTTTTCATATGTCGGCGCCTCCGGGCTCTCGAAATCCTTCGGCGCAAGAGGGTCGAGATAGAACTGGCCGCCGTTCGCGCCTCCCGTATATCCGCCGTAGCCCGAGCGTATTCCCTCCGCTCCGAGGTGGGCCAGAGCCTTCGCCTCGGGTGTGGAGGCCTTGTGATAGTCCTGCTTGTATTTGAGGATGCTCATTCCGGCGTCGGGGTTATCAAGCGCAAGCTTTAAGTCCGCGTCGGAGAATCCCTTGTTGAGGCCGCTGTCTGTCAGCGCCTTCTGAAAATCATCGTATGTGTATTTTGAAGCCATGTTTCCTCCTTGCTAATTCGGCGACCCCGTGTAGACCTCTCTGACCAGCGAATACAGCCTGCATTCGCCCTGCCCGCTCATGCGTATGCGGAAATGGTCGCATCTTCTCGGGATTATGGGCAGGTAATAGCTGCGCTTTTTCTCGGCCTGAAGCTCCTTCACCGTTTGCCATATCCCGTCGCTGTCAAACTGCATCTCTATTTTTAGGCTTGCCCCCTCGTCCAGCTCGAGCCTTATAAGCAGCTTGCTTACCGTTTTCTTCTCCGGCGTTTCCGAGGATGAGCTTGAATATGACGTGTACTCGTAAAAGTCCGCCCACTCCGCCATCCATTGAACGGCCGTCTCGCGCACCGACGCGGCCGGAACGCTTCTCGCGTTGCCGCTTATCTGAATTTTGCCGCTGCTGTCGAGAAAATATAATTCCCCGTTCCAGCCCCAGCCTATGACCTCGGTCTCGTCCTCCCTGTGCCACAGCTTGACCCTCGTGTCGTAAACGAACAGCTCGTATCCGCTCTTTCCCTGCATCGAGACATAATACTTTGTCCCGTCCGAGCCGGCCACCGCGTTTTTAAAGCGCTGCATTCCGAACGGCGCCGCTATGCTCTGCGGTATGCCGCCGCTCCATGCAGCGATACCCGCTCTCGAAAGATAGAACATCACCTCTCCGGCTATGGCAAGGCTCCTGTCCGAGCCCTTTTCTACGCCTAACGAGGCCGAGCCCATCACCTGAAAGTTTGACGGCTTATCCCCGTAGACCTTATACACATGCTCCTCCTTGAAAAAGCACGGATATCCGAGATATGAGGCGCAGGCCGTGAAGTCGCCCGTTGAGCCGACATCGACCGTGAAGCTGTCCGTTGAAACTCCGTCGTATACGTTCCAGTTGAAAATGTCTCCTAACTTTGAAGCGTATATCGTGTCGTTCTTGCAGCCCCAAAGCCTGTTCTCGTTCTCGCATATGAAATCCAGGTCGGGCACGCTTCTTGTTATCTGTATCGTTTCGCTGTCTCCGCCGTCGCTTATGACGAATGTGTTTTCATAGAAGCGAAGATAGTCTCCGTCAATCTCTCGTATGATTGCCGTTTTATTGTTCTCCGTGTGCTTTGTGCAGCCGGATATGGTAACGCCGTCGCCCTCCCTGAAGCTTGAGCCCCAGTCCGCATCCTTGGCGTATATGGTGTTTGCCGCCGCGCTCTCGCCGGCGTATGTTCCGTCCTGAAGCTTTGCCGGACCGCTCCTGCCTGCCTCCATGCTGCCGAATTCGCCCGTCAGACGGTTATAGTATTTCTTGTCCGGCAGTATGATGATGTATGCCCCCAGGCTCGCAAAGGTCTTTTTCGTGTCCGTTACGCTGCCCTTTAAAGCGCCGTCTGCGTAAAAGCCCGCTCCGTCGGCCCAGAAGAGCCCGTCGTGCGCCAGAAAGCCGTTGGGCTTTTGCAGTGTGGTGTACACCCAGCGTCTTTCCCTCGGACTTAATAATGGGTAGTAATCGCTCGTGAGGTTTTTCATGTCCCACAGCTCGCCGTCGTCCGCCGCAGCCGTGTGATTGTATCCGCCGAACTTGACCTGCTTTCTGCCCGTTATCCTGTCGGCGTTGACCATTTGCGGAAGTCCTGCCATCATTCCTCCCCGAAGCGTATAAACTTCTCCAGTGCCTCAAGCTGTGCCGGACTTATCCTTTCAGGTATGGGTGCATGCAGCGTCTCCGGCTCGTCTGTCTGTGTCATGCACAGCTTTTCTCTTTCCCTTTTGAATTCCTCGGCCGAGGCCGTGTCCTCAAAGGCGAAGCGCTCGTTTTCAAGCCACTGTATTTGTCCGTTCTCGTCCGTCCTTGCATATTTTTTTATGAGCTTCAGCTCCTCATCCCTGAAAAAGTCTATCTGTGTCTGAAGCTCCCTTTTGACTCTCAGCAGCGCATACGCCGTCTGATAGTCCGTTTCCTTCTGCTGCATTTGCGTTGCCGCAATGTATGCGTTTATGCATTCGATGAGATACATTTTATCCTCCGATCTCTGTCCCGTTGACCTTTACCGTGCCGGCAAGGTTAATTGTCGCGGCGGTAATTTTAATTATTCCGTCGCTGTCCAGGCTGATGCTTGCCGAGCCGCTCCGCAGATAAACCGCCCAGCTGGCCGCAATGCTCATTCTTGTTTCGCAGCTCAGCTTTAATGCAAACGGATTTTTGGTGTAGATAAATAATCTGCGCTTGGCCTCCAGCTCCGTTCCGGCGCCCTGATCGTCAAGCCGCATTCCGCCGTATATGCTGCCGTAGCTGCCGTAATGAAATTCAAGCTCGCCGCCGACCGTGCCGGTTGAGCCCAGAAGCGTCCTGATCGTGCTGCCGCTTATCGTCGCGCCGCTTATCGTGCCGCCGGTTATGGTGTTGCCGCTTAAGGCTATGGCCGATATCGTGCCCGTGGTGATGTTGCCGCCGTTTATCGTGGTGCTCCCCGCCGTGGACAGATCGGAGAATGTCACAATGCCGGTAAACTTTATTGTCTGGCTGCTCAAAAGCGTTTCTCCGGCCTTGAGCCTTATGACCGAGCTCGTGTCTCCGTTTGTAACGGCCAGCGTCAGGCTGTTTGCCGTCTGCTGTATAAGGCTTATGTCCGCCTCGGCATCTGATATCCGGCTCGTGAGGCTTCGTGCGGTCTGCTGCAGAACGGAAACGTCGTCCTCCGCGTCCGTTATCCTCGTCGTCAGGCTCTCGGCCGTTTGGAATAGTGTGGACACGTTATTTTCAGCATCGCTTATTCTGCTCGTAAGGCTCGTTGCTGTAGCTGTCAGGGTGTTTATATTCCCCTCCGCGTCCGATATCCTCATTCCCAGCCCCTCTGCGGTCAGGGCGAGGCTTGTAACGTTGCCCTCCACGTCGCTTATCTGCGCGTATACCGGCTCCGTTATTATGTCCGATATCTCCTCAAGCCCCGCCTCGTTGAAATTCTCCTTGTCTAAATTCGAGAGGGAAAATCTCAGGCTCTCAAGCAGCATGTAAAGATAGCTCTGTATTTTGTCGAACTTCTCGTCTGTAGACTGCTGCTTTGTAAGCTGTGGGAAGCTGCTGTCGGCAATTGATAAATTGGTGGGCATGCTCTGCCTCCTTTCGGGCAGCTCTTTGGAGCTGCCCTTTTTTATTTGCCGGTCATTTGCCGGCGTCGTCCGTTGCGTCCTTCATTTTCTTGATGCCCTTGGTAAGCCAGTCGGGCACAGGTGCTCCGAGGGCCTGTGCATTTTCGGCGATGCTGCCTATCTCGGTGAATATGTACCACATGGTGACTAAGGGGCCGAACAGTGTTTCATAGTCTATCGGAAGCGTTATGCCGAGCCCCTGCATGCCTATCTTCAATGCTAAATCGCACATGAATGCCGCTACTACCGCGACTATCTCGCCGACCTTGTGCCAGCGTCCCTCGCGGGATCTTGCGCTGTTCCAGTCTCCGGCCTTCTTCGCGGCGCACGAGCCCGTTGTCCAGTCGATGATGACAAGCGCGAGAAACAGCATTACCGCCCAGCCTGCCCAGCCTATCAAGCCGGTGATGACTGCCGCAACCGCAGTCGCGGCGCCCTTGATCTCTGTGATTTTATCCGGTGCGTTCATTTACTTGCCCTCCATCATATTCTCGAAGTAGCGGCGCATGATCTCCATGACGCGGATCATGTCCTCTGACAGGTCGATCTCGCCGTTACCTTTGCCTTTTAGTGCGCCCGCGTCTATGTAGCGCTGCGCCATTTCGCGGTAGCCGGCAGGCACGTCCTCTATCGTTTTCCATCTTTCCATTTCTTCATCCTCCAAACGTTTGTTTACCTCGGCAGCTATCTGCCCGTGCCGCTCGTACAGCCACTGCCCGGGGCAGGCTTTATTTTCATAGTCGCGGTGAACGGTCATATTGCAACCGTTTCTGTGGTTTACGCGGTCGGCCTTGCTGGTAGACCAGATAAGCTTCTTAATGCCGTTGCGCCTGCATATATCCGTCACAAGGTCGAGCAGCGTCTTGTAGGCCGCGTCGTTTACCCTGTACGGGTGCTTGTTTTCGCAGGCCACCTCGATAGTCACCGCTCGCGCATCATTCGCACGGTTGGAGGTGCACCAGCTGCGGTCCTTCTCCTCAACGACAAGGCCAATTGAGCCATCATAGCCTACAACGTAGTTGCAAGAGTCCTTTTGCTGAAACACTTCGCAACCTCGTTTTGCGGTTACCTGACCGACAAAGCAGTGTATCGTTATGGTATCGATCTTGTGCCCGTTACGGCTGCCCCTGTGGGGCGATATAAGCTTGTATGTGACAAGCGGGGAATTCGTGAATCCCATTGGTTTAATCCTCCTCGTAGATGATCTCAAGCCCATAAGCCTCGGCAACGGCGTGCTCAAGCTTGCATCCTCGAGCATTCTCCCATCCCTTGCAGAAATATGCCGCATGGCAATGACTCATGTTTTCGACTGATTTTGCGAAGAACATCAGCGGACGGTTTACAACGCCGCGCTCGGTGCTCTGTTCCTCGCTGTACCATTCATCAGTGAACAGCGTATTGACGATATCGAAGCCGCGTTCAGTAAGCGCCTTGATCGCGCGCTCTCTTACGCTCACGATTTCTTCGTCCGTTTTGCCGTGCATCGGCTGAGATAGCATTGCTTTTTTCATTGTTTTAGCCCTCCAATTTGTCCAGTGCAGCTCTTGACGTGCTGTCGCTGCTTGATGCAAAATTCGCTATTGCGGCAGCCTGCTTGGGGCAGTCGCGTCCGAGCAGAACGCAGTAGCCGCAAGGCAGCTTGTACGAGCAGCCGTTGTGAAGCTTGGTATCCATAGTGTTGTCAATAGTGTTAAACATCGTCATTCATCCTCCAAAAGTCCGCTCAGGGTCTTTTCGTCGTCATCCGTAATGTTCATAACTCTACTTCCTCTATCAGTGCGCGGGTTTCGAGTATGTACAGATATTTGCCCATCGTTGCCGCCTGCTCTCGCAGGAGCTCTATAGGGCAGGTTGGGGTAAAATCAAGCTTGCCCGCGTCGTACTTTACAAGCATTCTGTGCAGCTTGTCGTATTTGTCCTTAAGTTCGATATACTCGTTTCTCATGCGCTCTTTGTAATCCATTTTTATATCCTCCATTTTCTGTTTCGGGGTTATGTTCATGTTGCATCCTCCCATGCGCTCGGCAGCGCTGCTGCATCGTATACTACGTTATCCTGTAAGCACCTATGTACCTTGCCGGAAGCGTCCTTGTAGCATTCGCCGGTCATGTACATGCCGCTCGTTCCGAGAGGGGCTACCCATGCTTTAGCCTTGGCCGGGTCGGTCGTGTGACACAGCCCCCACAGAGCGCGAAGCGTTGACGGCCTGCCCTGATAATTCGCGGCGTTGTACGGCTGTATCAGCGTCCATATCTGCCCCTCGTCCGCTACAGGCGTACCGGCAGGACATGCGCTGTAATCCTTCTGCGCGTCGAAATCGGGCACTTTGCTTTCCTCCGCGATTATCGCCGTGCCGTCCATCGTGCTTGCGCGTCCGCGCAGATTGAGCGCATCGTCCGCGCCCTTTTCCTTCATCTTGGTCATGGCCTCTGTCTTTGTCATCATATGCTGTTGACTCCTTCCTTGTAGGCGTTCTCAAGGTCGCCGGTGCTTACGGCGTTTTTTAGCTCGCTGTCCTTGTCCGCTACGACCTGTGCGCCGTTTACCGTTTCGATCTCGCACTTCGGCTCAGTGCCGTGCAGACCGTTGTCGGTAAGCCGGAATACGGTGTCGGCTATCTGCGTTACCGTTTCGCCGGTCTCCGCGTCGGTGTATTCCCTTGCCACCTTTGCGCATATGCCCTCAGCCTCCGCTTCATTGCACAGCACATAGCAGCCGTTTGTGTGCAGCCGGATATATACATAGCTATCGGAATATCCGGCGATTTCGTTGTTTACTTTTATTGCGTACATTGATTACACCTCCTGGATTAAAAACAGAATGCGTAGGCAACGCCGTTAGCGTTGTTGGCAGAGTTAATGCCGGCCTTGCCGTCCCTGTCGACTGCGCAACAGTTAAAAAGTGCGTTGCCTTTCGCAAGCGAACTCAGCTGCCAATCAGAAACGCCGCCGTCTGCCCTCTTAATCCTGCTGTTTCCGGCGGCGTAGTAGGCGTACTGTGTGCCCTCGTCGTATTCCGCCAACACTTTAACGCCGAACACCTCTTTTTCCGTAAGGTTGAAAAGCTTCGGGGAAACGCTTCCGTTGTTTATCGTCTTGCTGACGGGTTTCACTGCACTCTGTATACTCTGCGGTAGCTTTGTAATGAGGTTGTCCCATGTTGCCTGCCATTTATATTTTGTGTTAAGGCAGTCGTGCAGCTGTAAGGTCAGCGGCGCTGTTCCGCCTGCGGCGTAGGTGTCATGGCTTTTGCCGATGATATCGACCTGATAGTCTGCGCCGTCTATCGTCATAGTCTTGCTGTCACCCGCGACCCAAGTGTCGGGTACGCTGCCGCTTTGACAGGCAGCGATTATCTGCTCCCACGTGTTGGAGGCGAATGTGGAGTTGAGGAAATTCGCCATCACCGCGCAGGTCTTGCTTGCAGGCGCGGTGTGGTTTGTGCCCTCCGCTACGCTCACGGTTATTGTCGCGCTGCCGCTTGCCTTGCCCGTAACGGTGACAGTGTTGCCGCTCACGCTTGCCGTTGCTATGCCCGGGGCGCTGCTCACTGCGCTTATCACGCCGTCGCCCGTTCTCGTAACGGTGATGCTTGCGCTCGTTGTGCTGCTGTCCAGCGTCAGTGTCGTCGGGCTTATCGATAAACTGCCCGCCGCCTTCCCGATACTCCAGCTCACGCTCTTCGCCGTCGTCGTGCCGTCCGCCCAGCGGTAATTTGCCTTCGGCGTAAATGTTGCCGTGTAGCTTCCGGCGTTCGTGCCGGAGGTCGTGCCGCCGATTGTCAGCTGCGTCGCGCTGTAGCCGCTCCATGTGGGGGACTGGCTACTCCCGTTATACGTCAGTGCTCCGCTCTGACTCGGAACGGCCGGAATGGTCTTTTTATTGATTGTAACGGCGGTTGTGCTTGTTTTGGTAACTCCGTGCTCGGTGTAGCTTATCGTGACGCTTTGGCTCCCCACGCTTGTGAACGTTGTCGGGCTTATGCTGTAATTGCTTACAGCCGCCGATGCTCCGTCGCTGTATGTCGCCGTGACGACCATCCCGGCGCTCTGGAAGCTGTCGCCGTATTCATACGTCGTTTTCGTCGGAGGCGTGGTCACCGCTATGGACACGAGCCTTACGCCTCCGCCGCCTCCGACCATGTTGAACACTAAGCTCATGCCGTTGCCTCCGTTCTCAGAATGTTTATTGTAAGATTTTTCGTGGGTGTTACGTCGCAGTGAAAGCTCATCTTGCCCGCCGCTGTCACGTTGTCGGCGTAGATCATCGCCTCGGCATAGTCCTTGAAGCTGTCCCCTGCCGGGCACACCGTATAGGCGTAGCCGCTTGCGATAAACTTGCTGTTGCTGACTGTCTGTGCGCCTGCGCTCCACCCTGCCGCCGTCAGCGTCACGGTAAAGGAGTCCGCCTTTCCGCTCTTGCCGTTCCACGACATTCTCTCGGCGGCGGTGATGTGTATGGCGGTGTTCTGCGCGTGGGTGTTCAAGTTGTCCTGCACGGTCTGTGCCGCGCCCTGCACGTCCGCGCCGACCATTGCGGCGGTGTAGTCGCCCGTCTGAGGCGCAACAGCGCCGGAGCGTCCGTTGAAGCTTGAAACACCGCCTCCGGCCGCGTTTTGCGCCTGCTCTGACCAGTACCTGGCGTTGTTCGTGTCCTCACCGGTACGCGTCCCCGTGCCGCCGACCGCCCAGCTCTCGGACAGCTTACTGCTTGCCTGTGCGCTCTGTGCGCTCGCTCCGGCGCTCTGTGCGCTCCCTGCTGCCGCGCTCTTGGCGCTCTCTGCCGCAGTCTTGGCACTCTGTGCGGAAGTATTCGCGGCCTCGGCATCTGTTTTCGCGGTCTGCGCCGAGGTGTTTGCAGTCTCGGCCTTGCTCTGCGCTGTCTGTGCCGCTGCTTTTGCCGACTCTGCGTCGGATTTCGCCGACTGCGCGGAAGCATTCGCGCTCTCGGCGTCTGCCTTTGCGCTCTGTGCAGTCTGAGCCGCGGCCTGAGCCGTCGATGCTTTTTCTGTGGCCGTCTGAGCGCTCTGTGCGCTTGAAGTCTCGCTGGCCGATGCTGCCGCCGCCGATTCCGACGCGAGCGCTGCATCGGTGCTCGCGCTCTGTGCCGAGGCGCTTGCCGTTTGCGCCGAGCCGGACGCGCTCTGTGCCGAGGCGCTTGCCGTTTGCGCCGAGCCGGACGCGCTCTGTGCGCTTGTGCCTGCGCTCTGCGCGGCGCTTTCCGCCGCGCTCTTGGCGCTCTCGGCCTTTTCCCTTGCGCTCTGCGCAGTCTGTAAGGTCTGGCTGACTATCTCGCCCCTGAGCTCCTCTGTGTCCATGAGGCTTTCCCACTGCTCGGCGCTTTTGTACTTCCACTGAAGCTCGTCGGCCGTTCCGTCGTAGCGGAGCATTACCTCCTCGCCGTAAAGCGACTCGAGCCACTCGCTCTCCGTGCCCTCAAAGCCGTGCTTGACAGCTAAGCCGTACGCGCTTATGTAGTAGCCCCGCCAGCCGTCCTCGCCGTCGTTTTCTCCGTGCGTGTCCGCCGGGTGGTACCACAGCGCAAACCAGCGCATATATTCGCTGAAGAACGCGTTGAACATCTGCATGGTGTTCTGATACTTGTTGTACTCCCCGTTGGCAAAGTCGATCATCGCCGTCAGGTACGCCCAATAGATCTTCACATGCGGATGCTTTACGAGAAGCTCCTTGTCCTTGTCGGTATCGTAGCTGTAGCTTATGAGCTCTGTGTCGGCCACAAGCAGCACCTCGGTCTGCACAAGCCCCTCGCACTCGTTCACCCACTGCGTTTTGGCGGCGTCGGAAAAGGCGTTCGGCTTTATTTCATCGACGTATTCGATTACGCTTTTAAGTGTCGCCATTGCTCGCTCCTTTTGAAAAAAAGCCGGGCCGCGGCCTGTGCCGCCGCCCGGTGATGTTATTTGCCGCTCGTAAGCTGCTTTACGAGCTTGTTCAGATCGGCCTTGAGCTCGTTTGCCAGCGCGACCACTGCGTCAAACTCGGTCTTCGTCGGAGCTGTCCCGGCCGCGGCGGTAGCGTCGGCCGAGGTTATCTTGAAGTCAGCCTCCTTGATGCCCGAGTTTTTGAAAACGCCCGTTACCTCGAGGTTTGTAAATCTCGTGAAGTCCATGTTGAACCTCCTTAGCCTATGAGAGTAGTGCCGCCGGTCACACCGCCGATAGCGAAGCCGCGCCAGTCGTTGAAGCCCGCGATAAAGCGCGCGTAGCCCTTCCAGTTGTTCGCGTCGTTGCCCGCTATCTCGCTTCTTACCTCGAGCTTCACGCGGTCGAGCCAAACGGCCGAGCCGTATTCCTTGTTGTAGTTCTTGTCGTACATGATAAACGGCTTGGTGCCGGCAGTAACGAACTGGTTGAGGTACGGCCATACGCACACGTCCCAGCGGCCGAAGTTGTAGTTAAAGCCGTTGTTTGCCGTCGCGGGATCCTTGTCCGCGCCTATCGCCTCGAACACGGCCATCTTGGTCTCGTAGTCGTTGGGGATGAGAATGCCGGTAGGCGCAACGTCGAGCACCTCGCCGTTGTCGCCCTTGAAGTTCTGCATCTCGGTCTCCATTGCAGCGAGCGCCTTGTTCGAGAATGCATCGGCGAAGCAGTTTGACTGCTTTGCCTTGCCGAGCTTTGACGGGTGGTCTGTCGCAAACAGGCTCTTGCCGTCAGCACCCGCGGTCGAGAAGGTCTTGCCGCGGAAGCTGACCGTCGCCGCCCTCTGGATAGCGCCGCCGAAGAGTGCCGCGCCGAACATCTCTCTCGTGCGGTAGTAGCCGGTTATGAAGTTTGCAGGCTGCTTCTTGAGCTCCATGAGCTTCGCGTCGTCCACCATCTCGCGGGAAATAGCGAAGCTGTCCTTCCAGGTCATGTGCTCGAGGAACTTGGCGTAGCCCTCCTGCATCTCGTCCGTGGGATAGTTGCCGTTCTCGCCGACGGGCTGGAAGCCGTTCATAGCCGTGAGGGTGGTCAGCTTCTCACCCCAGTGGCTCGAGCTATCCATGTTGAAAAGCTCAGGCAGCAGGCTCTGCTGCTCGAATGCCTCGCCCCTCTTTTCCAGGAACATCTTGATCGGCTCCTGGCTTTTTCCGAATATGCTGTCCTGAAGGCCGCTGCCTTCGGTAAAAATAATGCCCATAGTTTATATCCTTCTCCTTTCTCAGAATCTCACAAGGCACATGTCGCCTGCGGCCATGCCCTCCATGTAGACGATCTCGGCAACGCCGTTTGTTTTTGTCGCCGTGACCGTAAGGCCGTCGGTATTGATAGTCACCTTGTCGCCCAGCTTGAGCGCCGTGGCGGCGGCCGAGAATGCCGTCTCGAACATCATGTCCTTGTTCACGCGGATAACGGGGATGATATCTCCGGCCGCGCATGCGCTGTCCTTTTCGCACATGCTTATGTATGTCGGCGCGGTCGTGCCGCTCGCGGTGGTAAGGTTGCCGCCGGACTGGATAAGCGCCATGCCTATCTTGGGTGTAATGGCCGCCGCCGGCAGATACTCTATGCCCGGCACGCGGTTGTCGTCCGTCATGTGGATTTTAAATGCCATTGTTTCCTTGGCTCCTTTCAGCTTTTGTGATTTTTGTTATAGTGCGCCTGTATCTCGGCATCGGTAGCATCGGGGTTGAACGCACGGTACATTTCCTTAACATCATTGGGAACGCTTATTGCTCCCGCTCCGCGCTCCTTGGTTCTTCCCATATGCTGCTTGCTTTGTGTGTTGTTGTATGCCGCCTGCTTGGCCGCCGCTGTGTTCTTCTGAACCAGCTTATCGAAGTTTGCGAGCTTGTAAGCGTCGAGTAGGGAGTTTCCCCTCTGCACGAGCTCATAAAACTGCGGATAGTTCTCCATCTTGGCAAGATCGTTGAGCTCGCGGATATCGGGATCGAGCTTGCCTATCTCCTGAAGCTGCTCGTCGATTTTTGCCTTGGCCTGAGCCTCGTCGGCTCTGCGCATGGCGCTCTCGGCCTTTTCCCTTGCCTCTCGCGCCTGCCTTACCTCCGGAAGGTCGTTTACCAGGGCGGTGTATTCCTCCTCGCTCAGACCCGCCTGCTCCATCAGCTGGCTCTTGCGGGCATCTCCTGCCTGCTGCCTGTATGCGTCAAACTCAGCCTTCGAGGTTATGGGCTTGCCGGTGAAGGGGTTTTTGAGCCCGCTGCTTTTAAAAGCATCATCTATCGTTCGCTGCGCATCCTCCTGCGCCTTGCGTATGGCGGCATCGCGCTCAGCCTCCGCCTTGCGTCTCGCGGCAGCGTATGCCGCGTTCTGCTCGGGGGTCTGCTTAGCGCCCTCCTGTTCTTCATCTCCTGCGTCAGGCTCGGCGACCTCCTGCTCTTCTCCGCCTTGCGCCTGTTCTTCCGTAGCTTCTTCAGGTTCGGCGACCTCCTGAGCTTCTCCGCCTTCTACTCCGAACACTGCGCCGTAGTCGATATCTTCCATGTGTTTGTTGCTCCTTTCGGATTTTTACGCTTTTCCTGCGAATTTTAAAGTGCGGTTTACTTGTTGCCGCTTCTGAGGTCCTTGCCGGACTTCACCGTGCTCTTGCCCTTCTTGCTTTCCTGCGTGAAGGGAGCTTTGACGACCTGCGCGCCGGTGTTCTTGATGCTTCCGGCGTATCCGCATTTCTTATCTGCCATGCTGCATCCTCCTTTCCTTGTGGTTTTATTCCCATGCCGGGGCTAAATGTTAGGTATCTTCTGAATGTCCGCGCCGGGAAGCGGTGAGACTGCCTGCGGCGTGCTCTGCGCAAGCTGCTGCATTGCGGCCATTTGTGCCTGCTGCTGCGCCTGCATTGCCGCCTGTTCCTGCTGGCGGCGGAGCTGATCCTCAAGGTATGCTTTAGTCTCCCCCGCTCCGGGATAGTGCAAAAGCTCCATCTTCGTCCAAAATAGTATCAGAGTCTGTATGCTGCCCGGATCGCCGAAGGCTCCCGTGGATAGGTTCATTCTCGTTTCCTGCCACATAGCCTCTCTGTTTGAGGCCAGCGGCGCCGCCGTATCGCAGGAGAAAAGGAACTGATCGTTCCAGCACCACTGCCCCGCGGCATCCTTCTCGAGAAAATCATACCTGTTGAAGGCCTTGTACTGCGCATTGCCGTATATGTCGTTCGATATTACAGGTCTCGGTTCGTCGGCGTACGCGAGCTTAAACTTGAACATAGTCTCGAACAGCGCGGCGTACGCGGCGTTTTTCATAACTCGCTTACTTTCAAGCCTGCCCGCAGACTGTGCCGCGGCGAATTCCTTCGCCTTGCCCGAGGTGGCCGTGTGATCCGCCCTCCCCTGGAAGCTGTCCGTTATGCCGATGACCTGCCGCGCCTCCTCGTACACCTGCGCAAGATATGCCATATCCCGCTCGGTGTTGCCCTGAAGATCGTATACTCCTATCATGGCCTTCGCCGCGGGCGAGCCGGGGCGGATGACCTTCATATCGTCCGCGTCGACCTTGATGCTCGCCTCATCCGGCAGCGTGATGTAACTACCCGATTTAAGCAGCTTATCGATTATCTTGGCCTCGATGCGGTTTGTGGTGTTCTGCTGGTCTGCGATCTTGTCAATGTCGCTGTCGCCCAGGAAGCGGCCGTATATGCTGACGTTCTTCTGCAATATGATCGGGAACACATCCGGCTTGTAAAACGGGATCTTCTCCGGCTCCTCTATGATCTCGACTGCGGGCAGGCCCATCTCGTCAAGCTGCTCGCTTACTTCCTCGCGCTGTATCATCCCGCCCACGGTACTGCCGTCGCTGCGCATTATCGGCTCGGGCAGCTCCTCAAAGCCCTCCTCGCTTGCCTCCCAGCTCGTGCCGCCGCAGTAGGGGCAGACCTTTCGGCTCCCCCTCATCGGTAAGGGTTCGTCCGGGATCTCGTCAAGTTCACTCAATGCAGGCTCCACCGCTCCGCACTGCGTGCATCGTCTCAGCCGCCTCGCCTGGTAGTCCTCCAGGTCTTCAAGCTGCGTATCGCACACCCAGGAATAAAGCCCTATGCCGCCCTTGCCGTTGCGGTAGTAGGCCATATACTGCGTTACCATGTCGTCAGCCGGGGTCTCGTTTTGCCCCTTGACGTCCGGCTCCTGTTCTCCCTCCTCGCTCACGTCGACTCCGTAGCGCTGCTTTATGTATTCCTTAGTCTGCGGGATCTTCAGAATGATATAATCCATATCCTCCACGCCGGTATAAACTCCGGCCTGGGGGATTATCTGCTTGGGGTGCAGTGTCGAAACCGCAAGCTCGCCTATCGTGTAGTGGGTCCTGTCGGTGTTATCCCACTCCACGAGGAAGGCCGCGCCGCCCTGGATGGGCACTGTGCGCTCCATAACGTCGTTTAATTGCTCAAACGGCATCCTGTCGAGCTCGTTTCTCAGCATATCCTCGATAAGCTTTGCCTTGTCCTCGTCCCTCTCGCGGCGTGCCGTGACCTTTGGCTGGGGTATGTTGCTGTCCGTCTGAGCCTCGATGAGCTCTGCGCAGATGTTCCGAACGTGCACGGCCTGCGTTTTCCGCTCGCCCTGCACGATCGGTCTCAGGGTCTTCTGCCCGGCGTACAGCTCCTCTCGGCCGTCCATTTTGTCTATTTCGTCCTGATAGGCCGCCTCGTTGGTCTGAAGCCTGTCCTGCCACAGGCGAAGCTTGCTTTTGTCGGTCTTTTTCATCTTCTCACCTCATGGGTCTGCCCCATTTTTTTATCAGCATCTCCCGCTCCGTGGGTGATGCATTCTCATAGTCCTCCCACATGGACTTTGTCCACTTGCGCCCCTGCCCCTCCGCAGGTGCTGATATGTATTCCTGCTGCGGGCGTATGTGCTGCGTTATAGCCAGCGCCATAACACAGTCGTCGTGCGCTCCCGGCTCGGCCTCCGGCCGGAGATTTTCGGGGTTTCGCACGAAGGATAGCATCTCAAGCAGCGTTGTCTCATCGTTTATGCTGCCTATATCCTCCCTCGCCGCCTTTATCAGCTCCGCGATGATCACGGGCCTCGTTTTGCCGTTTGTTAAAAAGCCGTAGCTTTGCTTTGGCTTGTGCGTGTAGTCGTCTACCGTCTCGCGGACGTATTGTTTGGGGTAGCCCAGCCGCTCAAGCTCCATTATTGGGTACGTCGAAAAGTTTGTTTCAACGCCTATGAGCGCCGTGTTGTAGTATCTGCCCAGGCAGTAAAGCTGATGTGCGAACACATCCTCGTCAAACTGTCCTCGCAGCACGGCTGCCTGCTCGCCTGTGCGGTTATCCATAACGTGCGCGACGAAAAAGTCGCTGCCCTCGCCCGCCGTGTCGGCTCCTATAACGTACGGCGCGCCGGCCTCGGGTGCTTTATATACGCGGGTGCATCCGCTCTTGTCGTTCGTCCACCGAATATCCGATATCTTTAGCCCGTCGTAGTCGTATTCGAAAAGCCCTGTGTTCTCGGGTGCCTTCAGCTCCTGAAGCCGCCTGTTTACGGCCTTGCCGTCAAACACCGTTCTGCCGGATGTGCCCCACATGCCCAGGCAGTAGACCTGGTAGTAGTATTCGTCGGTGTCCTTGAAGCTCTCAAGTGTCTCGCGCGATTCGGGTATCAGGAAGCGATTGTCCTTGTATGTGCTCTCGTGCGTCCTCACGCGCGGATCGTTCCTGTCGAAAAAACGTCTTTTCAGCCAGTGCTGAATGCTTATTGGGTTGAACGTAAGGATCATTTGCAGGTAGAACGGAAACTCCGTTCTCAATCGTATATCCAGCTGGTTGAAGTCCGCCTCCGTGATCTCGCTGGCCTCTTCGATCCACACGCCCGTGATGTTGTAGATGGATTTGAGTTTTTCAACGTCGTCGAGCCCGGCAAATACGATCTCGCTGCCGTTCTCGAACAGAATGTACATGTCGCCGCCTTTGCCGCGCGGAATGAATTTCACTTTATCGGGGTACAGCTCACATGCCTGCTCCTTCAGCTGCTGGAAACAGCTTTCTCGCAGTGTCTTTGCGACTTTTCGGCACACGAGCCACCTGTGCCCCGGCTCCGTTGTCACGCGCTCGAGGATCTTCTGCCCGGCAAATATGCTCTTGCCGCTGCCGCCGCCGCCCTTGAGGACGAGGATGCGGTGCTTATCGAAATAAAGCGGCATGAACGTTTCGTTCGTCCGTTCCTTGAGGCCTTCGTACCAATATGCCGCCTCGAACAGCCCGGCCGGGAGCTTATCCGCCATCTTCTTTTTCTCCCTCAAGGCCAGGTATGTTATAGCCGTGCGCAAGCAGCCAGCTTATTTTTTCGTCCGTCGTCATGGCCGTTTTCTCCATGCTCTTTCGCGTCTCCTCCCCGGCCTCGACTTCGATTTTGTTCTTCCAGCCGAAGTTGTGCGTAAGGTTGAAGATAATGCCGCTGTCGCCCTTGCCCGAGCCCAGCTGCGAGCACAGGTAGGCCTCTATCTCGTTTTTCGCCGCCGCGCAGATATCCGCGTAGTCCTCGTGCCGTGAGTATTCGTTGAAGGTGTCCCGGTGCATATGCAGATAGCCGCACAGCCCGGAAACGGACGGCCTTTGAAAATATTCGATCACCGTGGCGTCCTCGCCCAAGGCGTTTTTTACAGGCTCCCATCTGTAGATATCCTTGCCGTCATCGTCTGTTCCGATGCACACCTTTTCCTTAAGCGCCTTCTCGCGGCTTATTGTCGCAAAGTATTTGTTTACGCCCTTTCGGAAAGCCGCAGGACTGTATTTCTTCGGCCGTCCGGCTACGTTCCGGCTGTTGCTCATAAAAAAACACTCCCCTCGACTTATATTCTAAATCAAGGGGACCGCTCATTTTTACGAACTTTTATTTTTTCTTTTTGAACCATTTCTCGTTGAATTTCCTACGAAAATCGTACATTCTGCTCGGCGAAACATGGTGCACGTTGCAAACCTGCTGTATTGATCTTTCCGTTGTCATAAGCTCGAAAAGCGCAGCGGAATATGCGCCTGCGCATTCATCGCACAGCCGCTGTATTTTATCCTGCTCCCATTTTGGCCTGTCCGCGTAGTTCAGGCATATTGCGCGCACAAGCATCTGCTTTTTCTTCGGAAGCTTGACGCCCTGAAGCTTTTTGTACGCCGTTTTCCTCGCCGCCTTTCAATGTATCGCGCGCATATTGCGCGCCTTGCCGTGTCGGAAAAGCTATTTTCGCGGGCGCATGATGATCCTGCCGCCTCGAACCACCGGCTTTTCATCCAGAACCGCCCGCAGATATGCCGAAGCTGCGCCGTAATCCTCATCGATGTAAACGTACTTCTCCTTCACCGTCGCGCCCTTTGGCGTTTTTATCTCAAAATCCGATACCGGCACAGGCTCGGTGTATATCGGCTTATCCAGTCCGCGCGAGCAGCTCCATTTTTTCTCGTTCGGAGTCCCCGATCCGTTTTTGATTATGTACTTGGCTAAATCGGTGTGATCCTTGCGGCCGTCTAGGATCTCATAGCGCAGCTCATCCGCCGGCCAGTAGCGGCAGATAAGATCGTAGTCCACCCTATCCATGATGATGTGGTGGTGAAGCCTAACCTTTTCCCCGGTTTTCGATGATGTTTCCGAGGTGCACAGGATCCAGCGCAGCTTCTTCCCCGTGGCCTTTTTGTATGCCCGGCCGAGGTTTCTCAAAAACTTTGCTATTTCTTTCTTGGCCTCCTGAAGCGTCTGCGGCAAGCGAGCATCCGAATACTTTGCCGTCAGAAACAAGTCGCCTGTTCCGAAGTTCGTGCTTATCTGCCTTGCAAGCTGCCTTTCTGCCGCCCTTTCATTCTGTTTGATTTTCTTCAACGAAGTCGTTCCGGCTTTTCTCGGTGCGCGTTTGCGGCCGGGCTGACTCCCGACCGGCATACGGCACCTTTTGATCTCGATGACGTTGCCCGATATGATCTTGTATTCCACTATCTTCACCATCTTTTTATCCCTTGCCGTAAACTTAGGCTGTAAAAGGTCCAATCAGAAACGCGCGCACGCGCGTTTATTATTTAATGTATACAGCCTTCCCCCTTGAGTGAAAGCTGTTGTCCTTGCCTTCCCCTTGAGGGGAAGGTGTCGCCGCAGGCGACGGATGAGGTGAACTTTCTAAACGCTGCCGGAGGGCGCGGTGGTTAAGAGAAAAGGAAGCAAAATGTCAATAGAAGGAAAAGAGGCAAAGATCAAGAGAATTGATTTGCCCTCCGGCAGCGCCCGCCTGTGTGTATTTTGTATGCTCTGCCGCTCGGCGGAAAGCGACAGAGTGGGATATATGGCCTTTCGGCTCAGATATGTGCAGTAAACCTCTGCGCATATCTCAACCGGCAAGCTAAGCATTACGCTTAGCTTGCTTTTTTCTTCTTGGCGCGGGCCTTCTTGCGTTTGGCGTTCGCGATCATCTTGCCCGCCTCCTCGCGGCTGATGCCCTGCATGATCAGTTTCTTTTCTATGGTGCCGCCGAAGCATGCGGAGGTGTATTCGCCGTACGACATGCCCAGCGTTTTTGCTTCTAAAGCCACCTCGGCGAGATCCTTGCCGCTGAGATCGAATAGCAGCCCCGTGCGGCGAGGACGCGTATAATGCTTTTCCTCGGCCTGCGGCTTCTTATTCGGCGTATACCGGTACCGCCCGGCGTTGGCCGCTTCCATTCTCTCCTTGGCGCGTTTTTTCGCGCACGCCGGGCAGTATTTGCGGTTGTGGCCGCCCGGCGTCAGGCCGCCGCATTCGGCGCAGCGGATCGTCGGCGCATCGAGGGGCACCATGGCCTTTCGCATCTCTTCCCGCTTTTTTCGCGCAGTGTCGCGCTTATACTGCCGCTCCCGTTCGGCGCGGCATCGCGGGCAATATATCTGCCGCGAGGAGTTTCGGACAGCAGGCTTGCCGCAGTAAAGGCAGTTAAAATATTCAGGCATCGTCCTTTACCTTCCTCGGCCAAAACTTCTTGCACCAGCTGTCGCCCCTGCAGTTTTCGCCGTGCATGCAGCATACGTCGCAGCACCAGCCGTAATATGTAGTTGCGCTGCGGCGGCATATCTCGCGTATAGCGCATTGAAAGCGGGCTATGATCCGCTGGCTCTCGGCGCGCTCGGCGGCGAGCAT
>CAKUAS010000020.1 GCA_934636655.1 uncultured Oscillospiraceae bacterium
GCGGAAGAATGATGGGATTTGATTTTCTGCTTGTGCAGCCACAGGCATTTATTGAAAAGAAGAAGCCGCGTCTGAGACGTTACACTTGGCAAGCAATGCCTGCGTTTATACAAACTTGACGAACAGGGAGATTTCCGATTTAAGATATCCGAGTTAAGAGTGTTACCCTTGATTGACACACTCTTTAGTAATGGTCACAGTCCCATCTGCCACCAAATCCGCAATAGAAACCCAAGGGAGCGTGGTATCGCTCCAATATTCTGTCTCTTTCTGCGGAGGCGTTTTTCCCATCGAATAGTCGACTAAATCTTTAAATCGAATCCACTCCCAGCTTTCGGGATTATCAAAGGGAGTATCCAAAGGATGTACTTCATCGCCGATTTTCTCATAAGGAGTATTATCAGAACTCGGCTGTTTAACGATTACCCCAGCTGTTTAACGATTACAACGACAAAAAAGCCACAAAACCCATATAAAGCACAAAACCCTGCCGCAGAATTGCCTGCAGCGGGGTTCGCTTATGTGCTGAAACATCTGAAACGACTTATTTCAAGCGGTTTTTGGGCATAGAAAAAGTCCACCGCAATTCTATCAAAATTACGGTGGACTTATGGTGGACCCGAAGGGATTCGAACCCTCGACCTCTCGGATGCGAACCGAACGCGCTCCCAGCTGCGCTACGGGCCCATGTACTATCAGCTTTAGTATTATAACACACTTTTCAGAAAAGTAAAGAAAATATTTGTTGATTATATCGTTAATTTGAGTTATAATACTTTCGCGGCTTTTGACAAGGCTGCACTAGTTGGGGAGCCAGCGGTGCCCTGTAACCTGCAATCCGCTACAGCAGGAATGAATTCCCAACATAGGATCTGTCATGTGTCGTCTGACACCGGTAAGCAGCGTTGACGAGCCGGTCTCGCGCAACGGAAACCCGTGAACCATGTCAGGCGGGGAACCGAGCAGCATTAAGCGGTGCTTTTCGTGTGCCGTGAGGGTGCCGGTTCTGAGCCGGCTGCCGGCGTAACGGGCATATGTCAGTTTTCAAAGTTGGGTGTGCAGTCTTGTCAATGGCCGCATTATATTTATCACGGGATAATGCTTATGTATCAGGCTTTATATCGAAAGTGGCGTCCCAAGACCTTTGACGAGGTCGTCGGGCAAAAGCACATTACGGAAACGCTTAAAAATCAGATATCCACGGGCAGAACATCGCATGCCTACCTTTTCATCGGCACACGCGGCACGGGCAAAACCACCTGCGCGAAGATCCTTGCCAAGGCGCTCAACTGCGAGCACCCGGAAAACGGCAACCCCTGCGGCAGATGCCCTGCCTGCCTCGGCATTGAGGACGGCAGCATCATGGATGTTGTCGAGATCGACGCCGCGTCAAACAACGGCGTAGATAATGTCCGTCAGCTGCGCGAGGAGGCCGTGTTTTCCCCCGTTTCGGTCAAAAAGCGCGTGTACATCATCGACGAGGTTCACATGCTGTCGACAGCGGCGTTCAACGCTCTGCTGAAAATTCTTGAGGAGCCGCCAGAGCACCTTGTGTTTATCCTCGCGACGACGGAGCTCAACAAGGTCCCGGCAACGATACTCTCGCGCTGCCAGCGGCACAGCTTCAAGCGCCTCGACGCACAGCTTATAGCCGATCACCTTGAGCATGTCGCGAAATGCGAAGGCCTGCATCTTGAGCGCAGTGCGGCCGAGCTCATCGCAGGGCTTGCCGAGGGCGGCATGCGCGACGCGCTGTCGCTGCTCGATCAGTGCTCGGGCGAGAGCGATATCGACACCGATGCCGTATACTCGGCTATGGGACTGACCGGCAACCGCCGCACGGCGCAGCTGCTGGATTACGCAGTCAAGGGGAACACCGACGAGGCGCTTAAGCTCTTCGACCAGCTCTGGCGCGACGGGAAAGATCCCTCGACGCTGCTGTATGAAACAAACACTCTTCTGCGCGACTGCCTTATGCTTTCTGTTGCGCCAAAGGCCGGCGCAGACCTCATCTCCGGTCGCTTCAGCCGCGATATTCTGAATGTTTTCTGCAAAAAGCTCACAAAGGCCGAGCTCATAAACCGCATAAACACGGTCTCGGACTATCTTCTCAAGATCCGCGATTCTAAAAGCGCAAAGCTCACGGCCGAGCTGTGCATAATAGCTCTGTGCGATCCTCGCCTTACAGAGGGCGTTGATGAGCTTCGCGCGAGAATATCGCGCATCGAGGAGGATATAAAACACGCGCCGGTCCGACAGGCGGTGCCGGCGGTCGCGGAGGACGATGAGGAGTTCCGCTCCACACTCGACGAGCCGCCGTTTGATCTTGACGAACCGCCGGTGCCGCAGCCGCGCTATGAAGCCGATCCGGCCGACGAGCTCGACCCCGCGGAATTTGCCGAGTATCAGCCGGAGGACGATCTTCTGGACAAGGCCTCACCTGTTGACCTGAATCCCGACGCTCCGGCAAGCGCCGCCAACGCGCCGCAGGACAGCGAAGCGCTGTGGACGGCGATAGTCGAAAAGGCAGAGGACGATTTGCCGCGCGGTGTGATACCGATACTGACTAACCCCGTACAAACGCGCTGCAATGTGAGCTACGATACGCTTGCGCTCGAGGTAGTGCCCGGATTTTTCTTCAATGCCGTGAACAATCAGGCGGTGCTCATGCGTCTGCGCGAGGCGGCAAACGCAATCACGGGGCGCAGCCTGAAGATCACGATCTCCGAGCTGCACGAAGATAACAGCAAACCCAAAAGAGACATCGAAGAACTGAGAAAATTCAAAGAAACTCGTTTTGTATAATTTTCGTATAATAATTTAGGAGGAATTTTAATATGGCAAAAGGCGGATTTCGCGGCGGTATGGGCGGCGGCAACATGATGAAGCAGGCCCAGAAGATGCAGGAAGAATTCATGAAGATGCAGCAGGAGCTCGAGAGCAAGGAGTTCACCTCCACTGTCGGCGGCGGCGCTGTCAAGGCGACCATGATCGGTACTCGCGCACTCAAGAGCATCGAAATAGACCCTTCGGCGGTCGATCCCGATGATGTTGAGATGCTTCAGGACATGATCGTTGCCGCGGTCAACGAGGCTATCACCCAGAGCGAGAACGCCACCAACGAGGCAATGAGCAAGCTCACTCCTATGGGCTTTCCTTTTTAATTGCGATTTTACAGTGCAGTTTACCCGACAAGCATCGCAATGACCAAAAAGTCAATGTAAGTACAAAACCGAGAGTACAGATTTCATCTGCACTCTCGGTTTTTCATTGCGCCAATGTAACACTGCGGCCTCAATGCGCCTTCGAATATTTTTTTATTGCCGATGCTGCGTAGATCATTACAACGAGTTCCGTGATCGGCATGGCATACCACAACAGATCGGCACTTCCGAACAGCGGCAGCAGCATTATGAGCGCTCCGCTTATCACAAGTCCTCTCGCTACCGACACAGCAAATGCCGCCATTGGCTTCATTATAGCCTGGAAATAGTAAGTTGAGAAGATATTGAACGGCAGAAGCAGGAACGACAGCGCGTATGTGCGGATGATGCCCGGGGCCATAGCGAGTATTTCCGGCGTCGGGCTCATGAAAATGCGGACATACAGGTTCGGACAGGCCATACTCAGTGCCGTCCAGAACATGCCGAAGAGTGCCGTTGTCAGCAGAGCCAGGCGCAGCGTTTCATTTATTCTGTCGCGCTTACCTGCTCCGAAGTTGGTGGAGATGATGGGCTGAGCCGCCTGACCGACACTGTAAGCACAGCATTGGACAAATGTGCTGACCTGTATGATCGGGCCGTAGACCGAGAGCGCATTTGCGCCGAGGTATCTCATTACCTGGCGGTTAAACAGCACCGAGCTGCCGCAAGTCAGCACCGCACCCACGGGAAGCGAGGCACCCGCGGTTTATACCAATGTTTCGATACCGGGCTGCCGCAATAAACGTATCGGTACAACCTTAATGCGCCTCTGAAAACCCACCGTCGGAGCAGAGGACCTGACCGGTGATGAACGATGCGCTGTCGGATGCTAAAAACGCTACTGCCTCGGCGATATCCTCGGGCTTTCCGAGCCTGCCGAGGGGCGTATCTTTGGCAAGCATGTCCAGAGTCTCGCGTCCGAGCACCTGCACCATATCGGTGTTTATAACCCCGGGCGCGACGCAGTTTACGCGGATGTGCGACGGCGCAAGCTCCATTGCAAGCGAACGCGTGAGCCCGATGATAGCGTGCTTCGTGGCCGAATACGCGACCTCACAGGACGCACCGTGCAGGCCCCAAATCGAGGATATATTCACGATACAGCCCGAATGCTCCTGAAGCATGCTCGGCAGTACTTCCTGAATTGTGTTGAACGCACCGTTCAGGTTTACATCAAATATTCTGCGCCAGTATTCCTCGCTGATATCCTGAAACAGGCTCTGGCGCGCGATACCGGCGTTATTTACAAGCAGCGTCACCTCGCCGAATCGGTTTCGCACGGCCACGACCATCTCGTGAACGGCCTTACGGTCGGAAACATCGGCCCCGAACGTCATGGCTTCAAAGCCTTCGGAGAGGAGCTTTTGGCAAAGCTCCTCGGCCTTATCCTGCCGCTCGATGTAATTTATGCACACGGCATAGCCACGGCGCGCGAGAGCATCGGCACATGCTCTGCCGATGCCGCGCGAGGAGCCGGTTATAAGTGCAACTTTTTTCACTGCTGTCCCTCACTTACTTCAAACTGGCTGGTGTACAGCTCTTTATACAGGCCACCCTTTTCAAGCAGCTCTTCATGCGTACCGCTTTCGACAACGTCGCCCTTGTCCATTACAAGGATGAGATCCGCGTCGCGGATAGTGGACAGCCTGTGGGCAATAACGAAGCTCGTTCTGCCGCGAGTAAGACGGTCCATTGCTTTCTGGACAAGCACCTCTGTGCGCGTATCGACCGAGCTCGTGGCCTCGTCAAGGATTATCATCGGCGCATTTTCGACCATTGCGCGCGCGATGGTCAGAAGCTGGCGCTGACCTGCCGAGAGGCTGCTGCGGTCGTTGAGCTCCGTATCGTAGCCATTGGGCAGGGTGCGTATGTAGTGATCCATGCCGACGAGCTTGCAGGCGGCCTCGATCTGTTCATCGGTGACGCCCTCCTTGCCGTAGGCGATGTTCTCGCGGTACGTTCCGTCAAACAGCCATGTGTCCTGCAAAACCATGCCGAACATGGCATGCACATCACTTCGACGCATCTCGGAAACGGGTACGCCGTCGATCTTGATCTGTCCGCTCCACAGCTCGTAAAAGCGCATAAGGAGATTTACCATCGTGGTCTTGCCCGCACCGGTGTAGCCGACTATGGCGACCTTCTGTCCGGGGTCTATTTCGGCCGAGAAGTCGTTTATGACAGGCTTATCAGCGTCGTAGCCGAAGCGGACATGGTCGAACTCGACCTTGCCGCGGACGTGATCTATATGCTCGGTGCAGCCGCTGTCGTCGGGCATTTCCTTCTCGCCGAGGAAGCCGAACACGCGCTCGCCGGCAGCTCCGGCGGACATGAGGCTGCTTACAGCCTGAGATATCTGGCTCAACGGGTTTGTGAACAGCTTTACATAGCTTATAAACGCGATAACCGTGCCGAAGCGAATGCTGCCGTCCATTGTGAGCGCCGCGCCCACGACGCAGACGGCGACATATCCGAAGCTGCCGACAAAACCCATGAGCGGCATGAGAAGTCCGCTGAAAAACTGCGACTTCCACGCGCTGTTGTAAAGATTATCGTTTATGCGGTCAAATTCGGCCTTCGACTGTCCGATAGCGCCGTAGGCTCTGACGATATTGTGCCCCGAGTACATCTCCTCGACGTGGCCGTTCATATCGCCGAGATTCTGCTGCTGCTGGCGGAAGTATTTGCGCGAGCGCGAGACGATAAAGAACATCAGTACAAAGCCGAGTATCGACGATCCGATGGCGGTCAGCGCCAGGCGGCCGCTGGTGGCAAACATTATTACGGTTACGCCGACAAACTGCACAACTGCCTGAACGAGCGTCGTTATGCTGGAGTTTAATGCCGAAGATATCGTGTCGACATCGTTTGTGATGCGGCTGAGCACATCGCCGACAGTGGTCTTATCAAAGAACTTCAGCGGCAGCTTGTTTATCTTGTGGCTTATGCTCGTGCGCATGCTCCACGCGAGCTTCTGCATGACGGTTATCATGATATAGCTCGACGCGCAGGTGACGAGGTTTGCGCTTATGTAGATCGCAAGGATTATCAGTATGGACTTTACGATAAGGTCCATATCTATGCCAGTTTTCAGCCCGTCGCTTATGTTATTTGTAAGGTCTGCGAGCTTATCGGGCGCGATTATCGTCAAGAACGTTCCGACAAGGCTGAATATGAGCGAAATGATAATGGGCTTGTACCACGGCTTCAGATACCGCAGCAGCTCAAGCATCGAGTTTTTTACGTTTTTGGGCTTCTCGTCCGCGCCGCGTCCCGGTGGTCCGTGTCTCATATGGCAAGTTCCTCCTCTGAAAGCTGGCTGAGCGCTATCTGACGATAGACCTCGCAGGTTTTAAGGAGCTCGCGGTGAGTTCCCATACCGACAACGTGCCCCTCGTCGAGGACAACGATCCTGTCTGCGGACATGATCGTTCCGATGCGCTGGGCAACGATGAGCTTGGTCTGACCTGCGGTGCGCGATTTCAGCGCATCACGAAGCTCTCTGTCGGTCTTGAAATCGAGCGCTGAGAAGGTGTCATCAAAAATGAGTATCTCCGCATCGCGGCACAGAGCGCGTGCGATAGAAAGGCGCTGCTTCTGGCCGCCGGAAAAGTTCGTGCCGCCGCGGGCCATGTGCGCCTTTTCCTTATCCTCAAGCTCGGATACGAAATCGGCCGAATGCGATATCTCGAGCGCCTCGCCGAGCATACCCTTATCGGCATTGCGGCCGAAGGCAACGTTATCCTCTATAGTTCCCGTGAACATGACGGCCTTCTGCGAAACATAGCCTATCTTGGCGTAGAGCGACTCAAGGTCATAATCCTTGACATTCACGCCGTCGACGAGCACTTCGCCCTCGCTTGCGTCATAAAACCTCGGAATGAGGTTCATGAGCGTAGTCTTGCCAGAGCCCGTCGAGCCTATGAACGCGACCGTTTCGCCCTTATCGGCCTTGAAGCTCACATTGCTCAGAACGTTTCCACTGCCGCCGGGATAGGTGAAGCTCACGTTTTTGAATTCGACAGTGCCGGAAACCTCGCCGGAATCGGTGACCGTACCGCTTACTACCTTCGGCTGCGTTGCGAGCACCTCGCTTATACGCTTTGCCGCCTCGAGAGCTCGCGGCATAATGATAATTACCATGACGATCATGATAAAGCTCATAATGACCTGCATCGCGTAGGACATGAACACTATCATATCCGCAAAGATATCCACGCGCGCAGCGATGCCTGCCGCTCCGCTTGCGGCGACCGAGCTTATGAGCACGGCGCCTATCCAGTAGATCGACATATTGAGACAGTTCATGACAAGCCCCATGAACGGGCTTAAAAGCGTCATGGTGCGGTTTGCATACAGCGAATTTTCAAGAAGCTCGGTGTTTACGTTTTCAAACTTTTTTTCCTGATACGCCTCGGCGTTATACGCGCGCACGACGCGGATACCGGTGAGGTTTTCGCGCGCCGCCTGGTTGAGCGAGTCCTGTAACCACTGGATGCGCTTAAATCGCGGGAATGTGCGCACAATGGCGATGCTCAATATCGCAACAAGCAGCACGACCGCGATGCCTGTTGCCAGCGACCACTGCCATGCCTTGCCGGCGATCTTCATGATCGCCCAGACGGCCATGAGCGGAGCTTTGACAACTACCTGAAGCGACATGACGACCATCATCTGCACCTGCGATACATCGTTTGTCGAACGGGTGATAAGGCTCGCGGTTGAAAATGCGTTTATTTCCTCGAGAGTGAAACTCTCGACCTTGTAGAACATTTCCCTTCTCAGACGCTTTGAGAAATTAGCCGCGATGCGCGAGGCAAAAAAGCACACAGCAACAGAAGAAACGAGGCTTCCGAACGCGCACAGCAGCATCATTCCGCCGGCACTCCAGACCTCGCCGATTGCGCTGCCGGGAGTTTCGATAAGCGTCGTTATCCGGGACATATAGTCGGGTATCATAAGATCGAGCACGACCTGAACGAACACGAACACGAGGCTGAACAGACAAAACAGCCATTCCTTCGCGCTCAGATACCTGAACAGCTTCAGAAGTTTCAGCATTTAGCGGCAGAGCCCTCCTTTTCTTTTTCCTCCGCAAGCTTCCTCTCTATCATTTCCTGAGCAAGCTGCGCGGTGTCCTTCGTTTTATGCTCCCTGACGTATTCGGCGTCGATAACGCCGAGGACGTCTATGTATATATTCGTTTTTTTAAGCGGGAAATTGTGCGCGACCTTGTCTGTATTCCGAAGCGCGACGACAACGACGGGCACATCCGCCCTCTGAGCGATCTTGAACGAGCCCGCGTGGAAGGGCAGCATGTTCTCCTGCTTGCTGCGCGTGCCCTCCGGATAGATGACTACCGAGCAGTAGTCCTTGTTTATATACTCGGTCGCTGCCTTCACGGTCTTGAGCGCCTCGCGGTTATTCTCCCTGTCCAGAGGCAGGCAGCCGCACTTGTGCATGACCTTGCCGATGATGGGTATCTTGAGGTTGCCCGGCTTTGAGATAAACGTGATCTCCTCCTTGGGCATTTTATTGACCATGACTACGGGGTCTGCAAGCGAGCGATGGTTCGAGACCATGAGATAGCGCGTATCCTTTGGGATAAGCTCCATTCCGCTTATCGAAACATCCGCGCGCGCATAGAACACCAGCAGATCCGCGACCGCGTGCAGATGCCACAGCCAGAACTTCGACGGCTTTTCCTGCGGCTTATTTTTATCTATAAACAGCTCCGTTGCCAGAAGCATGGCAAGCGCATATACAATGTGCGCACCGAAGAAATATTCGACAAAGCGCAGCAGCAGCTCGCCCGTGACCTTCAGCGCGCCTCCGGACGCGCCTGATATCAGTGTGTGCAGCACGCTTCCTCCGGCTCCGATAGCGGCAAATATCTTAAGAAGCATATACAAGCCTCCCTAACCCTAAATAGAATGTATAATATCATTTTATTTTACCACGACTTCGCGATTTTCCAATATTAATTTTTTGAACAATTTAATAATTTTTAATCACTTTGGCGAAAATGTACTATACGCGCAAAAGACATTTTTCGAGTTTTCCCGAAACTTTGTCCAAAATCGGGCCATCTTTGTGATATAAATATCAGTGTTTTGACCCGAGTCGGTGCATTTTTGTGTGTTTTGCACACCTTGAGCCTTTTTTTCTCTTATCTTTCGTAAAAATTGATAAATTTGTTGAATTTGAACGAAAGTCGCTGATTTTAAAATTGATTTTTTACCTACAATAGTATAAAATACATAAACGAGTTGTTAACGACATTTAAACAGCAAAATCGTTGCAGCTCGTGCTGAAATCCGTAATTAATTTAATAGGAGTGAATTTTATGGAATCCCTTAAGTTCCTGGCACCTGCTCTCGCAGTGGTCGCTCTGCTGTTTGCTTTCTACAAGATAGCATTCGTCTCCAAGCAGGACGCAGGTACCGAGCGCATGAAGGAAATCGCAGCCGCAATAAATGACGGCGCAAAAGCGTTCCTTTTTGCAGAGTACAAGATCCTCGCGATCTTCGTCGTAGTTCTGTTTATAGCCATCGGCCTCGGCCTCGGCAGCTGGATAACCGCACTGTGCTTCCTGTTCGGCGCGCTGTTCTCCATTCTCGCAGGCTACATCGGCATGAACGTTGCTACCAAGGCTAACGTCCGCACCGCAAACGCAGCTCGCGAAAGCGGCATGAACAAGGCTCTGTCGATTGCCTTCTCCGGCGGCTCTGTCATGGGCATGTGCGTTGTCGGCCTCGGCCTTCTCGGCGCATCCGTTCTGTTCCTTATCTTCAATGACACCAACGTTCTGTTCGGTTTCTCCCTCGGCGCAAGCTCGATCGCTCTGTTTGCGCGTGTCGGCGGCGGTATCTACACCAAGGCTGCTGACGTCGGTGCAGACCTCGTCGGTAAGGTCGAGGCTGGCATCCCCGAAGACGACCCCCGCAACCCCGCCGTTATCGCAGATAACGTCGGCGACAACGTAGGCGACGTCGCAGGCATGGGCGCAGACCTCTTCGAGAGCTATGTCGGCGCTATCATCTCCGCAATGACCCTCGGTGCAGTTGCTTCCGTCATTGCAGAGTTCACCGAGTTCACCGTTATCTTCCCGCTGGTCATCGCGGCATGCGGCATTCTCGCCTCCGTCATCGCTACCTTCTTTGTACGCGGTAAGGAAGGCTCGAACCCCCACAAGGCACTCAAGATGGGCTCCTATGTTTCCGCCCTTCTCGTCGTTATAGCATCCGTCATCCTCAGCAAGGTCATGCTGAACAGCTACGGTCCGGCTATAGCTATCGTCTCCGGCCTCGTTGTCGGCCTCGTTATCGGTATCGTCACCGAGGTCTACACCTCCGGCGACTACAAGTTCGTTAAGAAGATCGCTCAGCAGTCCGAGACTGGCTCCGCTACCACCATCATCTCCGGCACCGCAGTCGGCATGATGTCCACCTGGGTTCCCGTCATCCTCATCTGCGTCGGTATCTTCCTGGCATACAAGTTCGCAGGCCTGTACGGCATCGCTCTTGCGGCAGTCGGCATGCTCTCCACCACCGGCATCACCGTTGCTGTTGACGCTTACGGTCCTATAGCCGACAACGCCGGCGGCATTGCAGAGATGAGCGGCCTTGACCACTCCGTCCGCGAGATCACCGACAAGCTCGACGCAGTCGGCAACACCACCGCGGCAATGGGCAAAGGCTTCGCTATCGGTTCCGCTGCTCTGACCGCACTGGCTCTGTTCGTATCCTTCACTCAGGCTACCGGTCTGGACGCTTCCGAGGTTGCGCTGACCAGCCCCACCGTCGTTATCGGTCTTCTCATCGGCGGTATGCTTCCGTTCGTGTTCTCGGCAATGACCATGGACTCCGTTTCCAAGGCTGCCTACAGCATGATCGAGGAGGTTCGCCGTCAGTTCCGTGAGATTCCCGGCATCATGGAAGGCAAAGCAAAGCCCGACTACAAGACCTGTGTCGCTATCTCCACCACCGCAGCTCTGAAGGAGATGCTCGTTCCCGGTATCATGGCAGTTGTTGCTCCTCTGGCAGTCGGCCTCATTCTCGGCTCGACCGCTCTTGCGGGTCTGCTGGCAGGCTCCCTCGTTTCCGGTGTCATGATGGCAATGTTCATGTCCAACGCCGGCGGCGCATGGGATAACGCAAAGAAGTACATCGAGGAAGGCCACCACGGCGGCAAGGGCTCCGATGCCCACAAGGCTGCTGTCGTCGGCGACACCGTAGGCGATCCGTTCAAGGATACCTCCGGCCCGTCGATCAACATCCTCATCAAGCTCATGACCGTTGTTTCCACTGTTTTCGCGGCTATTTTTACCGCAAACGGCCTGTTCTGATAAAACATTTACCGCACCCCCGAGGCAGACGCCCCGGGGGTGTTTTTACACTTTCATCATACTTTATTAACAAAGACGAGGCCGTTTTGTGGCATAATAGATGCTGTCCGTAACATGGATGCAACCTCAGCTTGACATTGGGTGTATAATGTTATGGTAACTAACCTATTTGTATTGGAGATCATTATGCTGAAGAAAAAAATGAAAAAGTTTTTTGCTTTTGCGATGGCTCTGGTCATGACAATGAGCGTTATGTTCTCGTGCATGTCCGTTTCGGCTTTTGCCGTGACGCAGTCGGAGATAGACGCTCTGAAGTCTCAGAAGTCTCAGCTTACAAGCCAGAAGAACAGCCTGCAATCGACGATCAATTCTCTTCAGGGTCAGCAAAACGACCAGATAGCGCTAAAGAACGCGCTGGATGAAAAGAACGCCATCACCGTAAAGCAGATACTCAATCTCAATGAACAGATAGAGCTGCACACCCAGCTTATTGAGCAGAAGACCAAGGAGGTCGACGAAGCTCAGAAGGTCGCGGATGCCCAGCTTGAGAAATATCAGGTCCGCGTCCGCGCAATGGAGGAGTCGGGCAGATACAACTATTTCGAGGTCCTGTTCGGTGCAAACAGCATCGGTGAATTCCTGAGCCTCATCGACGATATCGGCGATATCATGAGAAGCGACAAGGAGCTTGAGGATGCTTACCGCCAGTCGGTCAAGGACCTCAAGGCCGTCAAGGCCGAATATGAGCAGGCAAAGGCCGAGATGGAGGACAGCAAGACAGAGCTTGAGACCCTCAAGGCTCAGCAGGAAAAGGACATTGCCGAGGCGGCCGCGGTCATCGCGTCTTTGCAGGGCGATATAAGCTCCAATTCCTCGCTTTTAAGCCAGCTCTCCGAGCAGGAAAAGCAGCTCAATGCCGACATTCAGAAGAAGGTCGAAGAACTCAACCGCCAGCAGCAGAACAATAACAACAACGGCGGAAATAACGGCGGCAGCACCATTGGCACCGGTAATCTCGTATGGCCAAGCTACTGCACCTACATAACGAGCCGTCAGGGGCCGCGCACGCACCCCATAACGGGTGAATATAAAAACCACGGCGGCACCGACATCGGCGCAAGCTACGGCAGTGCGATCTACGCTGCCGACTCCGGCACAGTCATCCGCTCGTCCGACGGTTGGAACGGCGGCTGGGGCAACTATGTCATGATCGACCACGGCAACGGCATGCAGACGCTTTATGCACACATGTCCTCTCGCGCAGTCTCCGTCGGTCAGACCGTTTCCCGCGGCCAGACCATAGGCTATGTCGGCTCGACCGGTATGTCCACCGGCGCGCATCTGCACTTTGAGATGTACATAAACGGCTCGAGGATAGATCCTCAGACCCGCTACCCCGGCGTGAGCTTCACCTACTCCGCCTCCGCATGATTTGAAATACGCATTAAAAATCCCGAAGGAAAATTCCTTCGGGATTTTTCTTATGCAATGATCACGGATGCGGCTTGCCTTCGCGGTATGCCGCCATGATATCCTTGAACACCTCACCGTTGGATGGGGGCGTCCATGTTATGGCGTTTGCGCCGGCCGCGATGGTCTGCATAATACTCTCCTCTGTCGGTCCGCCGGTCGCAATGACGGGCACGTCGGGATGCGCATCCTTTATTCTGCGCACGAGCTCCGGCGTGTCGCCCGCTGCGGAAACGTTGAAGATATCCGCTCCGGCCTTCAGACGGGCTTCAAAGTCGGTGTCCTTTCTGGCAACGGTGACTACGACGGGTATATCGACCGTGTGACGCACGAGCGAGAGCACTTCGTTAGAGGTCGGGTCATTGAGCACAACTCCCGTTGCACCCTGCATCTCGGCAAACATGGCGAGGTTTATCGCCCTCTGTCCCTGCGTAAGGCCGCCGCCCACTCCGGAGAACACCGGGATATCCGCCGCCATGAGCAGCGCCTGGGTTATGACCGGCTGCGGCGTGAAGGGATACACAGCCATGATAGCATCGGCGTTGACGTTTCTGATAATGCTCAGGTCGGTCGAGAATATGAGCGATTTGATGCGCTTGCCGAAAACGAGTATGCCGCTGCATTTATAGATGCATTCCGGCACACGAAGCGCAAATTTACGCAGCGTACCATCCACCCTGTTGGGCATTTTTTTCTCAATAGATACTTCATCATGCATAATTTTCACTCTCCAATATTCTTTTAAATGCCTCGACTCCGACGAGCAGCACTTCCTCATCAAAATCGAACTTGCTGCTGTGCAGCGGCGCGCCGCCCCTGCCGCCGTTTATGCCGAGAAACATGAACATGCCTTCGACTTCCTGCTGATATTCGGCAAAATCCTCCGCCGCCATGACAGGCTCGACGAGAACAACATCGTCCATCGAGTCGAGCACGCTGTAAAACCTCTCGACCATCGGACGAGGATTAGCGACATAAGGATAGTGGACTATCGTTTCCATGGATATCCCCGCGCCGGTCGCCATCTCAAGCCCCTTTAAAAGCGCGATTATCTGGCGCATGAGCTTGTCGTACAGGTCATTGCTGAAAACGCGCAGAGTACCGCTCATGACGACCTCTTCGGCAATGACATTGTGCGATGTACCGCCGACGATCTTGCCGAGGGTCAGGAGCGCATCCTGATGCGGATCAACGTCGCGCGTTATGACAGACTGGATCATCGTTATAAGCTCGGCCGCAACAACGATCGCGTCGATACCCATCTGCGGTGTGGACGCATGCGCGCTTTTGCCGTGGACCCTTATCTCAAAATCGCTCGTCTGTGCCATGAGATTTGACCAGCGTATGCCGATCTTGCCCTTGGGCACTGTCGGCCACAGGTGCAGGCCGTAAACACGGTCGACCTTTGGGTCAGTCAGCGCGCCTTCATCTATCATTTTCCGCGCGCCGCCCCAGCCCTCTTCTCCGGGCTGGAAGAGCAGAACAACGTTGCACTTGAGCTTGTCACGGTTAAGCGATATCCACCGTGCCAGAAGCAGGAGTATCGTCATATGTCCATCGTGTCCGCAGCCGTGCATAACGCCTTTATGGCGTGAGCGGAATCGGAAACGGTTTTCCTCCGTGTTTTTCATGCCGTCCATATCGGCGCGGAATGCTATCGTACGGTCTGCGCCTTTGGCACGGTACACCGCTTTGAAGCCGACGCCCGCGAGCACCTTAAGCTCGTCCGGCCGCGTTTGCTCGATCAGCGGTCTTATGTATTCATGCGTCTGCGGAAGCTCGAAGCCGATCTCGGGTATTCTGTGCAGATCTCTTCGGATCTTCACGCAGTCGTCTTTCATGGCGAGTATCTGGTCGCTTATCTGCATCTATATTATTTCTCCGTAGCAATCAATATTTTATATCCCTCGTTTTTTATTCTCACATCGCGCTTTTCCTTAAAAAGCCTGTATGCGATATATGCGTCTCCCGTCGCCCCGGCAAGGTTAACGGTGAAGATCACATAGCACTGCCAGAAAAGCTTATCGGGCAAAATGAGCATGAAAACGATAGTCAAAAGGCACACGGCAAGAGCCGGTGCAAGGCTCATGATGATATAGCTGCGCTTGTCAAGCCAGCATTTATATTCAATGCACGCACTCATCCTGTCACGTACGACGCGCGCGGGCTTACCGGTGAGCCTGCCTATAATAAAGCACCTTAAATACTCCTGCCCCGCAAGGCAGGCGGCAATGATGAGTATAATGAGGACAAACCTGCCGAGAAGCGCAAAGAAACCCGATGCGTCAAACAGCAAACTTATGTTTTTTATGAGGCAACCGAGCACAATGAGCACTGCGGCGGTAAGTCCCGTCGCGGCATAAAGCCTTATTCTGAGCTTCTTATCGCTGTCGAGGTCGACGGCTTCCGGCTCGAAGCCATTGGGCAGCTTATTTTCATATGTCATAGCGTCACCGTATTTCCGGCAGAGGTATGCTCTTATCCAGTAGCACCTTGCCAAAGCACATGAGCGTGATGCCCGAGCTTGCCATGATAGTCACATCGGCGTCGCTCCTGTCACGGTTTGCCGAGAAAAGATGGACGTTGCCGCTGTAATCCTGGCAATACTGCTTGCACTTCATGTCACCGTCGACGAAAAACAGACCTACATCGCCGTCGTGGATTATAGCACCGCGCTTGCACAAAGCAACATCGCCGTCGTGGATGTACGGCTCCATACTGTCGCCGTCGATGCGCACGGCAAAGTCAGCGGCGCTGTTTTTATCGACCGTGTAGTCTTCATAATCATCGCCGAGAGCAGGAGACGCGTAGCCCGCGGCAGCCGGAGTAAGGTAAAGAGGTATGACCCTGCTGTCCTTGGCATGCTGCATGGGGATCTCCTCGCGGCGGCGCAGCTCATGGTCGATGACCATATCGACAAGCTCTTTTCCGCTGTCGGACAGTCTCCTGTATTTGCCGATGAACTGCCACTCTCGCAGATCGGGCATTTTCGGCAGCGCGTTATCCTCGCACAGGCGCTCGACCGGAACGTCGAGCTGCTTGCAGATATGCATCATCATGTCGAAATCGACCTTCTGATTATCGCGCTTTACCATGCTGTAAAGCGTCTGTGCGGAAACGTTCAGCCTTCGGGCAAGCTCGCTTATGCTTATGCCCTGCTCCTGAAGTATCTCCTTGAGCATCGAGCCTCTCACGCGGCGCACCTCCTACTACAATAATATATTATAGCATAACATTTGATAAAGATTATGTCAAGGAATAAGGCATCTTATTAAAATTATGTGTATGCGGATTTGACAGAGGGCAAATAATTGCGTATCATTTTATATATTGACATTTATTCTTGGAGGCCACGCAATGAAGCATAAGGATATCCGCCGACGCGACACAGCGCGCATCGAGCTTGAACGCGAGCTGCTGCCGCTCATCATAGCTCTTGTTCTGTTTATCGCGTCATCGGCGGTAAGCGCGGCATACGTTAATCTTCCGAAGTGGCTGACGCTCGTTATGGGCATTGTACCCGTGGCAGCGGCGGCATTCTCTCCGCTGTGCAAGGCAGGCAGAAAGCTTCTCGGCGGCAAGGTGCTGTCGTACGACATGCTCATCGTCCTCGCCTGCATCGGGACAAGCTGCATGCAGAACTTCACCGAGGCATTTTTCGTCCTCGTCGCATTCAACGTCGGAAGCTGCTTTGAGCACATTTTTGCCGGCAAGAACCACAAGCGCACGCCGTATCTGGCCTATCTGCGGCCCGAGTACGTCGCCGTCGAGCAGGACGGAAAAATGAACATGGTATCACCCGAGCGCATCCGCCCCGGAACGGTCATGACCGTCGGCAAAAACGAGCTCATACCGCTCGACGGCATAATCGTTGACGGCAGCAGCTCGGTCGATGCCTCGGCTTACACGGGCGACCGCGAGCCCATCGACGTGGGCGTCGGCAACGACGTCGTCTCCGGCTGTGTAAACCTCGGCTCCACGCTCAGGATACGCGTTACGGGGCTGTACAACAATTCAACGCTCATGCGCACGGCGGATATCGTAGAGAACGCACCGAAAAGCGTTTCAAAGCGCGAGGCACGTTTTGCGCGGATATCTAAAATATTCACACCTGTTGTAATAGTCCTTGCAATAGCGCTGACTTTTATTCCTTCGATCATCACGGGCGACTGGCTCGAGTGGACGCACAGAGCGCTCATATTCCTCGCTTCGGCCTCGTTTGCAGCGCCGCTCATCGTCTCATCGATGGCATATTTCGCGGGACTCAGCACCGCCGTAGGACGCGGAATCGTAATCCGCGGCAAGAACGAGCTTGAGAAGCTCGCAGCGTCGGCGACGGTGGTCATGGACAAGACCGGCACGGTCACCGAGGGCAGCTTCTCCGTGACGGGCGTTGAGCCCAAAGGTATAAGCAGCGCAGATCTCGTATCGCTCGCGGCGGCGGCCGAGAGCTATTCAAATCACCCGATCGCGCTGTCATTGCGCAGAGCGAGCACAACGCATATTGACCCGGAACACGTCAAAAACGTGCGCGAGCTTGCCGGACGCGGCGTTGAAGCCGAGGTCTATGGCCGCAAGGTCCTCGTCGGCAACACGGCGCTCATGAACACGAACGGCATAAAATGCGACCGAACCGACAGGCACCTGTCCGTCGTTCACGTCGCCGCAGCGGGAATATACTACGGCTATATCATTATCGACGACAGGGTCAAGGACGGCGCTAAGGACGCTGTGCGCGACCTGTACTCCCTCGGCATTGAAAAGGCGGTGCTCTTAACTAGCGACACCGACCGCGTCGGCAAGGCCGTTGGCCGCGCCCTCGGCGTTTCGGATGTTATGACCGAGCTTATGCCGGAGGACAAGGTCGTTGCCGTCGGTGAGCTCCTGCGGGAAAAGCACACGGGCAAGCTCGCGTTCGTAGGCGACGCACTGAGCGACGCGGCGGTACTCAGGCGCGCGGATGTCGGCGTTGCAATGGGTGCGCTGAGCGCCGAGGCCGCGGCTTCAAAGTCCGGCATACTCATCATGAGCGACGATATCGGAAAGCTGCCGCTCGCGCTGCGCATATGCAAGGCAACGAGCAATGCGGTCAGGCTCGGCTTCCTGCTTGCGGCGCTCGTAAAGCTCGCGGTCTTGCTGCTGGCCGCATTCGGCAGCATCGGCATGATCGCCGCCGTCGTGGCGGACACGCTCGTGTTCATGCTGACCGTCTATAACGCATATCGCATATATAAGGTAAAATGACCATATGAATACATACGATTTTGACAAAACGATATTTTACCCAGACTCGTCGGTGACTTTTGTGCGCTGGTACATGCGCCGGCATCCGCTGGAGCTTCTGCTGTGGCTGCCGAGAATGGCCGTCATAGGGCTTGCGTACCTGCTGAAGCTCATTCCCAAGGAGACGCTCAAGGAGAACATATTTCACTTTGTACGCCGCATTGACGACATCGATTCCGTCTTGAAAGTCTACTGGGACGAGCACGAGAGCTGGATAGCCCCGTGGTACCGCGCGCAGCACAGCAAAGACGACATCGTGATCTCCGCCTCGCCGGAGTTTGTCGTAAAGCCCATGACCGACAGGCTCGGCATCGAGCTCATCGCCTCGCCCATGGATAAACGCACGGGAAAAATGTACGGCAAGAACTGCCACGGTGAGGAAAAGGTCCGCAGGTTTTACGCTGCGCATCCCGGTGCGGTGACTGAAGCGTTTTACTCCGACTCCCTGTCCGACACACCCATGGCGCGCATCGCTCAGAAGGCCTACCTTATCGTCAACAAGGGACAGACCCCCATCCCCTGGCCGGAGGATAAATAAAGCACCCGCTGAAAATCCACCTCATCCGTCGGCTGCGCCGACACCTTCCCCTCGAAGGGGAAGGCAAGGGTGCGCGATACCGTAGTGCGATGCAAAATCGTTTTTTTCCGCAGCGTCGATACCGGGCTACCGCGCTTACCGTATCCGCATCAGCGTCAATGCGCCTCTAAAAAAGCCTGCCTTGACATACATCGCGGCAGACGCTATAATAGATGCAGAAAGAGCGCGGCGACACGCGGTTAGCTCTTGAAGTTAGGTACCAGTAAGTGAAAAGTCACTTAAGCAGAACCGTCACTTGGCCGAGTGGCGGTTTTTAATCTTTATGATAAACTGAACTATCAGCTTTCGCAGTGACAGAGTTATCGTAAGTCGCATTGCCTCACCTCCTCTTCGGAGATGTAGCTAAAGCTGACTGGAACCGGATTTCTGCCGCCTGTCAGTGCCCCTTTTCGGCGCTTTTCATCTTTTTTGCTTTGATGGGCGTCAAGCCCATCTGCATCAAAGAAAGCCGAAAATCACCTGAAAATTGACTACTGACAGGTGCAAGCAGTTTTGACGGAGCTGATTTTTGCTCAGGCAAGGCAAAGCCTGAAGGGAATACTGGCGTATTCGCAATGGTTTTAACGCGGCATGAGTGAAAAGCAGCCCGTCAAAACCGGTAGGAATTCGATTCCCGTCAGCTTATGCCTGCCGTTGTGCAGCGCCCGCACCCGTATAGGGTGCGATTACAGATTATCACATATAACAACATAATGCAAGCTAAACCCCCTGTGCGAAAAACTGCACAGGGGGCGCTTTTTATTTGCTGTCTTCTCCGTTTTCTATGAATATCTGCTCTGCTTCTTCCTGCGCGCCTTGAAGCGAACGCAGCGCATCTTCGCTTCGCCCTTCTTTCAAAGCATTGACGGCGTCCGTCACGCGGTTAAACATCATAAAATACAGCTTTTTATACATTGTTACTCCTCCATTTACTGAGTCATTTATGAGTCATAATTGATTTATAAATGAGTCGAACTTACACATAATAATAGAATGCAGATATAATTTTGTCAACTACATAAACGGAGGATTTTCCAATGCCGCTTGACGAAAAAGCTCGTTATACAATGAGAATAGATCGTGATCTGCTCGAGAAATTCGGCTATATCGCCGAGTATGAGGGCAGAACGAAAAATCGTGAGCTTGAGCAGATGATAAAGCGCCGCGTTGCGGCATTTGAAAAAGAGTTCGGCGAGATCGAGCTTTGATAGAGCAAAAAACAGACCCCCTATGTTTTCACATAGAGGGTCGTTTTTTACGTCAAGTCAAGCATGCGGCATATCATGGCTGCCGCCTGAGCACGGGTCGCGCCGCTGTTCGGCGCTATCTTTCCGTCGGTCGTGCCCTTTACTATGCCGAGCACGCACACGGCGTTTACGTCGCTCCTCATGCCCTCAGGCACGGTCTCGGCATCTGAAAAGCCGGAGAGCGCATCGTCGTCAAGCGCCGTGAGATCCATGCCGGTGAAGGCGAGATAGCGCGCTATCATACAGCCGAGCTCCGCGCGGCTGACGTTACGGTTCGGACGGATGCTGCCATCGGTATAGCCTCGGAGGATGCCGCTTTCATACGCCCACACGAGCGCGTCATAGCACCAGCTTCCGGCTTTGGGCGCGTCGGAGAACGGCATAGTGCCGCTCACTTCCGGCGAACCGGCCGTGCGGTACAGCACCGCTGCGAGCATCGCGCGAGTGAGGTTTTCGTTCGGCGAGAACACGTTCTTGGCCGTGCCGCTGAATATTCCGTCGGAAACGACGCGGTCTACATCGTTGTAGAACCAGTCGCCCGGCGCAACATCGGCAAAGAGATTGCCGCGCGCGGAATAGGTGACGCGCGTCTCGTCCGTTCGCAGGCCGTTCCATTTCACGACCGTGAGCGCACGGATGACCGTACCTGCCGAAACGGAAAACGGGCCCGTGTATTTAATCGCGTTTTTCGGCGTGGGCCGGCTTCCGTCAAGCGTATAGTAAACGCTGCCGCGGGAGTCGCCCGAGAGGCTTACAAGGCCGTTTTCCGCACTCACAACGGGCTTTGCTATCGCCGCAGCCGTGCCGTTTTTGCCGGGGTAGGCGTTAAAATATATCTTGCCGTTTTCGAGGTTTATACCGCGGCGCATGAACATTTCGCTCAAGGTCACGAACTTATAGCCGCGCGCCTGGAGCGTATCAATGGCTCGCAGAGCCGCGGTGACGGATGTCTCGTGCGTATCGTGCAAAAGTGCTATCGAACCGTCCTTTGCCTGCTTTATAAACTCGCGGTACACGGAGTCGGCGTTTTTGCTCTTCCAATCATATGTATCCATCGACCAGAAGAAGCACGGCGTGTTCGAGGCCTTCAGCGTGCGCTCGTTATAATCGCCGTATGGCGGACGGAGCATGTAGCTGAAGTCTTGCCCGATGGCCTTGTCGAGTATCGCATCGGTCATCTGGAGCTCCTGCTTTATCTGCGCATCGGTTTTCTTGGTCATCTGCGGATGATCGTAGGTGTGGCTCGCTATCTCGTGGCCGTCCTCCCACGCGCGCTTTACAAGCTCCGGACTGCGCTCGGCCATCTGGCCGACGAGAAAGAATGTACAGTGCACGCCGCGGGCTTTCAGCCCGTCAAGAAGCCGGGCTGTGTTTTTGCTCGAAGGGCCGTCGTCAAACGTGAGGGCGATGAGCTTATCGCCGTCAGCCTGCGCCGGAGTAGGCATAACGCCTGCGAGCATGAGAACCGCCAGAAACGCGGCCGCGAATTTTCTGAATTTTTTCATGTGTTAAAACCCCAATTTAACCATGTTCTTGTCGTTTGCAAAGCTGCTCATTTCGCATACGAAAAGGATCTCGGAGACGTTTTTCTCTTCGATGAGCTGCTGCGCCGAGCCCATGTAATAGCGCAGGTCGAGCATGATGATGTTTTCGTAATCCGCCGTGAGGAATGGCACGAGGCTGTTTGCAAACGAGTCTTTTATAATAAGCAGCGTCTTTCCGTTATTGCAGCCGCCCTCTATTGTCGTCTCGCCGTAGTTGCCGCCGAAAAAGACCTTGTACTTATCCTTCTCGTCGGCTGCGGACATATCGTAAAGCGAGATGTCCTTGCCGTCGGCCGTGACGGTAACGCCGTCGGCGACCTTCGAGATATAAACATCATCGGGCTTTGCCGCAGCGTCGAGAGTCTTTGAATAGGTCGTACCGAGGAAGTTATCCGCAAAAAGCTCGGGGGATGCGTCGTACTTTCCGTCCGGCAGGAGCGTTTTGTACGCGGTGTGCGCACCGTACCACGTCCAGTGGTGGTCCGTGCGGTAATACACCTGCTGCGAAGCCTTGGCCTCGGTGAGCGCGGCATACAGATCGGGGAAGCTCACATCCGGGAGCGCGGACTTCACCGTCTCGTACAGCTTCTGCGCATCGTACATTTGGGCATGCTTCGGGAGCTTATCGCTCATGACCGTGCCCGTCGCAGGAACGAGGAGCATCGTCGTCGGAACGTCCTTATTGGCGCTCACGAAATCCGACACAAGCATAAGGTTGCGGCGGAGGTTTGTTTCGTCGATGCTGTCGGGCGTTATCTTTTCCATGTAATAACCGTCCGAGCCGAGGTACGCGCCGCCGATATCCTTAAAGCCGAGGAGCTTCTTTGCGTCCGTTCCGAGCTTTGTCCACATGTCGCGCGCCGGGAACTGGTCGGAGATATAATCGGTTATCTTATCCTGAAAGCTGCCGTCGAGAATCGAGCTCATCGTAAGCTTCGGTGCGGTTTGCAGCATGCGGTTCTCGTTATCGGAAAAGGTCTTGTCCTCACCGGCAAAAACGAAGGCCGAGGGCAAAACTATGACTGCCAAAAACAGCGCGATAAGCGCGATATGGAATTTTTTCATCACGCTCACCTCTCAGAATCTGAAATAAAGGAAGGGATTGTAGCTGTCGCCGATGAGAAAGATCATGCTCAGCGCCAAAAGTACGATCGTGAGAACGCTCTTCACGGTAAACGCCGCTTTTTCGTTCATTTTGCCCGTCATCGTTCCGAACAGTCGCTTGGGAAGCTCGGTGGATGCAACGCAGCAGATAACTATGAGCACGGCCTTGGTCACGAGCGTATACACATCCATGCCGCCGACTGCTCCGTTTGCGCCGAACAGCGAACCGAGGTACGGCAGAAGTACGCTCACATCGTCGCTTGCGAATATGACCCAGCCGATAATGATCAGCAGCAGCGCATACACATGGCGGAAAAATTTCGGCAGCTTATCCAGCGCCTTGAGCAGGAACAGCTTTTCGACAAACAGGATCACGAAATAGTACAGACCCCACATGACGAAGTTCCAGCCCGCGCCGTGCCAGAAGCCGGTGAGCGACCAGACTATCAGCAGGTTCAGCGCCTGACGGGCAAGGCCGCGGCGGTTGCCGCCGAGCGGGATGTACAGGTATTCCTTGAACCATGTGCTCAAGGTGATATGCCAGCGGCGCCAGAAGTCGGTTATCGAGACCGATTCATACGGATAACGGAAGTTTTCGGGAAATTTAAAGCCGAACATCCTGCCGAGGCCTATGGCCATGTCCGAATAGCCGGAGAAATCGAAGTATATCTGGAAAGTAAACGCCACAGCGCCCGTCCACGCCATCAGCGCGGAAACGTCGCCGCCGAGGGCATATATATCCGTCCACACCGCGCCCATCTGGTTTGCGAGAAGCACCTTTTTGCCGAGGCCGACGACAAAGCGCATGACGCCTTCGGAAAAATCGGCGGTCGTTACGCTGCGCTCGGCCAGCTGATCCTGAACGTCGGCATAGCGGACGATAGGTCCCGCAATCAGCTGCGGGAACATGGTTATATACATACCGAAGTCGATGAGATTTCGCTGAACACGAACATCGTCGCGGTAAACGTCGATGGTATAGCTCATCGCCTGGAAGGTATAGAACGAAATTCCTATGGGCAATGCGATATTGAGAAGGTCAAAGCCGGTGTTGAATATCGCGTTGATGTTGGTAATGATAAAGTCCGTGTACTTGAAAACGCTCAGAAGACCGAGATCGATGACGACCGAGAGCACCAGCATGAGCTTCAGGCGCTTTTTGTTCGCGCGGTGCTTATCCATGAGCAGACCGAAAACGTAGTTTACCAGGATGGAGAATATCATCAGGAAAACGTACTTCGGCTCGCCCCATGCGTAGAACACAAGGCTGACTATCAGCAGAAACAGATTTCTCCCTTTCTTCGGGCAGATATAGTACCCCAATAGCACCAGGGGCAGATAAACGCATAGAAATATCGTACTGCTGAATACCATTTAAGTTTCTCCGTTACTTAGTAAATTCTTTGAAGGCCGTCTCCACGTTCTGCGGCGAATCGCACATAATGAGCAGAACGCAGTCGCCGATAGTCTCGACCTTGGTGCCCGATGCTCTGTCGACCTGCTCGGGCTCGTAGGTCTTATACATCTGAACGCGCGTCTGAACGTGCTCATTGAGGCTCTCCTCCATCGCTGCAGCGTCGGATTTATCCTTCAGCTGCACGACGGCGATCTCGTATGCCATACCGTCGGCCGCATACGCGAGGAAAAAGCCGTGAATTTTATTATACTCCATATCGGATATGTATGAAAAGGCTTTTTCGGCATTTTCATCCCAACTGCCTGAAATTTTCATCTCGGGCAGGCTCTTGTCGGCATCTACCATGCTTTTTTGCAGCTCATGCATATCGATGCTTTGGGTCTTACTGCCGCAGGCGCACAGGGAAAACGCCATTACAGCAGCACAAATGACGCAGATAATCCTTTTCATCAGCTTATCACCGTCTTTCTGCTCGCGCCGCCGATGATAACGTCATCGCTGCCGATATTGCCGAAGGCCTTATTTACGGCCTCGTCTATCTTCTGCTGTGTCTCGGCGTCTATATCGACATTGCTGTCGGGATCTTCGGTTTCCTTTTCGTAGCTGAGGTACACGCAGAAAACGTTATCGTCTCCGGCCTGGAGCCAGTTCCATGTAATCCCGACGCCCTTATCGCTGCCGAATGTAACAGCATTTTCGACCTGATTCATGATGGTTTCGAGTATCGAATATGTGCCGTCGCTTACCTCCTTGCCGAAATCGAAGCTCGCAACGCCCTTTTGCGCGTCTATCGCCGCACGCAGCTGCCCGGGAACGGTGTAGATATCATCGCACCCGACTCTGTTCATGTAGGCGTAGTTATACTTATAGCCCTCGGCCGCCGGGAAGAAATCGGTGTTCCACTCCTGCATGTTCATCATCTCGGTGTCGTTGAGGTTAAAGTGCGAGAAATTTCCGCCCGGCGCGTCGGAATAAACGTCGGTGTGATACCACTGCCCGTCGAGCTTGACAAGATCCCAGGAGTGGCCGAGGTATGAATCGTGCACGACCATGCACTCGATGTCCATCATCTGCATGAAAAGCCTGAACGTCGTAGCATAGCCGACGCAGACGGCCTGATGGTATTTAAGCACGCCGTGGGGATTGTCGACCTCGCTCCCTGCGTCGGGAATGACGGCCAGCGAGCCGTCGTCAAAGCCGATGTTAGCACACATCCACTCGTAAACGGCAAGCTCCTTTTCATAGTCGCTCATGCCGTCTGTAATGATCTCGTCAAGAACGCTCTTTGCCATGTCGAGCGTTTCCTTGTCCGCATCCGAGAGATTGGACGCATTGCCCGACTTATATGCGTCGGATATCTGCGTTGTTGCTTTTATGATATAATCGCCGCCGATGTGAACGTCGTTTTCCTGCGCGATGTCCTCGGTATCGTCAGTACCCGCGCCGTCTTCGAGCGCCTTGACTTTAAGCATAGTAAATATGTTCAGCGCCAGCAGCAAAACCAGCATCACCGGCGTTACGACATACATTATTCTGATAAGCTTTCTCTTTTTCATGAAAACAGCTCCTTTCGGATATTAATACGTTCGGAATCAAAAAAAGTTCCACCCAAAACTGTGTGGTTTGCATTAACACAGTTAATATACCCTGACGCACGGTCTGTGTCAATACCGAAACTGTGAATTTTCCATACTTGCGCCGGACGGAAAAAAATATTATACTAAAATAGTAAAAACATTCCCACGGAGGTTTTTCATGACCGATCTCAAATTCTATTTTGACGGCACGAACGGTACGCCGGTCGACGGCGAAGTGTCGGTCGACGTCATGATATCCAAGCAGGAAAAGCCGAAGGATATCGGACAGCTCAAATTCAAGTATTCCGACTCGTTTTTCCTGCACTCGGCCTGCTCATACGATCACGCGCTTGCGATAATGTCGCTGGGGCTCACGATGAGCGCGTTCACTTATAAAAAAGACGGAGATAAGCACACAAGAGCCGTCCTGCACGCCATCGGCTGCGATGATCGAACTATCGAGAGCTTCCGTTTTGACGATCAGCAAAGCTGCGATGACACCTGCGGATATATGATCGCCGCAAAAAAGCTGCCGGACGACACCTTTCTCATCCCCGTCGTCATCCGAAGCCACGCCTACGGCGGCGAGTGGGTCAGCAATGCCCACGCCGTGGAGGATGCTTACCCCGACCATGCGGTGGGCTTCAAGAAAGCGGCCGATATTGCCTACGACGCGCTTATGGAATACCTCACCCGCCGCGGCTTTGACCTCGGCCGGGTAAAGATCTGGGCCTGCGGCTACAGCCGCGGCGGTGCTGTGACAAATCTGCTCGGCGCGCGGCTCACATTTGAAAGCGGCATCGGCAAGGATAATGTCTTTGCCTACAGCTTCGCAACTCCCGTCACGGTGTTCGACCGCGCCAATCTCTTCACCGACAATATATTCAACATCATATCAGAGATCGACGTTGTTCCGCGCATGCCTCTTAGATACTGGACCCTGACGCGTTACGGCACTGACATGATCGTTCCTTGCAAGGCGCGGCGCGGACTCGGCGAGTATACGCGGCTGCTCGGCCAGATGCAGGCGCAGTTTGCCGAGATCATGAACGAGCTCGGCGTTGAGGCGGACTATGTTCCGCTCGACGATCAGGAACGCGCACTCGATCTTCTGTTTGATTACATCGACGATCTTCTCGACACGCCGGAAAAGTACCGCGACGACGGCTATCAGCAGCTTGCTATGGATTTCATGAAGAGCAGAATGCACGGCGACGTATTTGAGCTGCGCAAATTCATAAACTTCCTGCTTGACGGCAACGAGGAAATGGCAAACGAGCTGTGCTCGCTGATCGATAACTGGCACGATCTCGGCGGTCTTGAAAAGGTTCAGCGTCTCGGCATCATGATATCAAAGCGCAAGTCCGGCGATAAGTCGCCCGCGACCGAGATCATCTTCATGGTCCTCGGCATACTCTTCCGCTACACCGCCAAATTCACGGCGACCAAAGTTACGGGCGGCGGGCAGGATTATTTCTACGAGCAGCTCGTCATACTCATAATCGACGCATATCAGCACGGCGGCGACTCGTTCATACTCCAGCAGCACTGGCCGGAGGCCTACCTTGCCTGGCTCAGAGCCGCTCCGCCGGAAGATCTCTTCCGCGTCGGCAGCTACACTCGCGAATCTGTAAAATAAAAAGGAGAATAATTATGGACAAGACTATTGTTGTCATGGCGGCCGGTCTCGGCTCGCGCTACGGCGGTGTCAAGCAGATAGAGCGCCTCGGCCCGGACGGCGAGATACTCATGGAGTACGCCATATATGACGCGATAAGCGCCGGTTTCAATAAGATCGTGCTCATAATAAAACCCGAGATATACGATGACGTAAAAGCGCTTTTCGGCGACCGCATCGAAAAAAGCACAGGTATAAAAATAGACTATGCGTTCCAGACGATAGACCGCTTCACCGAAAGCCGTCCGGAATTTAAAGGCCGTACCAAACCATTCGGCACCGTACACGCCGTCATATGCGCAAAGGATTGTATAAAAACCCCCTTTGCAGTTATGAACGCGGACGATTACTACGGCGCGGAGGCATTCCGCGTCATGTCGAAAAAGCTCGAGGAGCTTCACGGCGCGCAGGACGCGGCCATGGTCGCATATCGGCTAAAGAACACCATAAGCCCCTTCGGCACGGTCACGCGCGGCGTGTGCATTGTCGATGACGGGCTGCTCTCCGGCGTTAAAGAGACGTATAAAATAAAGCTCATGCCCGACGGAACTATCCGCGACACCTCCGAGTCCGAGGACGGTCCGATCCTGCCGCCTGACACCTTTGTTTCCATGAACCTCTGGGGATATCATCAGGACATACTCCCTGTCATGGAGCGGTATTTTGCCGATTTTCTCGCCGCGCTGCCGGCAGATGAGCTCAAGGCAGAATGCCTGCTGCCGACCATGATAGGCGAGCTCACCGACAGCGGCAGGATAAAGATCTCCGTTTTGAGCACGAACGACCGCTGGTTTGGCCTGACGTACAAGGAGGACAAGCCCGGCGCAGTCGCCGCACTCACCGCCCTGCACGAAAACGGCACATATCCTCCCACGCTCTGGCGGGGATGACAGTTCCAGTTATTACGCAACAGCCCTCGGCAGTTTAATACCGAGGGCTGTTTATCATCTTGTAACTTACCAAGCTAAAAAGTGCCGAAAAACGTGTAAAACATAGTAAAACCGTCTCTTTCGAGGCAGTTTTGTGTTGGTGCTCCAGCGGGGATTTTGGTGCTTTTGCAAGCAAAATCCCCCGTGCTTGAAGCACAGCTTCTGCGCACCTCGGAGCTAAAAAACTGCCACTGGCAGCTTTTCTTAACGCTCCGACCCTTTCGGGTTCGAATCCCCGCAAAAAAACACCTCCCACGCCAGCGGCGTGAGAGTTATTTTTGGTGCTCCAGCGGGGATTCGAACCCCGGCTTTTTGCCGCGCTTTGCGCGGAAAAGCTTTTATTTTTAATTCCTATCGCCTCGCCGCCGAAGCGGCAACCGGCGATCTCGCGTTCGTGTCCGGGGTTCTTGACAGGCACAACAGCATAAAAAGAGACGGTCGTTTGACCGTCTCTTTTTTGGTGCTCCAGCGGGGATTCGAACCCCGGACACCCTGCTTAAAAGGGCGCGCTTCCTTCGCCAAAAGCCATTGATTTATCAACGCTTTCTTTGTTTTCATCATTGTTTGGGACCACACACGGAGCCCCAAACGCCCCGAGCACTGCATGTATAGTGTCCTCCGGGCGGTTTGCCATAAGCTTAGTATATATGTCCAGCGTAAGCTGCACAGACTTATGCCCAGCGAGATACTGCACAGTTTTTATGTTCGCGCCCGAAAGGATCATTTCTGTTATGTATGTGTGGCGCAGTTGGTGCGGTGTTACCGGGAAGTCGATTGATATGACAATGTTATGCTTCGGGATTTTGTCTCCAAGCTTTAAGTGCTCCGTAACAGTTTTTCCGTCGACCATATGCGTTACGTCCCTTACACTCCGCACCCGTACCGCATCCCACATTTTTCTGAACGATGTCGCGGACATTGCGCCGCCATTTTTGTTGCAGATTACAAATTCGCTATTGGAGCTGTTTTTAGCCAAAGTAAGCGGTTCGATCAGTTGGGGCGGCAACGGTATATTCCGATACGCGGCATTGCTTTTAAGTAATTCGCTGACGATAGGCGCATTCTTCCCGTCCCACTTCACAGCTCGTCTTACCGCAATATACGATACGCCGTCAGATAAATAAACCGAGTCCCACTTCAGACCGAGTATCTCTTCCCTGCGCAGGCCCGTATATAGTCCGATCATAATAAAAAGCTCTGCTCTTGTACCCTTGACTGCATCAAGCAGCCTCGTCCGCTGAGCTTTAGTGAGCGGAACTTTATCCGGGCTATCTTTGCCGCCGGCCTTGAGATCTTCACAAGGCGATTCGCTTATCAGTTTGTTCTTCACCGCACTTTTAAATATACGTTTTAGAGTTGTCACTACCTTCTGCTGCAGGCTGTGAGAGCGATCCGAAAGCGTGAGCATAAGGGCGGCAATATCATCGGGTGTCACATCCGTTATTGGCAAGCCGCCAATAATGGGGCATATGTGATTGTTGATTGCATTCCGATAATCGTCTTTGCGCTTTTCACCTACCTCAGCAGTATAAAGCTCAAACCATTTTGCAGCATACTCGAAGACAAACGGTATTTCTTTTACGCGTGCCGCTTCAGCCAGTTCGGCTGCTCTTCTCTTTGCATTGCTGCGGCATTCGTCTTTTGTCTTTCCGTACACCGATACCCACTTGCCGGTAGCCTTATCCTTTATGCGCTTGCGATACCGCTTGCGTTTTTCATCCCAGTAAAACTCGGGGGCATTTCTTTTGGGCATAATATCACCACGAAATTTTTACGTAAAATTACGTAAAGGTGTTGACATACGTAATCTTACGTGTTATTATATATACATCCTACAGAACGGAGGTCCTCATGAAATATAGCGAGCTCGAGAAACAGCTACGAAGCATTGGCTGCGTGGTTGAACGAGAAGGCAAGCGGCACAGGATTTGGTACAGCCCATTGACCGGTCAGCGGTTTTCAGTGGGTAGACACAAAACCGAAGACGTACCAAACGGAACACTAAAAACAATACGCACGAGCGCGGGGCTTGAATAAAGCCCCTCCTGCTCCGATAAAATATTTAAGAACAGTACAGAGAATAGTTATTAGAAGCAACAAGGTTAGAGTAAATTAGAAAGGATTGCCCAAATTGAAAACTAAATACATTTATCCTGCGCTTTTCAGCAAGGAATCTTGCGGTTATAGCGTCAGCTTTCCGGATGTAGAAGGCTGTGCAACCTCGGGCGAAACACTCGAAGAAGCAATTGAAATGGCACAGGACGCTCTTTGTTTAATGCTTTACGACAGAGAAGAGCGGAAAGAACCGATTCCAAATGCATCTGATATATCCAAACTCACCTGTAAAGAGGGAGATTTTTGGACACTTATCGAATGCGATACGTTGGAATATCGAAGGTATTTTAATAACAAGGCCGTAAAAAAGACCTTGAGTATTCCTGCATGGCTCAATACTATGGCAGAAAGAGAAGATATAAACTTTTCTGCTGTTCTCCAGCGTGCATTAAAAGCTGAGCTTGGAGTTTAAATCAACTTGCATTACGCAAAATTTTATGATAGCATAAAAAAGTAGACTACTCCCTTGGTCATGCTTGGTATGTTTTCTACTCGACCGTTCGGTGTTGCAGCACCGGGCGGTCTTTTTTTATTTTTCTTTCGCCTGTTTATATATCCTCCGCAACTCCGGAACGGTGATATCCACGTTAAAGCGCATTCTTAACTGCCGCCGAGCTATGCCCCAGCCCCATTTGTATTCGTCTATGTAGCGGAGCAGGGGCGTTATTAAATCTGCGTCGAATTGATTTAACCTTACGCAATTCATTTCTTTGTCTTTCTCAGCTTTTTTGCTGTTGCCTTACTTTTTGCCATTGCTTTATAGCAGCGTTTGAACGAATCAAAATCAATAATTCCATCCACCCATAGGTCATGTAAATGCTCCATTTCTGCATCAAAATCGTAAGCTTTAGCAGCTCGCGGAATCAGAGTGGGCAGATTATATTCTTCTCCAGATAAAATACGCAGCGCATATATATGCTTGCATGGATGTCTGCCGAAACACATAACATAGTCCGTACATGTGCAGCTATCTCGTGTAACTTCATATATACCAGCAGATCCATCATACAAAAGAGTACCCTTTTCTAAGTCATACTCAATGATTTTATCTCCATTTTTGACAATATCTTGGGCAGAGCAAATTCGCGTCACTGCGTCAGCATCTGTTACAAGATCGGTTCGTACGTCAATTCTTTCCGTCATTTTTTCTGTCCTTTTTCCGAAATCGCGGATCCGTCAACAACGGGTTCGGGAGGTCACAGGGCTGTCTATTGGAAGCAACACAATCAATATAAAATTCGTCCATGTATTTCAACCTTGCGTCTAAGGAAATATCCACAGAGCACAAATCGGACAAATACTCCGCGGCATAGTCGGGGTGATTATTCAAAATATATTCAGCACATAAAGGCTGACCATCAAATGCTTCACCCCGTGCATCAAGCTCCGCTTTAACCTTTTTCTCATATGCATTGTACTCTTCAAAGGCCCCATTTTTCTTCAAGCAATCTACCAAAGCGCGCCTTTTGCTGAGCAGTCTAACCATTTCAATTGGGAATGGATATACTCGTATAAGTTCTCGCTTTGCAAGAGACATTATTTCCTTTGTTTTGTAAGTATAACAGGTTGAATAACAACGGTCACAGAAATGATATAGGCAAGAATAAAATACTTCGCGCTCCTCATCGTCCATCAGTTGAACTTGCCCACAGCAATAATCAAAATCCTTTTTTGAAAAGTACTTTGTCCGTTTGCCGAAAAAGACGTCCCCGGATTCAAGCTTGACGCGATATCGGCAACTTCTAGCTATATCCGTTCCAATAACAAGACACTTACCACTGTCTGAACACTGTCTATAACGACTACAACAGCTTATCTTGCTACGTGCAAGTGACTCGCTATCTTCGACTTCCAAACAACTATCATGGTTAATTACCCTATCATTATTAAGACAGTCAAAAATATTTATTTGATCCATGAAGCGCCCTCCCTACTTTTCCTCACCAATTCCTTATATTTACCACACCATTTTATCATCCTCTATTTTCCGATACAATTATGACTTTTTATAATAATTTCGGTCAGAATTGCACAAAATACACAAAAATAGGGTGCGGCGTTCTGATTTCAGAATTTTCCCGCACAGGAAAGGCATGTGGTGATAAAATGGACGGCACAAACAAATGCAGGGTAAAATACTATAGAACCTATTTAGGGCTCAGTCAGCGCGAGCTTGCGCGCCGGGCTGCTACCGCGGCAAGCACGATCAGCGAGATTGAAACCGGAGAGCGGCTGCCTAATGTGGTGCTGGCAATCAAGATAGCCCGCGCCCTGGGCACCGCCGTGGCAGAAATGTGGGAAGTAACGTAAAGATTAAAGGGAGAGAGCTATGAAAGGAAAAGAAGATCGGGAGCTGCTTATCGTGGCCATAATAGCAGCGCTGCCGGAAGTGAGCTTAGAGGACTTGCAGTTTATATACTGCTACATAATCGCGCCGTAACAACAAAATGTAACCAAAAAGAGACTGACCAATCACTGGTCGGTCTCTTTTTCTATGTCCGCGGCGACGCTGTTATAGATATTCTCGAGCAGCTGCCATTCGGGGCCGTCGGCATCGAAGCGGAGCAGCGCGGTTATCAGGCGCGAGCGGAATGATTCAGGCTTATCCGCCATCAGGCTTTTAACAAGCCGCCCCATCTCCTCTGACCTGCTCGGCGGCATGAACGGCTCGCCTGCGCCGGTGCGCAGCCACGTTTCATTCACGCCGAATTCGCGGCAGATGCTCAAAAGCATTTGATCCGTTAAGCAGCGAGCACCATTCTCTATATTTGAAATAGCTGTTTTAGTCACTCCAACACGTTTGCCGAAAGCATCAAGTGTCATACCGAGTTCCTTACGAACAGCCTTTACACGCTGGCCTTGTTCCATATAAAAGCCCCCTTTCAAGACTACATTAGCACATGGTAGTTAGCATGTCAAGCAAAAAAGTTTTCAATGATAACAAAAACAGCTTGACAAAGTATTCTTTGTGGATTATTATGTACACAAAGATAACATGTAAGTTTTCAAATAACGAGTGAGCGGAGGTAAAACTTTGGGTGACTTAATCGTACTGGGGTACTTAGCACTTGGCTTTGTACCGATGATACTTGCAAATTGGCTGTATTTCAAAGACACCGCAGCGGCCAAAAGCTTACTTTTTCGCTGGCTGTTCTCCACATTCTGCGTTTTGTCTGCTTTTGCGATCTCGCTTCTCTTGGAGCGCTCCGGTTAACGCCATATTTGACATTGTAATCAACACGAAAAGGAGGTGAGCGGAATGAACAGCTACGGAATTCGCATCGTTGTCCCCGAAGGGAAGGTAAAGGAAATCCTCGACCGTCTGACAGCGGCTCAGGAAACAATAAACGATTGCTATCAAGAGCTGAGAGACCTCGGTGTCTTGGTGATAGAGGAAGAAAGGAGAATTCAAAAATGAGCGAAAAAGAAAAAGTAATGATAGAGAAAATCAGCAAGCTTCCGTCAGCGCTGCAGGACAAGTTCTGCGATAAGCTCGACGGCGCAATCATGGCGCTGGACACTATGCAGGCTGAAAAATCTGCGTCCTCCGCCGGCGAGAAGGCCAGCTGAGAGCGGGGGGAGCTCGGATCTGTTCGCCATTGCATCTTAATCATAAAAAAGGTGAATTTATATCATTCATCAAAGGAGGTGAGCGGAATGAACAACACATTTTCAACGCCGAAGGAATGGAGCACGGACGCAACACGCAAAGAAACATTCGAGCACTTCGGCTATGAGTATGAGCGTGAGCCAAAACACGGCGTAGGCCGCTGGGCAAATGACGGAGAAGCCATCATGCGTAACATACGCGCACTGCCCGAGATATTAGAGCAATTCACCGACCCGAAAGAGAAAATTCGAATCATATTCGACTATGACCCGAACTTTCCAAGAGCGCTGTTTCAGATTTGGGGCTTACAAAAACACGATTGGGAAAGTGTCAAATCTGATAACAGCTGCACCCCGGAGGGATGAGCTTAGACGAGGGGAAATCGTCTTCAGTTGTCCAAAACACCTCTATTGCTTCAAGTCCGGTGGGGCCCATGATCATTTCGGTCATAAAAGCGAGGCTGTCAATTTGCTCGTATGCAGCTTCTCTCTCCGCAGGGGTGAGGCTGCGCAGATCGACTCTGTACATTTTGCTCACGGTATCACCTCCTTTCAAGGAGATTATACCAATTGCGAAAAACAATTACAAGGAGATAGATAAAACCATGAGATCAAAAAATTTTAATGATGCGCTGAAAAAGGCGATAAACGGGAACTGGTCATTCGCGCATATCAAGCTGACATACGAAGAAAAGCTAGGCCCTGAGCCGGGGTACAGCGTCAAGCTTTTTCAGCCCACGGGTCGACCACTTCAAGATCATCGAAGTCTGTCCAACCGTCAAGCTCGCCTGCTTCGGCCGCACAAAAGCTGACCATTGCCGGAAGCTCTTCATCCGGCTCGGAGAGAGAAATCTCAACGTAGTCCATCCCTTCTTCAACCAATTCCTTTGCAACTTTCAAAAGGTCTGAAGTTTTAACTATGTAATCCATAACGCACCTCCTTTCAATGGGGGGGCTGTTCGCCGTTGCATCTTAATCATAAGCGAGGTGAAAGCGAAAAACCATGCAGAACAACTACAGGAATATTTGCAAAATAGCAAGGCGCACTGCAGGTATGACGCAGGAACGCTTTGCAGAGGCGCTGGATATCAGCGTCGAGTCGGTGCGCCAGTATGAAAGCGACAAGATCATGCCGAGCGACGATGTTGTCACTCGGATGGTCGAGGTCTCAGGCCAGCCGGTCATTGGTTACTGGCATCTGCTGAACAAATCACGCGTCGCCGCCGATATCCTGCCGGACGTGCAGGAGTGCTCGCTCGAGCAGGCGGTCATAAAGCTGCTGTGCCGGATCCGGCAGTTTGCCGAAAACAACAACACGAATCGTTTGATGGATATATCCGAGGACGGAATCATCGACGAAACGGAGCGGCCGGACTTCGACCGCATAATCAAAGAGCTCGACGGCATCGTCAAGGCCGCTATGCAGCTCAAATACGCAAAGGAGATCACCGATGAATAAAGAGCTTTTGACACGGATCGAAGCCGCGGACTACCTCGACGTGTCAACAAACACGCTTGATCGCATCATCCGCGACGGTTCGCTCCCCTTTTATCGGATTCGCGGTCAGATAAGGATCGATAAGACGGATATCGATACGTATATAGAATCATGCCGCTGTCAGATGCAGCCGGTCGGCTATGTCCAGCCCCGCAAGCCACGCAGCACATACGGCAATTCGCGGCCCTGCGCCTATGTGCCCGGCATGAAGGTGGTCTGATATGCGCTGGCCGAAACGACTTATCTGCCTGTGGCGCGATACGCGCTGCACGGTACTGCGGCTGGGTCTCGAGGGAGGCTTAGTCGAGATCAACTACAAGGGCAAACGTAAGACTGTGCCCGCGGAAGAAATAGAGATTATCAAGGAGGAGCGCAAATGATACTGTTTTGGTTTTGCCTGGCCGTCATGGGCGTGGTGTTCGCCGTCGGCGGCGCTGTCTCGGCGCTTATCTGGTTTGCCGACACGGCCGAGGCCGAGTGCGCAAAGCGGAGGCGGCAATGAAAAACTTCTACATAGCAATAACGTTTCTGTGCGCCGCGCTCATAGCGTTTCTTGTGCTTATCGCCTGTGCGCTTACGGACAAGCCCGAGGAGCCGCAGGCCGTGGCGCCGGAGATCAACGCCGACGGGCTGTGCATCGTGACGGTGGTCAAAGCGCCGGAGCCGGAATACGAAATGTACTTCACCGAGGCCGACGTTGTCGCTCTCGCCCGAATGCTGTACGGCGAGGCGCGGGGCTGCACGGTGGACAATCAGATGAAGTGCGTATGGTGCGTGCTGAATAGAGTCGACGATGCACGCTTTCCCGACAGCATCATCGGCGCTGTGTCCGCGCCGGGGCAGTTTTACGGCTACAGCCCCGATTTCCCTGTGCTGGACAGGCTATACGCCGTTGTGCTGGACGTACTTACACGCTGGTCAATGGAAAAGCAGGGCGCGGAGGTTCAGCGGGAGCTGCCGAGCGGGTATCTGTGGTTCACCGGCGACGGCAAAACAAATCATTTCAGGGAGGACTATTGAATGAAGATCATCATATGCATCGCGGCCGTGGTCGTCGCTTTCTTCATCGGCTGGAACGCAGCGCAGCTGCGGTGGCTCAATAAGATCAGCGACATTCTCGATACGCTCAACTGGGCGACGAAAACCTACGGCGAATTAAGCAGCGATGACCGCAGCTTTGAGCGCGGCATGCTGAAGACTATCGCCCTTTTGCAGGGCTACGAGGAGGGCTGAGCATGGAAAGAACACTGTATTTATGCTTTGCATGCGCCGCGGATATGGCCCAGGGCTATGACCTCGAGGAGCTGCCGGGGCAGCTGAAGAACGCAAGATGCGAAAAATGCGCCCGGAAAGCATGGGGCGCAACATATCACATAAAAGCAAAAAATAACCGCGGCACCACCGACCAAAGCCGTGCCACGGTTAAGTAAATCCAAACCCGAGAGGATCTGTGACTTAAGAATAACACGGATCCTCCGCAAACA
>CAKUAS010000021.1 GCA_934636655.1 uncultured Oscillospiraceae bacterium
GTCGACACCAAGAGATTCTCTCAATCGGTTTAATCTGGTGTTTTCAAGATGTCCTTATGAGGAGTCGCCCTTCGGGCTGTCTTTTTTGTTGAATACTGCTTTGTGCGGTCGTATAATAGACATGAAAGAAGGCAAACGCAATGTGGATAGTATACGCGTTCGGCTCGGCGTTCTTTGCCGGGCTGACCTCGATCCTTGCAAAATGCGGAATAAGAAAAACCGACTCCGATGCCGCGACGGCGATACGCACGATCGTTGTGCTCATTTTCTCGTGGCTTATGGTGCTTATAGTAGGCTCTGCACCGACGATCACGACGCTGAGTACGAAAACCTGGGTATTCCTCATACTCTCGGGCTTTGCTACCGGCGCGTCGTGGCTGTGTTATTTTAAAGCCCTGCAAATGGGTGACGTGAACAAGGTCGTGCCGATAGACAAGTCGAGCACCGTGCTGACGATAATCCTTGCGTTCATTTTCCTCGGCGAGGAGATAAGCGCGATGAAGCTCGCGGCGGTCGTACTCATCGGCGGCGGCACGTTCATGATGATAGAGAAAAAGGACGTCACCGCAAACGCGCCGTCCGGCGGCAAAAGCTGGCTCATCTATGCGCTTTTGTCCACCGTTTTTGCAAGCCTTACCGCGATCCTCGGAAAGATCGGCATCGAGGGCGTGGAGTCGAACCTCGGAACGGCTATACGCACCTGCGTTGTGCTCGTTATGGCGTGGGTGGTCGTGTTCGCAAAGGGCAAAAAGCACACTTTGCGCGGCATACCGAAAAACGAGCTGGGCTTTATCTGTCTGTCCGGCCTTGCTACCGGTGGCTCGTGGCTGTGCTACTATAAGGCGCTGCACGACGGACTTGCCAGCGTCGTCGTGCCTATCGACAAGCTCAGCATCCTCGTATCCATCGCGTTTTCATACATCGTATTTCACGAACACCTGACCAAAAAATCCACCCTCGGCTTATGCCTAATAGTCGTCGGCACATTGCTTATGATCTTTTAGAGGTGCTTTTTTAGAGGCGCACGGACACCGTGCCGATACATATATTGCATGCAGATGCCCGGTGTCGCGCCTGCCGACCAAACCGCAGCAGACGGGCGACCAATGGTCGCCCCTACGGCTATAGTCGGAACTAAAATCATATTCGTAGGGGCGAGCATTGCTCGCCCGTTTTTTATGGTTTTCTCCGCACCTTCCGGTCGGGATACCGCTATATTTTATCGGCACAATGTAAAAACGCCTCTAAAATGCCTTCCCCTTGAGGGGAAGGTGTCGGCGCAAGCCGACGGATGAGGTGTTATTCGAATAAAAAGAGAGAGTGAAGATTTGATCTTCACTCTCTCTTTTGCTATTTTTCCTCGTTTTCCTGCTCGATGTACATTCCCTCACATTTTCTCTGCGCCTCGATTATTATTCGCAGAGCCTCCTCGGCGGCGCGCATCATTGTATGATACATCTCCTCATAGTTTGGCATGGTATCACCTCCTATGCATATTTTATGCGAATATCGCATAAAATTCAATATGCAATATTTGCATATCATAAAATTGCGCAGGGTGATAGCAATGTACAGGCGACTGCGTGATATGCGCGAGGATAAAGACCTCCGGCAGCGTGAAATAGCGGAAATACTAAATGTGAGTCAAACGACATATTCACGCTACGAAAGTGGAGAATTGGATATTCCAAGTGCCGCGCTTATAAAGCTTGCCGATTTCTACGGCGTGAGTGTGGACTATATTTTAGGACGAACAGACAAATGACCTATCAGCGTATTCGAGATCTCAGAGAAGATGCGGACCTCACGCAGAAGCAGGTGGGGGAGGCCATAAACGTTCCGCAGCGGACGTATGCATATTATGAAAGCGGCCAGAGAATGGTGCCGCCGCAGGTGCTGTGCGCTCTCGCTGATTTTTATAATGTCAGTGTTGACTACATCCTTGGGAGAACTGACAAGTTTTTTTAGAGGCGCACGGATGCACCTACCAATACGGTGATTGCGGTGGCCCGGTATCGAAGCTTCCGACGAAACCGTGAACCTTCTGCCTCCCATGAGTGCGCTGCAAATGCGGTTTACACCATTGCTTCGACACCGAGCATCGGCAATCACTGTATTCGCAGCGTCTTCGTGCGCCTCTGAAAAAACGAGCATTGCTCGCCCATTTTTTGCGCTTTCTCCGAACCTTCCGGTCGGGTCACCGCAAAAAATGTACTGGCACAACTTTAATGCGCCACTAAAAAAACGACCCCTCAGTCAGCTTCGCTGACAGCTCCCCTTACGCAGGGGAGCCAAGGGGGTGCGGCCGCTTTTCGGTTTAGCCGGTATTTTCGATACCGGGTTCACGCAATTACCGTATTGGTGACTGCGTCCGTGCGCCACTAAAAAAGCGCCACTAAAAAAGAGAGTGCAGATGAAGAATCTGCGCTCTCTTTTTATCTTCAGTTCAGGAGCATGCGGTCGTTGTCGAGTGCCTTGCCGGAGCCGGCCTTGAAGCGGTCAAGGAAGTCCTGGACGGTCATGCCCTTGCGCTCTGCACCGGACACGTCCATTATGATATTTCCCTTATCCATCATAAGCGTGCGGTTTCCGAGATCAAGCGCCGACTGCATGTTGTGGGTTATCATCATGCAGGTGATCTTGTCATTTGCGACGATGCTTTTTGTGAGCTCCAGCACCTTTTCGGCCGTGCCGGGGTCGAGTGCTGCCGTGTGCTCGTCCAAAAGCAGAAGCTTCGGCGGTACTATCGTTGCCATCAGCAGGGTCAGCGCCTGACGCTGGCCGCCGGACAGAAGCCCTACCGGCTGCGTGAGCCGATCCTCGAGCCCCATGTCCAAAAGCGCGAGTTTTTCGCGGAACATGGCGCGGTCGGCCTTCGTTATGTGCGAAAACCAGCCGCCGCTTTTTGCCGCCATTGCGAGGTTTTCCTCGATGCTCATGCCCGGTGCGCTGCCGCGCATGGGGTCCTGGAACAGCCTGCCTATGCTGCGTGCGCGCTTGTGTTCGGGCATGAAGGTTATATCCTTCCCGTCGAGCTCGATGCTGCCGCTGTCGGTGAAGAAACTTCCGGCGACGGCGTTGAAGAGCGTCGATTTGCCAGCGCCGTTTGCGCCGATGATGGTTATGAAGTCGCCGTCGTGCACATCAAGCGAAAGCCCGCTCAGGGCGGCCTTTTCATTGACCGTTCCGGGATTAAAGGTCTTGCTGATGTTATTGAGCTTCAGCATGTCAAACACCGCCCTTCTGAGTTTTAAGGCCAAGCCGACGCTTTATCATCGGCATCTGCTTTTTAAGATAAGGTATCGATATCGCAAGCACGACGATGATCGAGGATATAAGCTTGAGCATGAATGCCGGCATATCGAAGCGCAGCGCGATGGTGTACACCAGCCTGAACAGTACAGAGCCGAGCACAACGCCGACGGCGCGGGTGAAGATGCCGCCCTTCCCCATGATAACACCGCCTATGAGCAGAGAGGCCAGCGCGATGGTGACCATGCCGGTTCCGATGTTTATATCGACGGCCTTCTGCGACTGAGCCAGAAGACAGCCGGACAGCGCCGTGAAGGAGCCTGCGATGCACAGGCCGATTATGGTCGTGAACGCGGTGTTTATCGATGACGAGCGAACCATGTCGGGGTTGTTGCCCGTTGCGCGTATCGCAAGGCCGAGGCGCGTTTTAAGAAACAGGGTAAGCAGAACAAGGATCACGATGACCGCGATGAGAGCGACCGCAAGCTTATACTGCTTTGCAAAGACCGTGCCCTTGAGAAGATCTTTCATCAGCGAGAACACGGTGTCGGCCTTGTTCATGTTCAGAAGCGAGGAGCCGCCCATGATTGCGATGTTTATAGAGTAAAGTCCGGTGTTTACGATGATGCCGGCGAGTAAACTGTCAACGCCGAGCTTGGTCTGCAATATCGCGGTCACAAAGCCCGAGCACACGCCGGCGGCCATCGCGGCGGGTATCGCAAGATACGGATGCCCCGAGAGCACGACTATCGCGCCGACCGCGGCGCCGAGGGTGAAGCAGCCGTCGGTGGACAGGTCGCAGACGTTGAGCATGCTGTAGCTCAAATACAGTGCGAGCACTGTCAGCGAGCAGATAAGTCCCAGCTCAAGCGCTGTCTGCCCAAGGCTCAGTATCGTTGCAATATCCATGTCGTTTCCTCTTTCCTGTGTGGGGTCTGTTGATTACTGCTGAACGTCGCTGAAGCTTTCAGCGGTGGTGATGGTGTTTATCTTGGTGCAGTAGGGCTCGAATGCCTTTGCGACGGTGTCGTAATCGTAGCCGAGTTCGGTGCAGATCTCGGTGTTGATGGTGGCGGTGCCGTTATCGAAGGTCTTGACTGCCATGGTTGCGGGGTCCGCGCCGTTGAGGAGTATCTCGGCTACCATGTTCGCGGTCTCAACGCCGAGGTTTGCGTAGTCAACGCCGTAGCCGAGGAATGCGCCGTTGAGTGCGAAGGAGTCAGCGCCGGTGTAGTGGGGGATGCCGGCTTTTGCGAGGGTCTCGTAAATTGCGAGCTCTGCCTTCATGATGGAGTTGTCGGTCGGGGTGAACACTGCGTCAACGCCGTCTGCTACCATTGCCTGGGCTGCGAGCATGACCTCGTCTGCGGTGGAGCCGGTGTGTTCAACTACTTCAACGCCCTTGTTTGTGAGGTATTCCTTAGCTGCCGCGATGGATGCGGTGGAAGAGTCCTGGCCGACATCGTACAGCAGGCCGATCTTCTTTGCATCGGGGTCGTTTGCGAATATGAGGTTCATGATTGCGTCTGCGTCGAGGTAGTCGCTGGTGCCGGTGACGTTTGCGCCCGGCTTATCGAGGCTCTCAACGAGCTCTGCACCGACGGGGTCGGAAACCGCGGAGAACACAACGGGGATCTCGTTATCTTCGGTCAGAGCCTGCATGCGCATCGCAACGGGGGTCGCAACACCGATCATGAGGTCAACGTCCTCTGCAATGAAGTTGGAGATTATTTGCTCCATAACGGTCGCGTCGGCATTGCAGTTATCATACTTAACATCAAAGGTAACGCCCTTTTCGTCACCGATGGCCTTGAGCTGAGCCTGAATGTTCTCAACTATCTGGTTGAGGGATGCGTCGTCGACATAGTTGCAGATGCCGACTTTATAGACCTTTGCGCTGTCGTTGTCATTGTCGCCGCCCTTGGTCTGAGTGCCGCAGGCACAGAGGGTGAATACCATTGCCAGTGCGCAAACAAGCGCGAGTGCCTTTTTGATGATGCTGTTTTTCATTGTTTTTTCCTCCAAAAATGTTTTTGTATCTTGGGTGCAGATGGAGGGGAGCTTGCTTATAAAACAAAAAAAGCAGCCTCCTATCCCAACAATGGGACAAGAGCTGCGCTCCTGCGATACCACCCAAATTGACGAAAAATCGTCCGCTCGCTTATGCGTACCATCATACGCACCCCGATTGATAACGGGAGGGATCCCGTCGGCATCTACTCAAGCAATTGCTTTTTCAAGCCGCCCTCCGAAGTCCATTCACTTCGCGCCGCCGACCGTGATCTCACCACCCACGGTTCTCTTAACGCCGGTTTACCGAAGCTACTACTCTTCGTCACAGGTTTGATGCTGCAATTATAGCACCTGATTTTCTCTTGTCAAGCCCCAAATCAAAATTTTTTCGCAAAAAATTTCGCCAATTTCCTCTTGCAATTGCCGCGGCCATCGGTTATAATACACAGGAACTTGATAGGGATTAATTTTTTGCCGACAAGTTAGTGTACGCTAACTCTGAAGCAAAAAAATTTTTGAGATTGGTTAGCGAATGCTAACTCAAAAAATTGAAATATACCCCCGGTGAGAGGGGACAGGGCACAAAAAAGTATACATTGCAGTTAGCGAAAGCTAACTGGTGTGAATAAATCAGAAAGGATGTCATATGAAAACAAGAACTATCAGAACGAAGATCCTGTCGCTGCTGCTTGCTGCGATCATGGTGTTTAGTCTTCTGCCTGTAACGGCGCTTGCCGCGACGGTGGATAACAACTACACACCCGGAACGTATACCGGCACGGCGCGGGGCTACAAAAGCGATGTCACCATAACTGTGACACTCGCAAAAGACGAAGAAGGAGCCGTTAAAATATCGGAAATAACGGCTAAACAAGAAGAAACCGAAGGCCTTTGGGTAAAAGCCGTTGCGCTTCTTGACACGATCAAGGAGAATAACGGTACTGACGGCGTTGATGCTGTTTCTGGCGCAACTAAAAGCTCCAATGCTATCATCAAAGCAACCGACGAAGCGCTGAGCAAGGCGTTTGCGGGTTTCGTCGGCGGCACTGGTGCACAGGCTGATCCGTACCTCATTTCGAGCGAGGCAGGTCTGCGTTACCTTCAGGCTCAGGTCGCGAGTGGTAAGACATACGCAGGCCAGTACATAAAGCTGACCTCCGATATTGCCCTGACAGGCGAGTGGACGCCTATCGGCAGCAGCGCCACTTATGCTTTCGCCGGCAGCTTTGACGGCAACGGCCACACCATTTCCGGCATGACTGTTACCGACAGCTCACTGGGCTATGTTGGCCTGTTCGGCTACACGCTCAACGGTGTTGCAATTAAGAACGTCAAGCTTACTGACGTTAACATCAACATGCCCGCAGCGGCACAGAGTGTTTATGCGGCTGCGCTGGTTGGATTCATAAAGGTTAATGGAAGCGGAACCGCATCGTCAGTTATCGATAATTGCTTCGCTTCCGGCAGAATTACAGTTAAAAATGCTGATAAAATCACTGTTGTCGGTGGACTTGCCGGCTTTACGGATCAGCGTGCGGCTGTTACGAACTGCGGCACTAATGTTGACATAAATGCAGACTCCGGCACCCAGCGTGCAACCATTGGCGGACTTGTTGCGTGGGCGAGCATACAGGCTCTGTTTATGAATGACTATGCTCTTGGTAATGTTACTGCTGCCACTGAGCATGATACATATGGTAATGTCGGAGGTTTGTTTGGACAGGTAAACGGTATCGTTTATAACGTTTACAGTGCTGGAACTGTAACTTTGAATACCAGTAAGACCGCGTACAAGGCCGGAGAACTCGCAGGTGATCTTGCGGCGGCGACCTATGCTGACAGCTGCTATTATTCCGGCAGCGGAGATGCCTTCGGTAAGGGAACCGGCAGTTATAATAGCGAGAACGTAGTCAGTAAAGCTGGCGAGATTGGCACTCAGGCGTTTGCCGATGTTCTTCACAATAATCTCGCTCCGGCAGCTCTCACTGCCATGGCAGAGAGAGTGAAAAATGCAAAAGTAACGGGCTGCACCGACTTTAACGCAATGGCTGCACGCGTTAACGACAAGTTCTATGATTGGACCGTCAGCGGCAATGCAGTTGTTCTCGCTTCCACCCTGTGGAGCAGCGCCGAAGTCGACGCCAGCATCTTTGCCTCCGGCACTGGTACTGAGGCTGATCCTTACATCATCGAAACAGCAAAACAGCTCCGCGCATTCGCGGGCTCGATGAACGATAAGATTGACTACACCAACAAGTACGTAAAGCTCGATGCAGATATCGACGTTTCCGGCGAAGAGTGGCAGCCCATCGGCGGCAGCGAGTATCTCTTCAACGGCACCTTCGACGGTGCAGGTCACACCATTTCCGGCATGACCCTCGGTTCTGCCGAAAAAGCTTTTGCACTCGATAAGGAAAACCTCTACATCGGCCTGTTCGGCGTTCTCAATTCCAACGCTGTTGTTAAAAATGTTAAGGTCGACGTAGCGTTCTACACAAGCTATGAAGCTACCGCATTTGTCGGCGGTATTGTAGGCGCAACGCAGGGCAGCAGGACAAACGACTACACCGGCGCTGTTATCGACGGCTGCTATGTTTCCGGCACGATTTCGCACGTCGGCACAAAGGGCAACCAGAATGTCGGCGGTATCATCGGTATGCAGTACAAGGGCGCGCTCATCAACAGCGCAGCCGAGGTGAAGCTCTCGAGCGTTGTTAGCTCCGGTGACCTCGCCGAGGCAGGCGGCCTTGTAGGCCTCAATAACCGCGGTCTCGTGGCAAACTGCTGGTCCGACAGCACGATCTACGGCTCCGGCAACCGTGAAAACGACAACGAGGGCATGGCGGTAGTCAGCAACCTCATCGCATGCAATGCGGGCGCACTCGTGAACTGCTACGCATCCGGCGACCTTACCACCAAGGAGCAGTCCACCTATGCCGGCATGGTTTCCGGCTGGGTCACCGGCATCGGCAAGAGCTACAATTGCTGGTATAACCTTAACAGCACCATGACCGTTGACGGCAGAGTGTTCACTCCCGTCAGCCCCATAGGCACGAAAGTTCCTTCCGGTGTCAACGATGAGGGCGACGCATACACCGGCGGCCTCGTTGACAAAATGACCGGCGTAGAAGGTACAAGCAAAGCAGTCGCTGATGCGCTCAACGCAAGCTTTGAAAAGTTCCCCATTGACATCACCGCATTCGGCGTTGAAAACAGCAGTCTTAAAACCTGGGTATTTGACAGTGATCTCGACTTCGGAAGCGAAAGCGCAAATGTAACTTACGTTAAGCCTGACTGCGAGACCGTAGTAAAGCCCGCGGCTAAGCTCAATGACGGCGTATGGTACGGCCGCGATGCGGATAATACCACCGTCGTATCCATTGAGGTCAAGGACAACGCAATCGAAAAGACCACCGTTATTTCCGGCGATAACAGCGGCGATGCATACGATGCAGCCGTTGAAAAGGCAAAGAATAAGGCAACCTACGGCGACTTCTCGCACTACTATGAGGCCGATCCCAGCAATTTCGCAGGCGGCAGCGGCACTGCGGAGGATCCGTATCTCATCGCAAATGCCGAGCAGCTTGAATATCTCTCGAGCTCCATCAATGCCGACGTCAGCTGGAAGGGTGTATACTTCAAGCAGACCGCCGATATTACCCTTGACGGCCAGTGGCAGCCCATCGGCTGGGCGCTCAACGGCGAGGTGAACGGCAAAAAGACTCAGATCTGCGCATATCCTTTCCGCGGCAACTATGACGGCGGCGGCTACAGCATCTCCGGCCTTGCCATAGGCAGCGAGGATAAGCCTGCCGATATGTGGACCGCAGGCCTGTTCGGTCTGACAGCCGGCGAGCTCACGACCAACGACGTACCCACCGGCAGCGAGCAGACTGTCACCATCAAGAATGTAAACCTTAAAAATATCTACATTAACGTATCTACCCGTTACGAAACCGCTATCGGCGGCCTCGTAGGCTTCGGCCAGTACGGTATTTACATCGATAACTGCACCGTCAGCGGTGAGATAAACTCGACCACGAGCGAGAGCTTCAGCCGCGCCGGCGGTCTCGGCGGCAATCTGCTGCGCGGCAGCATCACCAACTGTGCTGTAGACGTTGATATCAGCGCAGTCACCGATGCAAGCAGCGTCTATGCAGGCGGCCTCTATGCAATGGATAACCGCACAACGACCTATAACTGCTACGCACTCGGTGATGTCAGCGGCAAATCGACCAACCCGAACAAGGTCTATGTCGGCGGTCTTGTCGGCCAGGCGGGCGGCATGCACTACAACTGCTATGTTGCGGGCAATGTCATCTCTCTCATCCCCACCAAGTTTGCGGGCGCTATCACAGGCAACAGCGGCGGCATAGCCGTTGATCGCAATTGCTACTTCAACAGCGAGATCACCCTCAAGCAGGGCGATACCGTTGTATCCCCGGTCGTCGCACTCGGCCAGAATGCAAACAATAACGCGGTTGTCAGCAACGTTGTCGGCAAGACGGCAGCCGAGCTCAAGAGCGCGGAGTTTGCAAAGCTTCTCACTTCAAATCTCAGCAAGGCTGAGATGGAAGCATCCCAGAAGATCATCGAAGCTGCTCTTGCCGAACAGGCGGGCCGCGGCTTCACTCAGGTCAACTACTACACCGGCAACGAGCTCTTCGGCTGGACGGCAGATGGCAGCAGCTATGCCGGCTTCTGCAAGCATGTCGGTACTGTCGTTACTGACGAGGCAGTTGCCGCGACCTGCACCAAGACCGGCCTCACCGAGGGCACGCATTGCTCCGATTGCGGCATGGTTCTCATCGTGCAGGAAGAAGTTTCGATGATTGATCACACCTTCGAGAACGGCAAATGCACCGTCTGCGGCGCGGATGACCCCGATTACAATCCGCCCAGACCCGTACATCACCACACCGTTGTTGTTGATGCTGCTGTAGCAGCCACATGCACCGAATCCGGCCTTACCGAGGGCAGCCATTGCTCGACCTGCAATGCAGTCCTTGTTGCACAGGAAGTCATTCCCGCGCTTGGCCATAAGACCGAGCTTAAGAACGTTAAGGCGGCAACCTGCACCGAAGCCGGCTACACCGGCGATAAGGTATGCTCCGTCTGCGGTGCGACCGTAGAAAAGGGCAGCGAGATCGCGGCACTCGGCCACAAGTTCTCCGACGGCGTATGCTCCGCCTGCGGCGAAAAGGATCCTACCTACAACCCGTTTAACGATGTTAAGAAGGGTACGTTCTACTACGATGCAGTCCTGTGGGCAGTTGAAAACGAGGTGACAGCAGGCACGACCGACACCACGTTCAGCCCCAATGACGGCTGCACACGTGCGCAGATCGTAACGTTCCTGTACCGTGCGGCAGGCTCGCCCAAGGTCGAGAACGCTAAGAATCCGTTCAGCGACGTAAGCAAGGACAGCGTATACTATGACGCGATCATGTGGGCAGTGTCCGAGGGTATCACTGCCGGTACTACCGCAACTACCTTCAGCCCCAACGCGGTCTGCACCCGTGCACAGATCGTCTCGTTCCTGTACCGTGCCTCCGGCGACGCAAAGGTAAAGAGCAGCACTCAGTTTACCGACGTTCCGGCAAATGCATGGTACGCAGAGGCTGTAGCTTGGGCAGTTGAGAACGGCATCACCGCCGGTACTACCGCAACTACATTCAGCCCCAACGCGACTTGCACCCGAGCACAGGCTGTCACTCTTATCTACAGAGCACAGTAAGTTTTAATCTATACATCCGGCACGTTTTGTGCCGGATGTAGTTTTTTTCTTTTTATCCACAGCATCTTTTGGTGCAATTGACGGTTGACTTTTTCCATTTAAAGCGCTATTATTTCGACATGAAAACACGGCGGTTATCGCCGGGCAAGTTTAGCGAAAGGAGAAACGGCAATGAGCATCTGCGCAGCAGGAAACATGATAAACACCGACAGACGCGCAGTGTCTGCTTACTCCTATTTCAGCTTTATTAAGGTCTGCTATGCAGACCGATATTTTGCTGCTTTAAATTCGTCCGACCGGTGTGAATGCCCCAAAATTGTTTTCTGATTCAGGAAATCTCAGGGTGCTGCCATTCCGGCGGCACCCTGTTTTTTTAAGCAGTTTTTCAGCGCTTTAAATTAAAAAAGGAGAAATCGACATGAAAAAGAAAATAACGGCTTTAGTAATGGCTGCCGCAATGTGTCTGAGCTTTGCGGCATGCGGAAGCGATAACGGCGGCGACACCGCCAAGGATACCTACACCGTCGGCATATGCCAGCTGGTGCAGCACCAGGCGCTCGACGCGGCGACCCAGGGCTTTAAGGACGCTCTGAAGGAGGAGCTCGGCGACAAGGTCGAGTTTGTTGAGCAGAACGCCGCAAACGATATCCCGACCTGCGGCACCATCTGCAACGGCTTTGTTTCCGACGGCGTAGACCTCATCCTCGCAAACGCGACTCCGGCGCTTCAGGCGGCCGTCTCCGCTACTCAGTCCATCCCCATCCTCGGCACTGCCGTCACCGAGTACGGCGTTGCGCTCGGTATAAAGAACTTCTCCGGCACCGTCGGCGGCAACGTCTCCGGCACCTCCGACCTCGCTCCGCTGGATCAGCAGGCCGCAATGTTCTCCGAGCTCCTGCCCGACGCAAAGACCGTCGGCATCCTCTACTGCTCGGCCGAGGCAAACTCCGTATACCAGGTGGATATAGTCAGGGCCGCTCTTGAGGACAAGGGCATCACCGTTAAGGTCTACACCTTCGCAGACTCCAACGACGTCGCCACCGTGACCGCGACCGCATGCGACGAGTGCGACGCGCTGTACATCCCCACCGACAACACCGCCGCCTCCTGCGCCGAGGCCATAAACAACGTAGCTCTGCCCAAGAAGACCCCCATCATTGCGGGTGAGGAAGGCATAGCAGCCGGCTGCGGCATCGCGACTCTGTCCATCGACTACTATGAGCTCGGCGTTACCACCGGCAAGATGGCCGCAAAGATCCTCACCGGCGAGAGCGATATCTCCACCATGCCTATCGAGTACTACCAGAACCCCGTCAAGAAGTACAATGCCGATATCTGCGAGCAGCTCGGCATCAGCGTTCCCTCCGATTACACCGCTATCGGCTGATAAACAACCGACAAACCGAAATGAGGTCTGAAAAATGACAATGTCCGTATACCTGTCCGCTCTGAGCGTGACGAACCTTATAGGAAGAATGCCGGCTGCGGTCGCGCAGGGCATAATATGGGGTCTCATGGCCTTGGGCGTGTTCATAACCTTCCGCCTGCTGGATATCCCCGATATGACCGTTGACGGCTCGTTTGCCACCGGCGGCGCCGTAACGGTAATGCTCCTGCTGGCAGGTATGCCCGCTTGGGCGGCGCTGCTGATCGCGATAGTTGTCGGCGTGCTCACCGGCCTGTGCACAGGCTTTCTGCACACGAAGCTCGGCATCCCGGCCATCCTCGCCGGTATCCTGACGCAGTTTGCGCTGTATTCGATAAACCTGCGCATCATGACAAAGGCCAATCAGACGGCCAGCGTGCAGAAGTTCGGCATGTTCTGGGAAAACGGCAACGGATTCCTCGTATCGTCGCTGCACATCACGCAGGCAATACTCGTCGGACTTGTCATAGCGGCAGTCATTGTTGCTCTTTCCTACTGGTACTTCGGCACCGAGCAGGGCAGCGCGCTGCGCGCCACGGGCGATAACCCCGCGATGAGCCGTGCTCAGGGCATCCATATCGAGACCATGAAGGTCATCGGCCTGGGCATCTCAAACGGCATCGTCGCTCTTGCCGGCGGCCTTATGACCCAGTTCCAGGGCACGGCCGACGTGAGCATGGGCCGCGGCGCTATCGTCATCGGCCTTGCGGCCATCGTCATCGGCGAGATCCTGTGCGACGCGATATTCAGTAAGGGCTGCAACTTTGCGGTAAGGCTCAGCTTTATAATCTTCGGCGGCGTTATCTACTACGCTGTAATGGTCGTCATCCTGTGGCTGAAGCTCGACCCGAACGATCTGAAGCTGTTCACCGCAATTATCGTTGCGATATTCCTTGCGATACCGCAGCTCAAGGCACGGTCAAAAAGCTCGTTTGCGCGCTCTAAGAAGAGAGCGCTGAGCGAAAGGAGCGATGCGTAATGCTGGAGATAAAAAACGTTTCAAAGACCTTTAACCCCGGAACCATAAACGAAAAGCACGCGCTGACCAATCTCAGCCTCAGCCTCAATGACGGCGATTTCGTCACCGTCATCGGCGGCAACGGCGCAGGCAAGTCGACGCTCTTAAATGCCGTTGCGGGCGTGTGGCCGGTCGACTCCGGCGCTATCCTCATCGACGGCGAGAACGTGACCGGCATGCCGGAGTATAAGCGCGCAAAATACATCGGCCGCGTGTTCCAGGACCCCATGATGGGCACAGCGCCCAACATGCAGATCGAGGAAAACCTTGCGCTGGCTTTGCGCCGCGGCAAAAAGCGCGGCCTCAAGTGGGGCGTGACGAACGCCGAGCGCGAGGCTTACCGCGAAAAGCTCGCCACTCTCGGCCTCGGCCTTGAGGATCGACTCACCGCGAAGGTCGGCCTGCTCTCCGGCGGCCAGCGTCAGGCGCTGACGCTTCTAATGGCTTCGCTTCAGACCCCGAAGCTGCTGCTTCTGGATGAGCACACTGCCGCCCTCGACCCCGGCACGGCCAAAAAGGTGCTTGAGCTTTCCGATAAGATCATCAGCGAAAATAAGCTCACCGCGCTAATGATAACGCACAACATGACAGACGCCATCCGCCACGGCAACCGCCTTATCATGATGGACAGAGGCCGCATCGTCCTCGACATCTCCGGCGAGGAAAAAAGCCGCCTTACCAAGGCCGACCTCCTTGAGCGCTTCGCCGAAAAGGCCGGCGTTCAGGAGGAGACCGACTCCGTCCTGCTGTCGTGAGATAAGCTGAATTTTAAATGCCCGTTCGATAAGAACGGGCATTTTTGCCGCCTTTTGATTTGACATGAAAATGCGCGGGAAGTATAATAAGCAAAAAATGAGATCAAAACAGCTTTTTCGGCTGAGAGAGGGGAGTGGAGATGGACTTTTCAGCATATACGGATTTGCTATGGGGTACAGTGCTGTTCGATTTGAAGATCATTGCAATAATTGCTCCATTCTGCTTGGCACCTGAGATTATATATCTTCGTTCAAAAATCAAAATGACGAAAAACGGCAACAAAATGTGGCAGAGTATATCTACATTTATGATTTGCTGTTTACTGTTCTTTTGCATAGATTGTGCATCCATCACTATACCAATACTTAGAGATGTGACAGATATGAACTATATATCGGCTCATGGCGAATATACAGTAGAAAGGTATAGTCGAGTTGTGGGAAGTCGGTCTGTATGGATTATAGTGATAACAGATGATGGAGAACGAATTTCTCTTGGTTACCCGAAGAATGGCGAAGAGCTCATTGATTTGCCCAAAGACGGCGGTAGAGGTACAATTTGGTACTCCAAGAATTCTAGTTACATTTTAGATTTTATCCCCGACGAACCCGCGGATGACAGCCCCACAGAATAAAAACCACCGCCCGTGAGGTTTCCTCACGGGCGGTGTTGCTATTGACAAAAATGTGAGGGGTATTATATGTTATATAAAAAAGAGTAAATTGTGCTGAGGAGGAAGATGATATGAAAAAAGTGATAATCACCGTAATAGCAATGTTCCTTTTGATCTGCTGGCCGCTCGGCGGATTGTGGGACGTGATACTCAGCCCTGTTATAGGCGGCGGAGCTTCCGAATTGTATCTGTACCCAATCTATGGCGGGATCATTCTGCTGTCGGGCGTGGTCGTAGGCTGCACATCGGTCGTGTGCGAAAAGATACAGCAGCTTAAGGACGAGCTGAAGGACAAGGATAAAAGCGACTCCGAAGATATGTAAAATAAGCTCCGTATGCAGTGCATACGGAGCTTGTTTTTATATTGTTCAGAAAAGGCAGTTTTCAATATAGCGATGGAGTATCGCCGCGACCTGTGCACGGGTCGCACCGCCGTCCGGCATGAGATTGCCCTTGTTGCCGCTGAGGATACCCTCGGCAACAGCCCAGGACATTGCGTCCAGCGCATAGGCGGAGACATTGTCAACGTCGGTGAAACCGCTGAGGTCACCGGCTGCGGAAACGTCAATACCCTTGAACGCGGCGTAGCGATAGAGTATCGCGGCCATCTGTTCGCGCGTGATGGTGGCGTTGGGGGCGAAAACATTCTTGTTATAGCCGGCTACTATGCCGTTTGCCGCCGCCCAGCCTACAGCTTCGCTGCACCATGTGCCGCGCACGTCGGCGAATGTGGGCTCGGCTGCCTTGGGGCTGCCCTCCATGCGCCACAGAACTGTTACGAGCATGGCGCGCGTCATGGTGACATCAGGGGAGAAGGCGGTCGCGGTAGTGCCTGCGAACAGGGCGTTATTGTATGTGTAATATGCGTCGCCGAAGTACCATGCGTTCGTGGGAACGTCTGCGAATGGGAACATGCTGACTGCGGTCACAACGCCGGTCGAAGTGGTGCAGGTGAGCGCGCCGCCGCTTATACTGCTCCCGGTGGACTTTATCGTGCCGTCCTCGGCTATGGCCGCTGCGGCAAAGCCGCTGCCGTTAACGGAAACGGTGAGCGAGCACTTGCTGTCAAGAGCCTTGCCGTCGGCAAAAGCGGATACAACGAGGGCCTGCGCGCTTGTAAGCTTTTCACCGAGGGCGCGCTTCTGCGCTGCGCTCAGGTCTGCGGAAGCAAGGCCTATGCTGATATCACCCTTGCCCGCGAGATCGGCGCTGTCAAAGCCGACTGTGCCCATGCCGGTTACGAAGTTTATCTTATCTGCTGCCGCCAGAGCGGAAACGCCGCGCTCCCAGACCTTGACGGTGCCTGCACCGACCTCGGATGCGTCAACGGTAACGGTCTTGCCGTTTGCGCCGAGCTCACGCATCATGATGCGTGTCGGGAACACGGTGCACACGCCGTCCTCAACGATGGCGGCCGCTTTGACGGAAGCCGAGCCGCACGAGAGCGTGACGCTCGTAGTATTGAGCTTGCCGTTTAAAACGATGAGCGCGTCGTTATCCGAGGGGAAATTCGTGTCGTTGCCCATGGAGTCGGCTATTTTGTAAATGTAGTCGTTTATTTTTGCCTTGACGGCTTTGGTAAAGAAGTTATCGAACTTCACGGCTGATGCCGCGTCGCCGAAGGCGTACTTCTTGACGATGGCGAGCAGCTGATCGAGGATCTCGCCGTTTTTGATCTTGTCAAGGCCGGTCTGTACCCAATCGGGGTAATTGCCGTCGTCCTCGCCGCCGAGGTGACTCTGGTAGATGTAGTTCACGGCGTCGAGCAGGGTCTTGTCATCGGTGACGGGGATGTTGACGCCCTCGGAGATGATGCTCTGGATGTTTGCAATGATCCGGTTGTTTATCCAGGTCGAAACGCTTGTTTCAACGGGGTTGAGCTTCTTGAGGAAGCCGCCTATGAAGCTTCCGGCGACGTGGTTGAGCATATCGGCCGAGAAGCCGCGCTCCCTGCCGTACTCGGTAACGTCGTCGATGGTCTGATGCTTGCTGGTCTCGGCGTTATAGAAGCTTACGGGGCCGACGTGGGTCAAGGTATTCACCGCGGCAACGAGGCTGCCGGACACCTCGCGCAGCTGCACAAAGCGCAGCGGCGAGGGGTAGGTGAGGTTCGAGCCGGTCTCGATATCGTACAGGGTGTTGCCGTTCTTGGTGGTCATGGCCGCGATGTCGTTTGCGTGCATGTGGCCGGTGAAGATCATCTCAAGGCCCGCGTCCGCAAGCTGAGCCGCTATCTTGTCATAGTCCTCGATGAGGTACATCTTGAGAATGTCGGGCTCCATCGAGAAATGAGGAACGAAGCCGTGGTGCGAAAGGCCGATAACACGGTCGCCCCCGGCCTTGGCGGCCTTTATCTGCTCGGTCGCCCACGCGACGAGCTCGGGGCTCATTTCGCCGCGGGTCTCGTGCTCGTTTTCCTTGTCCGAGGTGTTGTCGGCGCTGTAGCAGCAGGTGTCGAGCGCGATAAGGGTCAGGCCGTCGCAGAGCTTTGCGACGTAGGAAAGCTGTCCGGATTGCTTGCCCTCGGGCGGAGTGTAGCGCGCGACTACGCTCTCGTCGGAGTATACGAAGTCGTAAACGGACGCGAAATCCTCGGGCTGGGTGCGCGTTGCGGGAACTGCCTTGCCGTCGGGAGTGTTGAAGTTCTTGGCATTTTCGTTGCGTACATCGTGGTTGCCGTTTATGACGTAGACCTTCATGCCGGGAACGTCCTTCTGCACCTGCTGGAGACGCGCGGAAAATTCCCTGTGGCCTTCGAGCTCGCCGTCCTTGGTCAGGTCGCCGGAAACGAGAAGCACGTCGGGCTTATCCTCCCTGACGGCTTCGAGCAGCTTGAGATTAACGTAGCTGCTCTCGGTGAGGATCTTACGGTCGCTGTTGAGGGCGTCCGTGTAGTCCTGGGTGTCCTTTATCATGGTCGGGGAAAGGTAATGCGTGTCGCTCATGACGGCGATCTTCAGGTCGATGCCGTCGGACGATAAGTCCTGAGCGGCCAGCGCGGGCGTTATAAGCGTGCATACCATTATAACGGCAAGCAGCAGTGACGCGCCGCGCTTGAAGTGTGTGGCTTTTTTCATTTTCATCCTCCTATTTGTTTTTAATGCCATACCTGAGATGATTTTACCTGAAAACTGTGCCGAATACAAGTAAAATGCACGTTAAATTTGGTTGACATAGAGTTTACTTATATATATAATGTACACCGTTTTTGAAAATCTCAAATGCGCCCATGCTGCGTTGAAGCTCTTGCGAATACAGAAATGTATCGCTGCAAGCTTCGCCTTGCCTGAACACATTTCAGCTCTTTCAAAGATGTATATTGAGGCGCGGAAAATGAACAGAGAAAACTTTTTCAGAAAATATGATAAGATCGTTGCGGGCTTCGGCGACAGTAAGCCTCGCATATTGCTGCACAGCTGCTGCGGCCCATGCTCAAGCTCGGTCATAGAGCTCCTGACACAGCATTTTGACGTTACGGTCCTGTGGTATAACCCTAATCTGTGGCCGGAGGCGGAGTACGAGAAACGTCTTGAGACGCAAAAGCAGCTAATATCCTGCCTTGCCGGTGACGGCGTAACGGCGTCACTTTTGGTTGAGCCCTGGCGCAGTGAGGACTATTTTTCGCGCATAAAGGGTCTTGAGAATGAGCCCGAGGAGGGCAAAAGATGCCTCGAGTGCTTCCGCATCCGTCTTGAAGAGACGGCGCGCATCGCTGCCGAGCGCGGCTTTGACTGGTTCTGTACTACGCTTACAGTATCCTCGCGCAAGGATGCCGTTGCAATAAACGCCATCGGCAGGGAGGCTGCGCAGAAATATAATGTAAGCTGGCTCCCCTCGGAGTTCAAAAAGCGCGAGGGCAACCACCGTTCGATAATTCTTTCCGAAAAATACGGCCTGTACCGTCAGGAGTACTGCGGCTGTGTATTTTCACTGAACAGGAGCAATAATGAATAAGACCACAAGAAATATAGTAACGGCCGCGATCGTCGGCGCCTTGTACGCCGTTTTGACCATGGTGCTTGCGCCCATCAGCTACGGCCCCGTGCAGTGCAGGATATCCGAGGTGCTGTGCATACTGCCGTTTTTAATGCCCTGCACGACCTGGGGGCTGTTTTTCGGCTGTGCGATAGCGAATATCGCAAGCGCCGCGGGGCTTCCCGATATCATCTTCGGATCGCTCGCAACGCTCATAGCCTGCCTGTGCATAGCTTGGTGCGGAAAGCGCAATAAAAAAGTGCTCGCCTGCCTCATGCCCGTCGTGTGGAACGGGCTTATTGTCGGCGCGATGCTGACCGTCGTTATCGCGGGGCTCGACCCGATAAAAAACTTCGGCGCCTTCTCCGTATTTGCCGGCGAGGTCGCGCTCGGCGAGGCCGCTGTCATGTTCATTGCCGGACTTCCGCTGCTTAATTGGCTGCCGAAGCAGAAATTTTTCACCGACTACGTCAGTAGGACTTGACAAAAGCGCATTAAGATATTAATATGACTGTGCAAAAGGGGTGCTGAGTTTTCTCGGCTGAGACGGAAAGAATAGAATTTCCGAGACCCTCGAACCTGATCCGGGTAATGCCGGCGTAGGAAACGAAAATTCGTATATGATCGTTTTCCTATGACCGCATTGCTTTTGCAGTGCGGTTTTCTTATTTTTTTAGGAGGAATAGCAAAATGAAAAAATCCAATCTTACGCTCCGCGCCATCTGCGAAGGCGCGATCTTCATCGCCGCGGCGACGGTACTGAGCCTTCTGCCCATCTGGAAAATGCCTCAGGGCGGCTCGTTTGACCTGGCAATGCTGCCGATCATCATATTCTGCGTCCGCTGGGGCCTCGGACCGTCCCTGGCTGCGGGCTTTGTTTACGGCGTTATCCAGTTCATGCTCGAGGGCGGCATCGCTATCGGCTGGCAGTCCATCGTCGGCGACTACCTCGTAGCTTACACCGTTCTCGGCCTCGCAGGTTTGGGCAAGGGTATGAAGAACGGCTTCTTTATCGGCACCCTCATCGGCTGTGTGGCACGCTTTCTCGTTCACTATGTCGTCGGCGCTACCGTTTGGGCAGCGTATATGCCTGAGAAGTTCTTCAACATGACCATGACTACCCCGTGGATCTACTCGGCTCTGTATAACGGCGCATACATGCTCATCGACATGGTCGCCATCCTCGTTATCGGCGCTATCCTCTGGAAGCCCCTCGGCAAGTATCTGCGCGGCGAAGACCTCAGACTCAAGGCATAAGCTGACGAGAGCCGAACCCATACCACCTGTCAGCTTAAAACATTACCCACAAATACCGGTTTTGGCGGGGCAGGGTGCGTCCTTGCTACCCGGGCACGCTTTGCCTCGCGAAAACCTATACCTACATATAATAATAAATAATCGCAAAAAGTCGGCGAACGCCGACTAAATAAAAAATCCTTGACACGGTAAAAGCATATCGTATATAATAAACTTCCGATGCTTGTGAGCGTCGGAAGTTTATTACTTAGTCAACTACTTTGAGCCATCGGCTCAATGTTGAGTATTATTCTGAAAGGAGTGCACAAACATGCTGCGTACCTACCAGCCCAAGAAGCGTCAGCGCAAGAAAGAGCACGGCTTCCGCAAAAGAATGGCCACCGCAAACGGCCGCAAGGTTCTTGCCCGCCGCAGAGCAAAGGGCAGAGCAAAGCTGAGCGCCTGATTTGGCGACTCCGAGCAGGAAAAGCAAATAAATTTTTTAGGGCGGCTAACCTCCGCCCTTAACGTGTTTGCTGAGAAAATGGAAAGCAAGGGTGGAATAATTGGATTTCAGGTCAACTCTGAAAAAGAATTATGAGTTCAAACGGCTTTATAACAAAGGCAAAACAGCCGTTACGCCCTATATGGTCGTGTATGCTCTCAAAACGCAGCGGGGAGCTCGCCGCGTTGGATACACCGTGTCCACAAAGTTGGGCAAGGCAGTTGTGCGCAATCGTATCCGCCGCAGACTCAGGGAGATATACAGGCTTAATTCGGACAAGCTCAGGGACAGTATCGACATAGTCATCGTTGCACGCAGCCGCTGCGTCGAGGCGGAGTACGCCAAGATGGAGCATGCGTTTCTGCGTGCCTGCGCCGAGCTTGGAATTTTAAGAGGCGAGGAAAAATGAAAAAGCTTCTGCTTGCGCTTATCCGTATTTATCAGAAATACGTCTCCCCGGCATTCCCGCCGAGGTGCAGATTTATCCCGACCTGCTCGCAATATGCCGTTGAAGCCATCGAGAAATACGGGGCTTTGAAGGGCGGCTGGCTCGCTCTTAAACGGCTGTCGAAGTGTCATCCGTTTCACTTCGGCGAACACGATTTCTTCGATCCCGTTCCCTGACGAGGATCGGAATACAAGGAGAAACTTATGTCACTATGGGATATTATAGTTTGGCCGTTTGCCAGACTGCTGGAGATCCTTTATAACTGGACCGACAGCTATGGTCTTGCCATTATCCTCTTTGCTCTTGTGGTCAACCTGATCCTTCTGCCGTTCATGGCAAAGAGCAAGAAGGGCATGATGAAGACCACCCGAATCCAGCCTCAGCTCAAGGAGCTGGAGAAAAAACATAGGGGCAACCAGCAGAAGTATCAGCAGGAAGTCATGAAGCTGTATAAGGAGCAGGGCGCAAGCCCCACCTCCGGCTGCCTGTGGTCGCTGATCCCCTTCCCGATACTCATCGCTCTGTACAGTGTTATCCGCCAGCCTCTTGGCAGCATGATGGGCCTGGGCGACGAGAGTATCAAAAAGCTCACCGAGTGGGCGACCCAGAATGCGGGCTTCGTAGCCTCCAAGCAGGGCACCTATGACCAGATCGGCGTTGCCGACGCTATCCACAAGAACTGGGATGCCGTTGTAAACGCTCTCGGAAACTTCAGCGGAAAGCTTCTCGACATCGATTACAGCTTTATCGGAATGAACCTCGGTTCGATCCCCGACTGGAAGATCTGGACCTATGATTTTTCGGGCGCCGATATCCTCTCCAATATCGGACTGTTCCTGATCCCCCTGATCGCGGCGTTCCTTTCCTGGGCGTCGATGAAGATCAGCCAGGCGACCAATCCTCCCCAGGCCGGACAGGCTGCGATGAGCATGAAGACCATGAATCTCATGATGCCGCTCATGTCCGTCTGGATCTGCTTCATCATGCCCGCGGCTCTCGGCGTTTACTGGATCGCCAACAGCTGCTTCGGCATCGTACGTGACCTTGTGCTCACAAAGTACTACAAGCGCAAGCTCGATATCGAGGATGCAGAGCGCATTGCGGCTCAGAAGGAAAAAGACGCTGAGCGTGCACGCCGCCATGAGGAGCACGAGCAGCTCAAGGCAGAGGGCGCAACGACCCGCAATAACAACACCAGCAAAAAGAAAATGCAGGCTCAGCAGAAGCAGGCAGACGCAGAGCGCATCGCCGCAAACGAAAGAGCGGAGCGCGAGGCGCGCCTTGAAATGCTCGGCATAGAAAAGCCCGAGAATCCCTCGCAGGTCGGTAAGCGCCGCTACGCAAGAGGCAGAGCTTACGATCCCAACCGCTACGCCGATGAAATGGCATCAGCGGCAAAGTCTGAGGAAGCAGTCGAAGAGGCCGCGGCTCAGACCGAGGCAGAGCCTGAACAGTCACAGGAGAATAGTGAAACATGATTAAGTCTTTGGAAACCACAGGCCGCACCGAGGATGAAGCCATCGCCGCAGCCCTGAAGGAACTCGGACTTGAGCGCGACGATGTTTCCGTAACCGTCGTCGAGCGCGCAAAATCCGGATTCCTGGGCATAGGCGCTTCTCCGGCAGTTGTGCGTGTCGAGTATGAAGCTCCCGACGAGCCCGAGACCGAGGTCGAGGCTGCTCCCGTCGCCGAGGCAAAGGCACCCGAAAAGGCGGCAAAAACCGTCGATAACGGTGAGTTTGCCGACATAAGAGCGTTCCTCGAAGGACTTCTTGAGCGCATGGGCGTCAAGGCCGATATTGAGATCTCCCGCCGCGACGGCAAGAGTATTGCAGTCAATCTCTCCGGTCACAACATGGGTGCGGTCATAGGCCGCAGGGGTGAAACTCTCGATGCGATCCAGCACCTGACCAACTACGTCATCAATCGCGGCAGCGATAAGCATATGCACATTTGCGTCGATGCCGAGAGCTACCGTGCAAAGCGCGAGGAATCGCTCGTCCGCCTTGCCGAGAAGATGGCTGCCAAGGTCATCAAGTATAAGCGCAGCATGGCGCTTGAGCCGATGAACAGCTACGAGCGTCATATCATCCACGCAGCGCTGCAGGACTATGAGGGCGTGACCACAAGCTCAACCGGTACAGAGCCCAATCGCCGCGTCGTCGTGTCCTACGACAGACCGCAGAACACCGGCAATAAGCCGCAGAGCCGTGAATGGGCATAAGCCCCGTATATTGGAGGAATTAATTATGATACTTGAAAAAATCCAGCAGATCCTTGCACAGCAGTTTGAAGTATCCGCAGACAGCATTTCCGCCGACACCAATATCGTCGATGACCTCGGCGCGGATTCGCTTGACGTCGTCGAGCTCATCATGTCCGTTGAGGACGAGTTCGGCGTTCAGATCCCCGATGAGGACGCAGCAGAGCTGGCCACCGTCGGCAAGATCGTCGAGTACATCGAAGCAAGGCAGTAATTTGAAACAAGAAAAATCCCGTCCGATAGGACGGGATTTTTTGCTGTATGGGTCAGGAATTAATATACGGGATCACATAAACGAGTGCGAGCGAAAATAGCGAAAGGAACACGCAGAAGCCAATAGGCACGCAGGGCTTATACTTAAAGCTGTCCTGCGCATTAATTTTCTTGTCGATCAGCCACGCGCCGACAGCGCAGGCAAGCGACGCGGCGAACATCGGCAGGTTCAGCTCGGCGCTGCGCGTAAGCAGACCGAGGCTGAAATACAGCCCTGTCAGCCACGCAATGTAAAGCAGCGTTGATAAAATTATCAGGCTTATGTATTTTGCTTTGCTCATAGCTCATTACGCTCCGTTTCTGGAATTTTGGGAGATTAGTAGTTACATATATCTGCTGCTATTGATGCCTGATATCGTCTATGAGCACGAGATCGCATACGCTGCAATAAAAAGCGGTCACACAGCCGCCGAGCAGGTAATCGCCGTCTCCAAGCTGGAGCTTGCCGCCTCGTTTTCTGGAGTGAAACGAGAGAATGTCCTCCTCATACCCATGCGGCTTCCAATACACCGGGCATTTTGCGTTGTCGATGAAGCCCTCGGTCATTTCGGCGGAACATTTGGGACACAGCATATGTCAGGCTCCTTTCATTTTTATTTACCTTTCGCTTATATAATACATTGGCAAACGAAAAAACAGGACAATAATTCTCGAATTTCTTGAAATTTGTCGTTTATCACAAAATCATCCATGTGCATTTGTGGGTAATATACAGCCCAATAGCAGGTGCCGCGCGGTTTTTGTTGACTTAAAACAAGGAAAAGAGTAAAATAAACTGATTAAGTATTTATTTCGGAGGATGCTATGGAAAAACTGTCACATGCGTATATAGTGTCCTCGGCGTCGGAAAACGCGCGGATGGGCAAGGCGTTTTTTCTTGCCGAAAAAATGCTGTGTCAGAGCAGCGGCGAGCGCCCCTGCGGCGTGTGCCGCGACTGCCGCAAGGTCAAGGCGCGCGTTCACCCCGATCTTGCCGTTATCGAGCGCATCACCGACGATAAGGGCAAGCAGAAAAAAGAGATACTTGTCGATCAGGTGCGCGCCATGGGCGCGGACGCCTATGTCATTCCAAACGAGGCGGCGGAGAAGGTATACATTATAAAGGATGCCGACACGATGAACGAGCAGGCGCAGAACGCCGCGCTCAAGATTCTCGAAGAGCCACCGAAGGGCGTTCATTTTATATTGTGCGTGTCAAATCCCGAGCGGCTGCTGGTAACGGTGCGTTCGCGCTGCGTGCTCATAAGCTGCGCGGGCGAGGAGGACGCGGAGGACGAGACCTCTGCCGCGCTTGCCGATGAATTTGTCTCGCTTGAGCGCAAGGGCGACACGCCGGCGCTGACGGCCTGGTGTTTTGAGCATGAAACGCTCGACGCCATTTCGCTCGGCGCGCTTTTGCTCGCCTTGAAGCGCCGTTATGCAGCGCTTTTGGTGTCGGCGCAGGACAAAATGCGCATAATGGATATTATACAGCTTATTGACCGCTGCGCGCAGTATCAGACGGTCAACACGGGCGTGAAACACATTTTGGGGCTGCTGGCGGTACGCTCGGTAGCGGAAACGAGGAAAACAATTGACTGAGGTTATAAGCGTAAAATTCAAAAACAGGGGTAAGAGCTATTACTTTGCCCCAAACGGGAAGAATGTAAGAACCGGCCAGCAGGTCATCGTTGAGACCAGTAAGGGCCTTGAGATAGCCGAATGCATCCGCGGCAATCATGAGGTCGCAGATGATGCGGTCGTCCAGCCGCTGCGTCCGGTAGTAAGGCTCGCAACGCGCGACGATCTGCGCGTTGCCGAGATAAACAAGCAGCGCGAGAAGGAAGCGTTCGAGATCTGCCAGAAGAAGATCGCAGAGCACGGGCTGGACATGAAGCTCGTCGACGTCGAGTGCAACTTCGAGGGAAACAAGACCATGTTCTTTTTCACTTCCGACGGCAGAGTAGACTTTCGTGAGCTTGTAAAGGATCTGGCCGGTATATTCCGCAACAGGATAGAGCTTCGGCAGATCGGCGTCAGGGACGAGGCTAAAATGCTCGGCGGCATCGGCATCTGCGGCAGACCCTTCTGCTGCAATCAGTTTATAGACGAGTTCCAGCCGGTGTCGACAAAAATGGCAAAAATGCAGTCTATGTCGCTCAATCCGGGAAAAATATCCGGAAGCTGCGGCAGACTCATGTGCTGCCTGAGATACGAGCAGGAGGCTTACGAGGAACTGACGAAAAACGTGCCCAAGCAGGGCGCTTTCGTCGAGACTCCGGCAGGCTACGGCACTGTCACGCAGGTAAATCTCCTGCGCCAGATGGTCAAGGTCAAGCTCGACGGCGAGGGCGACGATACGGTAAAGACCTACAGAGCGGTCGAGGTTGCGGCAGTGCCCGGCGGCCGTCCGAAGGACGGCGAGACTCCGCCGTCGGTGCTCAAATACATCCCCGAGCCCGAAGAGGAAGAGGATGAAGAGACTGACGAGTGGAAGCTTCCCGAGCTGTTCGCCGATGACGGCGCAGCCGGTACGCAGGAAGCTGCACCTACGCAGAAAAAACGCAGCCGCAGCCGCCGTTCGCGCCGCGGCGGAAAGAAACCGCAGGGCGGAGAGGCAAAGTCCAACCCACAGACAGAGCGGGCAGCTGCCGCACAGGAAGAGAAAAAGCCCACAGCCAGACCCAAGCCGAGAAATAACCGCCGCGGCGGCAAAAAGCCCGATGGTCAGCAGCCTGCCGAACAGCCTAAGCCGCAGCAGGAAAAGAGCTCCGACGGCGAAAAAAAGAGATCGGGCCGCCGTTACTATCATCGCGGCAAGCCAAAAAACAAGGGCGGTCAGGCGCAGAACCAGTAGCATGAGCGGAGGCTGAGATATGAGTAATACGAATAAGAATAAACGCGGAATGAGCATGAAAACGAAGTGGATCATAACAGGCATTCTCTGCGTCCTGGCAGTGCTGACCGTTGTGGTCGTTGCGGCCGACGGCTGCTTTGACTTTAAGCCGGGCTCCGTTAAGTCCAATAACAACGATGTGGTCGAAAGCGCTGCGCCGGAGGATAACAAGGACACAAATAAGTCCGGAGGAACGCACATTGTTCTCATAACTGCCGGCAACGGCGGCTCGACCGACCCCAACGGCAGCGTGACGGTAAATGACATGGAAAGCGTGACGGTCTCGATAAAGCCCAACGAGGGCTATGAGATACAGTCTGTCATGGTCGACGGTCAGGACAAGGGTGCTGTAGAAAGCTACACCCTGTCGAACGTGACGGAGGATCACAGCATCGTTGCTACATTTGTAAAGAAAGTCGTGCCCACGCCTACGCCTGCACCGGCAACACCCAAACCGACCGATAACGGCGGAGATGACGAATAAAAAAATTCCCGACCTTGGTCGGGAATTTTTTTGCCTTATTTTTTATGCCATGCCGCCCGCGAAGCGGTTGAACATGACCGCGACCTGAGCGCGAGTCGCACTGGCCAGAGGACTAAGCGTTGTTGCGCTCGTTCCGCTCACTATGCCTGCGCCTATCGCCCAGCACATGCTCTCACGGGCGAATGGACTGACCTGCTGTGCATCGGCATAGCCGCCGATGTCAGCGTACACGTCGGTGTTGTAGCCCTTGTAGTTTGCGTATCTGTGAAGGAAGGTCACAAACTGCTCGCGAGTAAGCGTCTCATCGGGAGCAAATGTACCGTTGCTGTAGCCGTTTGAAATGTTGTTGTGCGAGCCCCATAGCAGGGCGTTGTAATAATACCTGCTCGGGGAAACGTCGCTGAAGCGGTTTTCGTATCCGGAGACATCGGGGCTGCCCTCAAGCCGGTATAGGACGGCAATGAGCATGCAGCGCGACATGACTACGTTCACGCCGAAGCTCGTGCCGCTTGTTCCCATGAACAGACCGGCAGAAACAACGTTGTCAATGTCGCTGTGCGCCCAGTAGGTCGAGGGAACGTCGGTAAAATTCCTGGATGGGCAGTTATCGCCGAGCGGACAGCCGCCGTCCCAAACAGCGACGAGATTGCGGTTTTGATTCGCGGCGGTGTATACGGTGATCTTCTCTCCACTGCTTTCGTCCTTCCAGCCGCTGAACGTTGAGCCGCTGAGCGCAGCTGTCGGCAGCGAGCCATAGGACTTGCCTTTTTCGTAGGCTGCGACGCGGTTACCGCTGAGAGTGCCGCCGTTTGCGTTGAATCTGGCATATACGAAGTGAGTCAATTCTGCACTGTAATCGCTGTAAAGAAGGATCTCCGCCTCGTTAATGCGGCGTTTGATAAGCCCGGGGAGAATCTCGCCTCCGGCGGAACACAAAACGGTAAAAGCGTCGGCGATCTCCACATCGGGGATCGCGTTTCCGCTGCTGTCCTTGAAATTTGCCTGAACATAGCGCGCCAAGCGCCAGCCGGTATTGACCTCTACCCAGCTCGGACCGAAATTGTACGCAAGACTCACAAGTGCGTCAAACACGTTCTGACTTGCGGTGAGCCCGTACTTCGCAATAGTGCGGTTTGCGGCTGTCTCAAACTGAGCGATATCCTGTTCAAAATATGCATCGGCCTGCTCGGCCGTGATCTCCATGCCTTCGTAAACGTCCGGACCGTAGTGGCCATAGCCGATAGTCCAGTATGTTTCGCTCGGATGCGCTTTGTACGCCTTGAGCCTAACGCCCTCCCAATACTTAATGAGAGTTTTGAGATTGTCGCTGGCTTGCATATCGGGTGCCTCGCTGTCGGCGAGAGCTGCTGTGGGAACAAGCGTTACGAGCATCACGATGGCAAGCAGGAAAGATATGTACCTCTTCATTTGTGTCTCCTGTATTGTGCCGTGATAATAAGTTTAAAAATGTGTGGCAAAATTATTACAACCTGCATTTTAACAAAAAAATGCTGAAAAATCAAGGCTTTTGTTGTCGACGGAGATATATGGCAGAAATGCCTGCGCAAAAAAGCCCGCAGGCGGCGAAAAAAGCGAAAAAATGTTTTCCTGTCAAGCAAAAATCGCCTAAACATCATGAGGAAGCAGCGGCTATTTTGTCATAGGCGCTTATTGACAGAATCGGACGGATATTATAAAATTTATTGTCCGGTATTTTTATTATAATGAGGAGCTGAGTGCAATGCGTGATTACAGCAGGGAATTTGCCGACAGAGTGCAGTATATAAGAAGCCTCGTGGAGGAGAGCGGCGTTGACGGAATCGTTTTCGGAAACTCCGGCGGCAAGGACTCCGCCCTCGTCGGCATACTGTGCAAGTTTGCCTGCGAGAACACCGTGGGTATCATGATGCCTTGTGCGTCAAAGCGCAATTTTGAGCAGGATATGAAGGATGCAAAGGAGGTTGCCGATCACTTCGGCATCGAAAGCCGCGTCATTGATCTGACCGATGTGCGTCAGGCGGAGATAGACAGGCTTCAGGCCATAACGACGCTTACGAATGCAGCCGTCAATAATATCGCGCCGCGCCTCAGAATGACAACGCTGTATGCTGTCGCCGCATCCGAATACCGCCTCGTTGCCGGAACGGGCAATCGCAGCGAGAGGTACATGGGCTACTTCACCAAATGGGGAGACGGCTCCTGTGATTTTAACCCCATCGCCGATCTCACCGCGACCGAGATCATTGAATTTCTCAAATGGCTCACCGCGCCGGCCTGCATCATAAATAAGGCACCATCGGCAGGACTGTTCGACGGCCAGACCGATGAGGACGAAATGGGCGTTAGCTACCGCGCGATAGACAGCTATATTAACGGCGGCGAGGTAAGTCCCACCGAGAAGAGAATAATTGACCGCTTCCACCGAAACAGCGCCCACAAGCGCGTCGGCATCAGTGTATTTAAGCAGATAGATGAGTAAACACGAATTTTATGAAAATCCCCTCTGCGGGAGATATGCCGGAGAAGAGATGCAGCGTCTTTTTTCCGATGACTTCAAGTTCTCGACCTGGCGCAGGCTGTGGATCGCCCTTGCCGAGAGCGAGAAGGAGCTCGGCCTCGATATAACGGATGCGCAGATAGAACAGATGAAAGCGCATATTGACGATATCGACTACGAGTCGGCCACCCGTCACGAGCATGAGGTGCGCCACGATGTCATGGCGCATGTGCTCACTTTCGGTGAATGCTGCCCCGACGCAAAACCGATAATCCACCTCGGCGCGACGAGCTGCTATGTCGGCGATAACACGGATATTATCCGTATGCGCGAAGCGCTCATGCTTGTGCGGCGCAAGCTCGTTAACGCGATCGCCGCGCTGCGCAGCTTTGCGGAAACGTACAAGAGCGTCCCGACGCTTGCGTATACGCATTTTCAGGCCGCACAGCCGACGACCGTCGGTAAGCGCGCGACGCTTTGGGCGTATGATCTTATTAACGACCTTGAGCAGCTCGACTATCAGCTTGGCAGACTTGAGCTTTTAGGCTGCAAGGGGACTACCGGCACGGGCGCGAGCTTTCTTGAGCTGTTTGACGGCGACGAGGCGAAGGTCATAGAGCTTGAAAAGCTCATCGCCGCGAAAATGGGCTTTAACCGCTGCGCACCCGTCAGCGGGCAGACCTATTCACGCAAAACTGACTTTTATGTTCTGCAGGTGCTGTCCGGCATCGCGCAAAGCGCGTCGAAGTTCTCGAGCGATGTAAGGCTACTGTCGCACCTCAAGGAGGTCGACGAGCCGTTCGAGTCAAAGCAGATAGGCTCGTCGGCTATGGCCTATAAGCGCAATCCGATGAGGTCGGAACGCATAGCATCGCTTTCGCGCTTTGTTATGAGCGATCTGCAAAATGCGGCGTTCACCGCGTCAAGCCAGTGGCTCGAGCGCACGTTGGACGATTCGGCAAACCGCCGGCTGAGCATACCCGAGGCATTTTTGGCCGTCGACGGTATCCTCAATCTCTATATAAATGTCGCCTCCGGCATGAAGATATACCCCGCCGTGTGCAAAAAGCATCTGGACGAGGAGCTGCCGTTCATGGCAAGCGAAAACATCCTCATGTACTGCGTAAAGCACAAGGGCGGCGACCGTCAGGAGCTGCACGAGCGCATCCGTGTCCACTCGGTGGCCGCGGCGCAGCAGGTGAAGCTCTACGGCGAGAAAAACGACCTTTTGGAGCGCATCATGGCCGATCCGGCATTTTCCCTCAGCGAGACAGAGCTTGCGCAGCTTTGTGATGCGCACGGTTTCACCGGTATGGCCGAGCACCAGACCGAAAAATTCATAAAAGAGTATCTTGATCCTGTCATCGACGCAAACAGAAACGAGCTGGGCGTTGAGGCAAGTGTAAATGTGTAAAGGAGCGTAAACAATGTTAACTGCAATCGTTGGTACCAACTGGGGCGATGAGGGCAAGGGCCGCATGGTCGATCTGCTCTCGGAAAAGTACGATATCGTTGTCCGTTATCAGGGCGGCAACAATGCGGGCCACACCGTGGTAAACGACAAGGGCAAGTTCATACTGAACCTGCTTCCCTCCGGCATCCTGCGCGACGACACCGTCAATGTCCTCGGCGCTGGCATAGTCATCGACCTCGAGCATCTGTTTAACGAGACCGCGCGCCTGCGCGAGGGCGGCATTGCGATAAGCCCCGAAAACCTCAAGATCAGTGACCGCGCCACCATCTGCATGCCCTACCACAAGCTTCTGGACGGACTTGAAGAGGACAGGCTCGGCGATAAGAAATTCGGCTCGACCCGCCGCGGCATTTCTCCCGTGTATGCCGATAAATTTATGAAGAAGACTCTGAGAATGGGCGATCTTAAAAACCTTGACCATCTGCGCGAACGTGTCGCGGGTATCGTCGAGTGGAAAAACCTCACCGTCGCGGGCGGCTACGGCCACGAGCCTATCGACGTTGACGAGATCATGGCATGGCTCGAAAAGTTCGGCAAGCCCTTTGAGGAGTACGTCTGCGATACGACCGTGTACCTCACCGATGCCGTCAAGAGCGGCAAGTCCGTCATGTTTGAGGCTCAGCTCGGCGCACTGCGCGATATAGATTTCGGCATCTATCCCTACACTTCAGCATCCACCACCCTGGCCGCTTACGCACCCATCGGCTCCGGCGTTCCGCAGCTCAAGCTCGATGAGAGCATCGGCATCATGAAGGCCTACTCCAGCTGCGTCGGCGAGGGCCCGTTCACCTGCGAAATGTTCGGCGACGAGGCTCACGCACTGCGCGAGGCAGGCGGCGAGTACGGTGCCGCGACCGGACGCCCGCGCAGAGTCGGCGGCTTTGACGTCGTCGCATCGCGCTACGGCGTACAGATGCAGGGCTGCACCGCGATAGCTCTGACAAAGCTCGACGTTATGAGCTATATGGACAAGATCCCCGTCTGCGTAGCCTATGAGCTCGACGGTAAGCGCATCGAGAACTTCCCCGGCAACATCGAGGAGCTCGAGCGCGCAAAGCCCGTTTATGAGTACCTCGAGGGCTTCAAGTGCGATATCTCCGCCTGCCGCAAACCGGAGGATCTGCCCAAGGCCGCGCTCGACTATGTCAAGTACATTGAAAAAGCCGTCGGCTGCCCGATCAAATACGTTTCAGTCAGCGCCGAGCGCGAGGGCTGCATCGAGATGTTTTAACGGGAGGACACGGAATGCAGAATCAGCGCGTACTTGTTCTGGACTTCGGCGGTCAGTATAATCAGCTGATCGCGCGAAGAGTCCGCGAATGCAATGTCTACTGCGAGGTAAAGCCTCACAGCATGACGATAGAAGAAATTAAAACCTACGACCCCATCGGAATCATCTTCACCGGCGGCCCGCAGAGTGTTTATGCTGCCGGATCACCGCAGGTCGACCCTAAGATATTCGAGCTCGGCATCCCCGTGCTCGGAATCTGCTACGGCTGCCAGCTCATGGCGCATTACCTCGGCGGCGAAGTGACCGCTGCACAGTCGGATACCGCCCGTGAATACGGTAAAACTCCGACCTTTTTCGATACGGACTGCCGCCTGTTCAAGGATCTTCCCGACGAGAGCGTCACATGGATGAGCCACGGCGACTACATGGCCAAGGTGCCCGAGAGCTTCCGCCTCGTCGCGCACAGCGCGGCCTGCCCGACCGTCGGCATCTGCGACGAAGCCCGCGGCTTCTACGGCGTGCAGTTCCATCCCGAGGTCAATCATACCGAATACGGCCAGAAAATGCTGCACAATTTCCTGTACGAGGTCTGCGGCGCAAAGGGCGACTGGACAATGGGCGACTACATGCGCGCATCCATCGAGTCCATCCGCGCAAAAGTCGGCGACGGCAAGGTATTGCTCGCGCTCTCCGGCGGCGTTGATTCGTCCGTCGCGGCGGCGCTGCTCGCGGAGGCCGTCGGCAACCAGCTCACATGCATTTTTGTCGACCACGGTCTCATGCGCAAGGATGAGGGCGACGAGGTCGAGGCGGCGTTCAAAAACTGGGATATTAATTTCATCCGCGTCAACGTGCAGGATCGCTTCCTCGGCAAGCTCGCCGGTGTTTCCGAGCCTGAGGCAAAGCGCAAGATCATAGGCGAAGAGTTCATCCGCGTTTTTGAGGATGAGGGAAAGAAAATCGGCTCTGTCGACTATCTTGCACAGGGCACTATCTATCCCGACGTCATCGAGTCCGGCACGAATGTTGCGGCTGTTATAAAGAGCCACCACAATGTCGGCGGGCTGCCCGATTTTGTCGATTTCAAGGAGATCATCGAGCCGCTGCGCCTGCTGTTCAAAGACGAGGTACGCGCTCTCGGCCGTGAACTTGGTTTGCCCGAGTATCTGGTCATGCGCCAACCCTTCCCGGGCCCCGGCCTTGCCATCCGCGTCATCGGCGATATCACGAAGGAAAAGCTCGACATCCTGCGTGAAGCGGACTTCATCTTCCGCGACGAGATCGCAAAGGCGCATCTTGAGGGCACGATGAATCAGTATTTTGCAGTGCTCACGAGCATGCGCTCCGTCGGAGTAATGGGTGACGGCAGGACTTATGACTACACCCTCGCGCTGCGCTCGGTCACAACGACCGACTTCATGACCGCCGACTGGGCGCGCATCCCCTACGATGTGCTCGATAAGGTCTCCGTGCGCATCGTAAACGAGGTCAAGGGCATAAACCGCATCGTTTATGACATAACCTCCAAGCCCCCCGCAACAATAGAGTGGGAATAAATATTTAGTGTTTTCTGAATCCTGAAAAATGTTGGTAATACAGCGTTTTTCAGGATTTTTCTTTTTTAGCGGCTACAAATTGGCTACATTTGCAGCGATTTTTGTAGCCAGAGGCTCACGGCATGATGCCGTCAAGCTGTCTGGCTACCTCCACCTGCTTGTTGGGGTACAGGTGACTGTACGTGTCCATCGTTGTCTGTAC
>CAKUAS010000022.1 GCA_934636655.1 uncultured Oscillospiraceae bacterium
CTCAAAACGGTGCTCAACGACTACGCCGATCTCTTCCGGAAACGCTTTTCCGAGGGGCTGTCCATCCGCAAGGCAGCAGATGCCATGCAGCAGAACCGCGGCGTGATCGAGCGGCGGCAGGCCGCACTCTATCGGGCGTTCGCCCAGCTCTTACAGCAGCGGGACGAGGCAGACGACGTCTGTCGGCTGATGCAAAAAACTGAATACGATCAAAGGGATATAGAGGATTTGCTCGAATAATTGATGCAAAACCAAAGCGCTTGTCGTAGTGACAGGCGCTTCTTTTTTGCCCTTGTTATGACAAAAACGTGACAGACCGCATCATTTTGTCCGTTGGAAAGTAGAAAGGGCAATTTGAAGCAGAACGCAGAGCTTGCCTCTCCGTCCTCGAAACTTTTTTGAGAAATCTGGGACAAAACCGCGCTCTGATTCGCTTAGCTAAGTAGAGTGGGGAATCAGGAGCAAGAAAAGTTTTTTGAAAGAGGGTGCCAAGTTTTTGAGGAAAAATGTCCGTTAAAAGGTAGAGAGGAAAACGTCCGTGAGACAAAATCGTGACACTCCGATTTATTTTGTCCGTTGGTTATATAGAAGGGGAAATATTTTTCTCTTGCCCCCTGTTTTTCTCTCGAAAAATGTCCGTTGTAAAGTGAAAGGCAAACAGCTTCGCTTCCAAACCGCCCTTCAAACAATTTTTTCAAAACCGAAAGGAGAACCACCATGATCACTTACTACAACCACACCCACATGACCGCTGTACCCACCCGCCTCCTGCTGGATACGAACCTCTCCGCAGAAGCCAAGCTCACCGGCGCGCTCTTGTACACCTTCGAGGACGGCGGTCTGAGTGCTCAGGAACTTGTAAATGTTCTGAGCCTCCCGCCTGAAAAAGTTGCTCCGGTTTTTGCTGAACTCACCGGCAACGGCTATCTGGAAATTCTGGAAGAAAACGGCGCCTTCGGGCTGCACCTAAAGGGGTGATTCTCATGCCAAACCGCACGCGACCCATCCGCAAGGAAATCTGCCTGAACGAGCAGGAACTGAATCTCATCCAGCGCAAAATGCGCCAGTTGGGGACGTACAACTTCGGCGCGTATGCCCGCAAGATGCTGATTGACGGGTACATCATCAAGGTCGATTACACTGAGCAGAAGAAGCTGGCCGCTGCCGTCAGCCGCGTTGCTTCAAACATCAATCAGATTTGCCGCCGTATCAACAGCACCGGGCGCTGCTATGAGGACGACGTTGCCGAGCTGAAAGCACGACAGGCCGAAATCTGGGAGCTGCTAAAAACGCGGCAAAAGGATGAGCTTTGACCACAACGGGATTTTCCATGTGTGGGTTATCCGTCACCGGTTTTTCAGACGGTGGACAAGCTGACGCTCCGGAGCGTACCGCAGCCGGATTTCAGGACGACGGTTCCCATGACGCTCATCGGGGCTGAAATTCATCCTCTAACTAATAAGAAATAAATCAAGATACAAGAGAATCAATCCATCAATCAATCAACACAAAAATGGATGGATTGATGGATGGGACAGGAGGTCAGATGAAAACTTTTTGCAAGCTCACGGCGCAGAGCCCAGCGGCGTCCTATGTGCCGCTCCCGAGGTTCCTTCTCCAAGATGAAGCCCTGCGGGGCATCAGCAACGACGCGAAGGTACTCTATGCGCTGCTGCTGGACAGAGCCAGCATTTCCCGGCAGAACGGCTACGTCGAGCCGGACGGCACAATCCGGCTGTACTTTACCTTGGAACAGGCGCAAACTAAACTCCACCGCAGCCGCCAAAGCGCCACGCGGATCTTCCGGGAACTGGAGTACAGTGGTTTGATTGTTCGGCGCAAGCAGGGTTTGGGCAAACCCGCCCTCATTACGCTGAACTACCCAGCGGACGCAAAGCTCATCGCAAGGGAGGCCGAAGATGCACAAGCTTGACCCCATCGAGCGACTGCCGGACGGCTCGCTCTTCCGCTTGACGCCAGGACAGCTCCGCAGCGTGCGCGGCCTTACAAAGCGCTGCTGCAACTTCTTGGATGGCGACTGCCTGCTGCTGGACTGCGTTTGCCCGCAGTACATCTCCCGCAGCCTGATCTGCCGGTGGTTTCGCCGCGCCGTGCTGCCCCAGCAGCCCAAACTGGAACAATCTATCCTCAGCCCCAAGAAGCTCCGCCGCTGCGAAGTCTGCGGCACGGGCATCCTCGCCCGCTCCGGCAGGACAAAATACTGCCCCGCCTGCGCCAAGGAGGTTCACCGCCAGCAGAAGGCAAAATCCGCCCGCAAACGGCGGTCTGGTGTAGACAATTCAGGGGCGAAAAGCCCTTGAATTGCAAGCATTCCCGCACCGCCAAAGCCGCGAGGCAATACGATTTCCCTCACAGCCGCGAAATCGAGTTCTATTTGTCTACATAAGCACCACGAAAGGAGACTTTTCCATGGACAACATCCTCACCGTCCCCATCCACCTCAAAATGACGCTGACCGCCAGAGAAGCGGCAGAATACAGCAACATCGGCATCAACAAGATCGACAGTATGCTGAGAGCGCCCAACTGCCCCTTCGTCCTCTTCGTCGGGACGAAAAAGCTGGTAAAGCGCCGGGAGTTTGAACAGTACATCAGCCAAAAGCTGATGATCTGACGACAAAAGATAATTTGTAAAAACAGCTTGAGAGAAAAGAACCTATCTGCTATAATTATGTTGTTGCAGTAGGCTCTTTTCTCTCTGCGGGAAAGGAGTATACAATGGGCAAAAACTTAAAAGGCAAAGAATGTGGTAAGGGTATCTACCAAAGAAAGGACGGGTTATATCACGCACGCTTTGTAGACAAAGCAGGAAAGCGGCACGAAAAATATTTCCAGACGGTTCCCGAAGCGCGTAACTGGATCGAAGAAGCGAAGTATGCAGACAAGCACGAAGACGTGTTTATTCCATCGGACACGACCGTTGACGCATGGTTTTCATTTTGGATTGAGAACATTGTAGGCGATTTGGCACCGAATACCCTGCGAAATTATCGGGAGCGATACAAGCAGAATATCCAGCCCATCATCGGCAAAATGCTCCTTTCCGATGTGAAGCCCATGCACTGCAAAAAAGTGCTGCTTTCCATGGATGCGGATTATGCAGGGTCTACCATCCGGCAGACCTATATCACGATGGGGACCTTGTTCAAGGCTGCGAAGATGAATGACCTGATTACCAAGCACCCAATGGACGGCGTTCGCTACACAAAGCCAGTCCGAGCGCCGGACGACATTCACTTTTTAACGCGGGATGAGCAAATCAGATTTCTTGAAGTTGCGAAACGCTCCCACAACTACAATCAGTACGCGCTGATCCTTGAAACCGGTTTGCGTACCGGTGAGATGATCGGACTGACATGGGATGCGATAGATTTCCAGAATCGGACGCTGACGGTCAACAAAACCTTGGAGTACCGCCACAAGCAGCACTTTTGGCGTGCAGGACCTCCGAAGACACAGCAGAGCTATCGCACCATCCCGCTGACGGATCGGGCCTATGAAATTCTGAAAGAAATCAAGGATAAGCGCCCTTGGCAAAAGGAATCTCCGCTGCTCTCGCAAACACTGGAATATATTGACCGGCGAACGGGTGCGATCTCCCAGCTGGTCATGCGTGATCTTGTCTTTATCAACTGGCGTACCGGGGAACCGGCGAAAAACAGTTCCTATGATACCCACCTTTACAAGCTATGCGACGAAGCAGGAATTGAAAAATTCTGTATGCACGCTTTACGCCATACCTACGCCACAAGAGCGATTGAATGCGGCGTACAGCCCAAGGTGCTGCAAAAGCTGCTTGGTCACGCAAGTATAAAAACAACGATGGACAGATACGTCCATGTCACATCTGAATCCTTGGATCAGGCTGTGCGGCAATTTGAATCAGGCAGGGTTTCCTAGCATATAAGTCCATGCGAAAATGGCGTAAAAATGGCGTAAGCCAAACACGCCGGATTCCGGAAGCCCTTGAAAATCAAGACTTTTTAAGGAGATAGAGAAAACTATGAAATTAGGTATCGTCGGACTGCCGAACGTTGGCAAGTCTACACTGTTCAATGCGATAACGAATGCGGGCGCAGAGAGCGCGAACTATCCGTTCTGCACGATCGAGCCGAATGTCGGAATGGTCACTGTGCCGGATGAGCGCCTTGACTTCCTCGCGTCGATATATGAGCCGAAAAAATACACCCCGGCAGTCATCGAGTTCGTTGATATAGCAGGGCTCGTCAAGGGCGCGTCCAAGGGCGAAGGGCTGGGCAACAAATTCCTGTCGAACATCCGCAATACGGACGCTATCGTCCACGTTGTCAGATGCTTTGATGACGAAAATGTCATCCACGTAGAGGGCGGAACCGATCCCGCGCGCGATGTCGACATCATTGATCTTGAGCTCATAATGGCTGACATGGAGATGGTCGAGCGCCGGATCGAAAAGGCAAACAAAAATGCCAAGGGCGACAAGAAATATCTGCACGAGGCCGAGGTTTTCCAGGGACTTCTCGAGCACTTGAACGAGGGCAAGAGCGTGCGCAGCTACGAGTGTGAGCCGGACGATATGGAGCTTATAGCGACAAGCGACCTGCTGACGATAAAGCCGGTCATCTACGCCGCGAACATGGACGAGGACGGCATTGCGGACTATGAAAACAACGCTTACTACAAGCAGCTTTGCGATATTGCCGCCAAGGAGGGCGCGGAGGTGCTGCCCATATGCGCAAAGCTTGAGGCCGAGATCGCGGCTCTTGAACCTGACGAGCGCGAGATGTTCCTTGAGGAGCTCGGTATGAGCCAGTCGGGTCTTGACCGCATGATAAAGACCTCGTACTCGCTGCTCGGCCTTATTTCTTTCCTCACATGCGGAAGCGACGAGTGCAGGGCGTGGACCATCCGCCGCGGAACGAAGGCTCCCCAGGCGGCCGGCAAAATACACACCGATTTCGAGCGCGGCTTTATCCGCGCCGAGATCGTCGCCTTTGACGATCTCAAGGCCTGCGGCAGCATGGCGGCGGCCAAGGAAAAAGGACTTGTGCGCTCCGAGGGCAAGGATTATGTCATGCACGACGGCGATGTCACGCTGTTCAGATTTAATGTGTGATGGACGAAATAATGTTCGTGCTTGAGCTCATCGGCGCGGCAGCGTTTGCCGTGTCGGGAGCTATGGCCGCCATCGAGAAAAGAGCCGATATTTTTGGCGTTCTATTCCTGGCGGTGACTACGGCGTTAGGCGGCGGAGTCATCCGCGATGTGCTCATAGGGAGAATACCGCCGGTCATGTTCGTAAGCTACTGGTATCTGCTCATATCTGTCGTTGCGGCGCTTGCGGTTTTCATAGACGCGTATCTTCGGAGCGAAAAGTATAAGCTGCATTTGGACAAGCTGGATGCAGTCAACAACATCTTTGATGCGATAGGCCTTGCTGTGTTCACCGTTTCGGGCATGAATGCGGCTATGCCAGTGAGCGATAACGTCATCCTCGTTTTGTTCGTCGGCATGTGTACCGGAGTAGGCGGCGGCATGCTGCGCGACGTTATGACCAACACCATGCCCAAGGTGCTCAGAAAGCGCGTGTACGCGGTCGCGTCGCTGCTCGGCGGCGGACTGTACTACGCGATGTATGCCCTCGGCGTAAATCAGATCGTGTCGCTTGGCTGCGGGATGCTGCTTATATTCGCACTGCGCCTGTTTGCGACGATCTATAAGTGGAATCTCCCGTCCGTGAAGCTGGATTAAGAAATTGTAAAATTTCCGTTCCGTTCTTGACGCGGCGAAGGATATATGGTATTTTGAATTTCAATAAAAGGGAGTAGCGTGCGCCATACGGCGTTCGGCATGTCGTCATCTCAACCGTCAGGTTCGGTGTGCCGAGTACGATATTGTATTTGCAAGACTTTTACGGCAAGAATAATTGCCGTAAAAGTCTTTTTTTATATTTAATTTAGAAAGTTGAATTTAGAAAGGACTTGAGAAAACAACAAATGGACACAGACTCAATATTGCCTCAATTACTGCTTCAGCTTGCGCTTATAGCAGTGAACGCCCTGTTTGCGGCGACGGAGATCGCCGTGATATCACTGAATGAGACAAAGGTACGCCGTATGGCCGAGGACGGAGACAAAAAGGCGGCCGGAATGCTTCGCATGGTGACGGAGCCTACGGGCTTTTTGTCGACTATCCAGATATGCATAACGCTTGCCGGCTTTCTCGGCTCGGCGTTCGCGGCGGACAATTTTTCCGACAAGCTCGTTGACCGGATCGTAAACGACTGCGGAGTTACGGGCATATCCCCGTCCGCGCTCGATACGGTGTCGGTAATCATAATAACGCTCATCCTGTCTTACTTCACGCTTGTTCTCGGAGAACTCGTGCCCAAGCGCATCGCAATGAAGCGCTCCGACAGCATCGCCCGTGCGGTGAGCGGACTGATGATCGGAATGTCTTCGGTCTTGAAGCCAGTAATATGGCTGCTGACAGTTTCCACGAACGCGGTGCTGCGGCTGTGCGGTATAGACCCGAATGACAATGCGGAGGAAGTGTCCGAAGAGGAAATAATCATGATGCTCGATGAGGGAGAGGAAGCGGGCTCTATCGAAAGCGGTGAAAAGGAGCTTATAAAAAATGTTTTTGCTCTCAACGACACCTCCGCTGATGACGTTATGGTGCACCGCTCGCAGGTCTGTTTCCTGCAGCGGGACGATCCCCGCGAAAAGCTGCTCGGCGAAATTGCCGAAAGCGGTTATTCGCGTTTCCCCGTCTGCGGTGAGAGTGTTGACGATGTTGTCGGCATACTTTACGCAAAGACATATCTTACAGCGCTCAGTCGCGGTGAGGGCGGAGTGATGCGGGACTTTCTGCTCCCCGCACGCTTTGTGCACACAAGCACGCGTATAGACAATATCCTTCTCGACATGCAGCGCGAGCATATGCACATGGCTGTCGTTGTCGACGATTACGGCGGCGTTGTCGGCATAATCACGCTTGAGGATATACTCGAGGAGCTTGTAGGCGAGATCTGGGACGAAAACGATGAGATAACGGAGAACATAAAAAAGCATCCTGACGGAAGCTGCGGAATACTTGGCAGTACGCCGCTTCAGGAAATGTGCGATGAGCTCGTATGCAGGATCGACAGCGAGGCCGACACGGTCGGCGGCTGGGTCATCGAGCAGCTCGGAGCCATCCCGTCAAACGGTGACAGCTTCGACTGCGGAGATATGTATATTACGGTCACATCGACGGACGCAAGACGTGTGCTCGAAGTCAATGTGAATATGAAGGAGGAAGCATAAGTGAAGTATTATTGCGAAGAAAAAGACCTCGTTATAGCACAGCTCAAAAGCAGCGAAAACGGTCTGAGCGAGGTTGATGCCGAGCGCCGCCTTGCCGAAAACGGGCCGAATAAGCTCGCCGCGGCAAAGAAGGACTCGATAATAAAGCAGTTTTTGAAGCAGATGGCAGACCCCATGATAATCATCCTGCTCGTCGCGGCGGCGATAAGCGGCGTGCTTGCGATAACGCATGGCGAGAGCTTTGCCGATGTTATAATCATCCTCTTTGTGGTCGTTGTGAACGCCGTTTTGGGCGTTTATCAGGAGAACAAGGCCGAAAAGGCGATAGAGGCTTTGCAGGAGATGTCGGCGGCTACGTCCAAGGTGCTGCGCGACGGGAAAATAGTGACGATTCACAGCGAGGAGCTCGTCGTCGGTGACGTTGTGCTGCTTGAGGCCGGCGACGCAGTTCCCGCGGACGGCAGGATAATAGATAACGCAAGCTTAAAGATCGAAGAGGCCGCTCTCACGGGCGAGTCCGTGCCGGTCAGCAAGTTTATTGACATTATTAATCTCACCGATGGCGAGCGTGACGTTCCCCTCGGCGACAGGCGCAACATGGCCTACATGGGTTCGACGGTCGTTTACGGCCGCGGTGCTATGATCGTGTGCGCGACCGGTATGGATACCGAGATGGGCAAGATCGCCGATGCGCTCTCGCAGGCATCCGACGGGCAGACTCCCTTGCAGATAAAGCTAACCCAACTGAGCAAGATACTCACATGGCTCGTCCTCGGTATCTGCGTCGTTATTTTTGCAGTGCAGCTTCTGCGTGCGGGCGGATTAAATTTCGAGGTCGTTCTTAACTCCTTCATGATCGCCGTATCCCTCGCGGTCGCGGCCATACCCGAGGGACTTGCAGCTGTTGTTACAGTGGTTTTGTCCATCGGCGTTACCAATATGTCAAAGCGCAACGCAATCATCCGCCGCCTGACGGCAGTTGAAACTCTCGGCTGCGCGCAGGTCATATGCTCGGATAAGACCGGCACCCTGACGCAGAACAAAATGACTGTCGTCGACCGCTTCGGTGAAAATGAGCGCGAGCTTGCGCAGGCAATGGCGCTGTGCTGTGACGCGGAGATAGACGATGACGGCACTGTAACCGGCGAACCGACGGAGGCGGCGCTTGTTGCATGGGCAAACTCGCTGGGGCTGAATAAAACCGAACTCAAGGCCTCCTTCCCCCGCTGCGGAGAAGCACCATTTGACTCGGGCAGAAAAATGATGAGCACTCTGCACCTTGCACCGAACGGGATAGTTCAGTACACCAAAGGTGCGCCTGACGTTATAATTGGACGCTGTACGCACTATCTCGAAAACGGGCAGGCCATTCCGATGACTGAGGCCTATCGCGCTGAGATACTTAAAAACAACAAATCAATGGCCGATAAAGCTTTGCGCGTTTTGGCCTGCGCAATGCGCATATGGAACGAAATGCCCGAGAGTACCGATCCGGAGATGCTTGAACAGGATATGTGTTTCGTAGGCCTTACGGGCATGATAGATCCAGTTCGCCCCGAGGTAAAGGCGGCTATCGATGAGTGCCGCGAGGCCGGAATACGAGCCGTTATGATAACGGGCGACCATGTCGATACGGCGGTAGCCATAGCAAAAGAGCTCGGCATTCTGCGCGAGGGCGATAGAGCCGTTACCGGCGCGCAGCTGTCGGAGATGAGCGATGAGGAATTCGAGCGCGAGTTTCAGCATATAAGCGTCTATGCCCGTGTTCAGCCCGAGCACAAAACGCGCATTGTTTCCGCATGGCGCAAGGCAGGCTACGTCACTGCCATGACCGGCGACGGCGTAAATGACGCACCTTCCATAAAAAGTGCCGATATCGGAGTCGGTATGGGCATAACGGGCACCGACGTTACCAAAAATGTGGCCGACATGGTGCTTGCCGACGATAACTTTGCGACCATCGTCGGTGCAGTTGAGGAAGGCCGCAGGATATACGATAATATCCGTAAGGCGATCCAGTTTCTTCTGGGCTCTAACATGAGTGAAGTCATAAGCATATTTGCAGCAACGCTCATGGGCTTTACGATCCTGAAGCCCGTGCACCTTCTGTGGATAAATCTCGTTACCGACTGCTTCCCGGCGCTGGCGCTGGGCATGGAAAAGGCCGAGGGCGATATAATGCGCCGCAGGCCGCGCCCGGCAAAGGACGGCATATTCGCCGGCGGCATGGGCTTTGATATAGCATATCAGGGCGTGCTGATCTCCGCACTTGTGCTCGCTGCGTATTTTGTCGGCCACTATATCGAGACCGGCGTCTGGACGATAACCGATTCCGCCGACGGAACGACCATGGCGTTTCTCACGATGTCCATGGCCGAGATATGCCACAGCTTCAACATGAGATCACTTCGCGGCTGCATCTTCACCATGGGCACGAAGAATAAGGCTCTTGTCTGGGCGGCAGTCGGCAGCATAGCTGCAACGACGCTCGTGTGCGAGGTGCCGTTTTTGGCAAACGCCTTCGGCTTCACGCCGGTATCGTTTGTCGAGTATGTCATTGCAATGGGCATCGGCATGGTAGGCATGGTCATCGTCGAGCTCGTGAAGATGTTCCAGCGTAAAGCCATGCGCAGACGCGGTGAAATATTGTGATTTGCGGTTGACACGGACGCATTTGGGTGATAATATTTAAAAATCAGCGAAGACGGAGAACAATGACGTAATATCCGCACAGAGAGAAAGGCCGCAGGCTGCAAGCCTTTTCGGAGAAAACGTCGGAGACCGCTCCCGAGCCGAAGCAAGGAAATGTGCTTCCGCGCCGCGCCCGTTAAGCGCATGATGAGCCTCATCAAGGTGGGACCGCGTAAATACTACGCCCTTGACGCATTGCGTCAGGGGCGTTTTTTGATAAAGGAGTAGATATCATGGAAGAAAATAAGTACACTTTTGAAAACCCCGAGTTTAAAGACACTTATCGTCATACCACGAGCCATATCCTCGCCCAGGCCGTAAAACGCCTGTACCCCGAGGTCAAGCTGGCCATCGGCCCTGCTATCGAAAACGGCTTTTACTATGACTTTGACGCTCCCTTTGCCATAACTCCCGAGATCCTCGAGAAGATCGAGGCCGAGATGCGCAAGATCTGCAAGGAAAAGATAAAGCTTGAAAGATTCGAGCTGCCGCGCGAGGAAGCGATAAAGTTCATGGAAGAGCGCGAGGAGCCGTACAAGGTCGAGCTCATAAACGATCTGCCAGAGGATGCGGTTATTTCTTTTTATAAGCAGGGCGACTTCACCGATCTGTGCGCAGGCCCGCACCTCGATTCCACCGGCAGAGTCAAAGGCAACGCAATTAAGCTCACCTCCTGCACCGGCGCGTACTGGCGCGGCGACTCAAACCGCAAGATGCTCCAGCGTATTTACGGTACCTGCTTCATGAAAAAGGACGAGCTCGACGCGTATCTTGCCCGCATCGAGGAGGCCAAAAAGCGCGATCACCGCAAGCTCGGCAAGGAGCTCGGCCTGTTCATGCTCACCGAGGAGGGTCCCGGCTTCCCCTTCTTCCTGCCCAAGGGCATGGTTCTGAAAAACACGCTCATCGACTACTGGCGCGAGATACACAAAAAGTACGGCTACGTTGAGGTCTCGACCCCGATGATCCTCAACCGCCAGCTGTGGGAGACTTCCGGCCACTGGTTCCATTATAAAGAGAATATGTACACGACCGTTATCGACGGCGAGGACTTTGCGATAAAGCCCATGAATTGCCCCGGCGGTATGCTCGTTTACAAATCCGAGCCGCACTCTTATCGCGACCTGCCCCTGCGTGTGGGCGAGCTCGGCCTTGTTCACCGCCATGAGCTCTCCGGTGCTCTGCACGGCCTGTTCCGCGTAAGATGCTTTACTCAGGACGATGCGCACATCTTCATGACCTGGGACCAGATGAAGGACGAGATCAAGAACGTCGTCAAGCTCTTTGACGAGGTCTACTCGCTCTTCGGCCTTCCCTACGAGATCGAGCTGAGCACCATGCCCGACGATCATATGGGCGACGAGAAGGACTGGGAGTTTGCGCAGAACACACTCAAGGAGGCCATCACCGAAATGGGCAAGAGCTTCGTCATAAACGAGGGCGACGGCGCGTTTTACGGCCCGAAGCTCGACTTCCATCTTGAGGACAGCCTCGGACGTACCTGGCAGTGCGGCACGATACAGCTGGATATGCAGCTGCCCGAGAGATTCGAACTCGAGTATGTCGGAGCCGACGGCGAGAAGCATCGTCCCGTCATGATCCACCGCGTCGTGTTTGGATCTATCGAGCGCTTTATCGGCGTTATCACAGAGCATTTTGCCGGCGCGTTCCCGACCTGGCTGGCTCCCGTTCAGGTAAAGGTCATGCCGATAACCGACCGTGTTGACGACTATGCGAAATCCGTGGCAAGGCTCCTTGATGAGCAGGGCTTCCGCGTCGAGACCGATCTGCGCAATGAGAAGATCGGCTATAAGATCCGCGAGGCTCAGACTCAGAAGATCCCCTACATGATAATCGTCGGCGACAAGGAGGCCGAAAACGGCACGATCTCCGTGCGCACCCGCGCCGGCGGCGACGAGGGCAACATGCAGGTCGAGGACTTCATCGCAAAGCTCAGGGAAGAGGTCTCCACCCGCGCAAGATAAGCAATAAACAATATAAGCCTGCTCTTTTTGAGTAGGCTTTTTTGAAAGGATAAGCTTATGAAATTACTCTTCAAGCAGCGATTTTTCTCATGGCTTGACAGCTATGATATCTACGATGAGGCGGGAAACACCGTCTTCACCGTCGAGGGAAAGCTCGGCTGGGGACACGTCCTGCACATTCTCGACCGCGACGGAAGACACATCGGCACGGTGCGCGAGCGCGTTCTCACGTTTTTTGAACCGAAATTCGAGATATACCGAGGCGAGGATGAATACATCGGCTGCATAACGAAGCGCTTTACTTTATTCAAGCAGCAATTCGACATCGACTTTAACGGCTGGCAGGTCGACGGCGATTTCTTGGCATGGGATTACACCGTTACCGGCCCGCACGGCGAGACGATAGCGACGATAACAAAGGAGCTGTTCAACTGGACGGATACCTATTCCATAGATGTAATAGACCCCAATAACGCCCTGTGTGTTCTCATGCTCGTCCTTGCTATCGACGCGGAAAAATGCAGCAGTAGTTGAATATAACAGCAAAAAAGCTCCCCTATGGGGAGCTTTTTGCTGTTTAAGATCAGATCTTGAACACGCGGCCGTCGCGCACGGGCTTTGCCTCGGGCGCTTCTCCATCGGGATAACCGAGAATGCAGTGGCCGACGCCGATATACTCGTCGCCGATGCCGGCGTTGCGCAGTATCCCGCGCGCCTCGGGCATTTCAAACACTTCTTTTGCCCTGTTTATCCAGCATGAGCCGAGACCGAGAGCATGCGCCGCGTTCATGAGATTTCCGAGAACGAGGCTGCCGTCCTCAATGTATGTGGGGATGCTGCGGTCTGCCAGCACGGCGATGACTGTCGGCGCGCCGTAAAACGGGTCGATGCCCTCCTTGCCCATGACGAGGGCGTTGAGCTTAGACAGAATTTCTATCGTTGCCTTATCCTGCACGACGAGCAGCACAGTCGGCTGGCGGTTCATCGCCGATGGCGCGGCAAGACCGGCACTCAGAACTCCCTTGAGCTCGGCATCCGATATCTGCTCGGGCTTATACGCTCTTATGCTTCTGCGAGTGAGAAGATCATTCAGTGTTTTATTCATTGTCGTCATCCTCGATATCGTAAAACTCGGCATACTCGCCGCCGTTTTTCCCGGCTTCGACCGCTGCCTTGGCCGCTTCAAGCTCCTCGCGCATTTTTTCAATGCGCTCGTCCATTGCCCTGAGCTCCTCGAACAGGGGAGCGTAGCGCTCGTCGGGGTTATCACGATTTTCATCGTAGCATAGTCTGCCGATCTCAATAAAGACCTTGTTCTGCTCCTCGAGCTCGCCGTTTATCTGAAGGGTAAGCTTTGCTATGTTGGCGTAGCAGCGCGCAGTTGTGCTGCCCTTGTCGTAAGCCTCCTTCAGACCGCCGTTTTCGACGTAGTCCTTTGCCTTCTTGGTCACGCTGTTAAATGTACCTTTGAGTATGCTTTTGTAATCTGCCATGATGTTAGCTCCTTTCCTGCCCGTCGGCTCTATTCGTCCGCTCACTGCGGTTTACGAAAAGCTCGTCGGGCGAATGCTTTTTTCTTGCGTTTACTATAAGTATGACCGCCGCTGCCAGCGCGCTTACTATTGCCAGAAGCTGCGATACGCGGATGTCTGTTGAGCCTATGTACAGGCTGTCGGTGCGAAGACCCTCGACCCACGCTCTGCCAAGACCGTACCAGAGGACGTACAGCCAGGTGAACTGTCCGTCATATTTCCTTACGCCGCGGCGCAGGAGTATGTACAGTATGATAAGCCCCGCGAAGTTCCATAAACTCTCATATAAAAACGTCGGGTGGACATAGACCGTAACGCCGTCGGGAGTTGTGAGTCCCATGCGGCAGAATATATCGGTTTCCACGCCGAAGGCCTCGCGGTTTATGAAATTGCCCCAGCGGCCTACAGCCTGGCCGATCAGCAGGCCGAACGCTGCGAGATCGCCCAGCGCGAACACGGGGAGCTTTTTCTTTTTGCAGACCAGGATGCCGGTTATAACGCCCGCGATTATGCCGCCGTAGATGGCAAGCCCGCCGTCGCGCACGGAGAATATCTCCGAGGGATTTGCGATGAAATAGTCGAGCTTGAACAGAACGTAGTACAGCCTTGCGCCGATTATGCAGGTCGGGATCAGCCAGATGACGAAGTCGAAAAGATCATCGGACGTAAGGCCGAATTTCGACGCCTGCCTTGCGCAGAACAGCGCAGCGAGAATAAAGCCCAGGGCGATTATCACGCCGTAAAAGTATATCTCGAGGCCGAAGACCGTGAAGCCGTAGGGGGGATCGATGCTCCAATCCCCCAGCATGGGAAAGCTTATCGCCGCGTCGCGCAGCATGGTCGAAGTTAGAAAATTCATAGGTTTATCACGCCTTTACGGGGTTAATGACGCTCATAGCGAGCTTGTCGGGAGTCATGAAGGCCTTGAGGAAAGCCTCGCACTCGCGCTTTTCTATGCTCTCGAGCACTTCGTATGCGTCCAGCGCGCAGTAGCCGCCGAAAACGCCGTCGGCAAGCGCAAGGCACAGGTTGTCAAAATCCTCAAGACCTCGCAGGCGCGAGCCGAAGGACGCGCGCTTTGCCGTCTCGAAAGCGGCTGTGTCGATGCCGTTTTTGAATACGCTTTCGAGCTCGGTGTTGATCTCGTCGAGCACCTTCTGCGGGGACGCGCTCTCGCCGCCGAGCATGATCGTCGCCGTTCCGGCGGTGTAGTCTATCTCATAATCATAGTCGCGGTTGAGCGTGCCGTCGGCGTACAGCCGGTTGTAAAACGCTGCCGAGGTGCCGAACACCGTGCGCAGTGCAAGCTGAGCGACTATCTTCTGGCGCAGCAGAGTATCGCCGTCGGGAGCGGGTGTGACCTTCGCACCAATGAGGAACTGCGGCGCGGAGACTTCCATCTGCTCCTCGTTGTAGCTTTTTATCGGCTTTTCGGCCTCGGGATCGCCCATATCCGCTTTCGGGATCTCTGCCTTTTCGCGCGGAAGTATCTCGTCCGCGATGGCAAATATCTTTTCCGGATCGCAGTCTCCCGCGACGCACAGAGTCATGTTAGACGGCGCGTAAAAGGCCTTATGGCAGTTATAAAGCGTCTCGGCCGTTATCTCGGCTATGCTCTCAATGCTGCCGGCGACCTGGTCGCGGATGGGATTGTGCTCATACAGCATGCGCATGAGCCTGTTATACACGACATAGCCGGGGTTATCCTCGACCATGCATATCTCCTGACCGATGATGCCCTGCTCCTTGTCTACGGTCTCCTGCGTGAAGTACGGAGTGGAGACAAACTTCAAGAGCATGCGCAGATTTTCTTCAAAGCCCGATGTGCAGTCGAAAAAGTATGCGGTCATGCCGCTTGAGGTGAATGCGTTCGGCTGGGCACCGTTAGCGGAAAGTACGCTCAGCGCGTTGTCACCGTCGGGCATATCGAACATCTTGTGCTCGAGAAAATGCGCAACTCCGGCGGGGGTGTCGTGCATCACGCCGCCGAGGGAAAAACGCCTGTGCGCTCCGCCGTAATTCGTCGCGAAGACTGCGTAGGAAAGCTGAAAGCCCGGCTTTGTAACAACGTTTAGCGTAAGACCGTTTTTTAGCTGACCCGAGTACAGGTCCTCACCGATCTTTTCATATCTCTTATGCTTCATCGCCGTCCTCCTCTCCGTTTCCGCGCAGGTAATAAACAGCGTCGGGCACTACGCTGCGCGCAATGTCAACGACCGCGTCGAGCTCGACACACTCGACCGCTGCGGCGAGCTCTTCCGGATCGAAATCAAGCCCGTCAATGGTGTTTGCAAGGTAAAAGCCCTCAAGATTATACTGCGAATCCAGCGTTGCACGAAGATCGGACGCAACGCTTTTTTTAGCGGCAAGAAGCTCGTCAGCGTCTACCTCGCCGCGCCTTACGGCCTCAAGCTGGGCTTCTATCTCCGCCTTGGCTGCGTCGAATTTATCAAAATCGACGCCGGAGGAGACTATCATGAGCCCCTTGTGCAGATCGACAAGTGAGCTTGCGTAGTAACACAGCGAGAGCCTTTCACGAACGTTCATGAAAAGCTTCGAGGTCACGCAGCCGCCGAACACGGCGTTAAATACATACATTGCCGCGATGTCGGGATCGTCCATGCAGTCGCCGAGGCGGTAGCCCATGACGAGCTTACCCTGCGTGACGGAAAGTTCATCGGAAAACTCGCGCGGCTGATCCTCAACGGAGTTCATGCGAATATCCGTTCCGATATCGTAATCGATCTCGCCCCTCGGCATTCCGCTGAGAGCGTCCGAGAGCTTTTCGGCAACGAAATCCGCGCCGAGGCTTCCGCAATAGAATATTTCAACAGGGGAAGTCATTAAGAGATTGCGATAGTGTTTAGTCAGTTTTTGATAGTAGATGTTCTCCGCAGTATCCTCCGTGCCGAGACGCGAAACGGCAAATGCTTCATAACAGCACATCTGCTCAATGAGCCTTTGCAGCGCCCACGAGCGCTTATCGTTGAGCCGGCCTCTTATGCTGTCAAGAAGCTTTTCCTTCTCGCTCTCAACATAGCCGGGGAGCAGAAGTCCGCCCTTAGTGAAGGGCGTGAGCAGTATCTCGCCGCATAGGTTCGCTATGCTCTCAAAAACTCCGCTGCCGTCGGGCAAATACTTATCATCCGCAAAGCTTGCAAGAAAGCCGACGCACTGTATCTCGCCGATCTTGCGTACAACGGGCTCGATATAGCTGCCGTACAGCCCGTCAAGCTCGGCGGCCAGCGCCTGCATATCCGTGTGATATCTGCTGCCTCGACGCAGGACATAGGGGATGAGCGCGTTTTGCGCCGCCGTTTCGCGGTCGAGCTGAGTCAGCAGACTGATGCTCAGACAGCCGGTCTTGAATTTGTCGCTTTCGAGCGCGGTGAGCCATACACCGGGGAGTATCTCTTTCCTGATAGCCTCCATGGCATGACCTCCTTTAGATTTATAATAAATCAGTATAACACACTTTTCAGATATATGGTATACCTTTTCCGTCATAAATTGCGCCGTCGAGCCATATACCGCCCTCGCCGATCATTATGTCGTGCGTTTTGCCGAGCTTCGTTTTCAGCGTAAGGCGGCAGTCGGGAAAATCATCGGGCAGGCAGGGGCGAATATAGATCATACCGTGCCAGGGCTTCAGGCCGAGAAGCTCCTCTGTTAAGACTCGGAAATACCAGCCCGACGAGCCCGTGTACCACGTCCAGCCCGCCTCCCCGACGTGTCCGGGGCAGGTGTAAACGTCGGCGGGGATGACGAAGGGCTCTGCCATATAGCGGCGCAGGTCATGGTTTTCCGGCAGAATGCATTGCAGTATGGCCCAGCCGTCGTTTGCTCTGCCGCGCTTAAAGCAGGCCTGTGCAAGCCACAGCGCAGCATGGGTGTACTGCCCGCCGTTTTCTCTGAAACCAGGGCCATAGCTTCGGATATAACCGGGATCGCGCCCGCCTCCGAAAAACGGAGGATCAAAGAGCTTCACAATGCCGTTTTCGCGGTCAAACAGCAGCCTGAGCGCACTGTCGAGCGCAGTGTCGGCCTTCGTGTTTGAAGCATCCGGACAGAAGCAGGCCCAGCTCTGAGCGATGGAGTCTATGCGGCAGCACTCGTTTTGCCTTGCGCCGAGCTCCTCGCCGTCGGGCCAGTAGCCGCGCAGATACCAATGCCCGTTCCATGCTCTGTCGGCTGCCTTACCGATATCGGCGGCAATGGAGCGGTACTTGTCCGCGTCTGATCTGCCTTTTTCAAAGAGCAGGTCTGCAAAGCGCTTTACGCAGCAGGCGAAGAACCAGCTCAGCCAAACACTCTCGCCAAAAATGTTGTTCATGCCGTCGTTCCAGTCGCTGCTGCCGAAATATAAAAGCCCGTGACTGCCTGTGCCGCGACTTATACAGCAGTCGACTGCGCGCTGCGCGTGCATGAGCACACTTTCCGCGCAATCCGAGCGAAGCGGCGTTTCGTAGCGATCCTCATCGGAGGCATCGAGCGGTTTTGAGTTGACATAATATTCAAGGGCGCCGCAGATCTCCGTATCACCGGTTTTCTCGACATACTCGCATAGTGCCCACACGAGCCACAGAAGATCATCCGAGCAGCGTGTGCGAACACCCTTGTCCGCACTGCCGACGCTGTGCCACCAGTGCATCACATCGCCTTCGAGGTATTGATGGCGGCAGCAGGCCAGAATCTGCTGCTTTGCTATCTCTGGGTCAAGAAGAATGAGGTTTACCGTGTCCTGAAGCTGATCACGGAATCCGAATGCGCCGCCGCTTTGATATACAGAGCACCTGCCCATTATGCGGCAGGCAAGAGTCTGATATACTGCCCAGCCGCTCATATAGCGGCCGACGCTGCCGCAGCCCGAGAGCTTGAAGCGGCGGCAGATCCCGGTCCAGTGCGCTTTTGTTTTCTCAAGCGCCGCAAATACCGCGTCGGGTTTGCATAATGAAATGATATTATCTTCGCTTTCGCAGCCGCAGATGAGCACCGTAACTGGCTGTACGTCGTATTGCGCGGCAAAAACGGGATAGCTGAGATCGCCTGTACGTGCGTCAAAGTCGTTGTGCAGCCAAGATAAATAGTCACAAGTCCAGCAGAGTGCCGGACTTGAGCACGCTGCTCGAAAAATGAGCTCCCGCAGTGCCGATCGTGAGCTTGATGCAGTGAATGTTGAGTTAACATAATTGCAAGAAACGGCTGCGTAGTCGTTATCGTTGTCGGACAGCAAAAGATCGCATTTCCAGCCGAGCTTGCCGCTTGGTTCACCAAAAAACTCGATGATAAAAACTCTTACGTCGCTGTCCGGCGGAACGAAGGCCGTGCAGCGCGAAGCGCAGTTGCCGAAGCTTTTTTCCCAGACCGCAAAGCCGAGGCCGAACGTCACCCTGCAGGGAGCGCCGTCCTCGTCGGCAAACAAACTGTAACGCCTGTCGCCGGTGATATATTCAAGACTTTCCGCGCCGGCAATTGCACTTGGGTCGTTCACCCATGGCGTAAGGCGCAGCTCGCGAGCGTTTTTCAGCCACATGTTTCCCATGCCGCTGTCGGAGGCAATGTAACCGAAGCTTCCGTTTGTGAGAATGTTGCTCCATGTCCGTGAGGGAAGAGTTTGGTTTACATAAAACGCAAAGCTTCCGTCATTGCCGTATTCATGTCTTGGCGCTGAGCCGCCTGTGCGTCGACGAATTAAGCTGTGCGGTGCCGAGCTGAAGCTGCGCCCTTCATGCTTCCGGCCTACGACAAAAGCCGCCGCACTTTCGATAAGCACCGTTTCCTCCGTCGGCAGCATCCGTACTCCGCCGTGCGTTCCGATAAGCGCCTCGAGGCCGTGGGCGGCCAGCGTATCGCGCACTTTGGAATATATCGGCCTGCGATACTCGCCGCCCTCGTCGGTCAGAAACACGAGATCGGCATAAACACCGCAGCTGCGCAAAAGGCAAAACTGCTTTGTCACGGATTCAACGTCCTGTGTGCCGTCACAGCATATGATCGGAAGATCACCCGAAAGGCCGCAGCGCCAGAGGCTGCTCTTGGCAGGGAAAGGTGTTTTAGCGCCGATAAATCTAAGGCTTTTCAGCATGCCCATTGCATCCTCGATCTCGCGGGATGACATATGCGTGACGCTCGCGCAGGCCGAAACCATTGCGCCATACTCCGACGGACCGATAACAAGCATGTGCTGTGCACCGCTGTATGCATCTTCGGGAGAGTCCGCGATGCACAGTGCAAAGCGCGCGTCAAATTGCTCACCAGCCTTGAGCGAAACGTTCACCGCGGCCTCTATCGCAGGGTAGGATAAAAATCCGTCGTCGGATGTACCGCCGGCCTTTGCCGTCATCGGCTTGCTGCAGGCAAGGCACAGCCAGGTTTCCTTTTGCCGTCCCCGCGGCAGACGGTGCAGCATCAGGCAGTTTAGGTCGCGCTTTGCCTCGATCCCGAGCCGCCAGTAGGCAGGATGGTTAACATAATCTGACGCGTCTGCTATGACCGCATCGAACGAGAACGAAAGAATGGCATTTTCAATATCAGTTTTTGCGCACAGCGAGATCATGCGCATTTCGCCGTTTTCCGCACCAGCCGCGGCTATGCCGCACTGCGCGGTGAAACCGTCAAATACAGATGAAAATGTCGCGCTTATCTCGGAAAACTCCCACATAAACGAGGCGTTTTCACTCGGATCGGGCAGAAGCGAAAACTCCTTACCGGCTGCTATCAAACGAAGCTCCGCGCCATGCCCCTCACCGAGCTGTCTGAACGGCGTGCGGTAAACGAGTGTATCGGCGCAGCTTGCCGAGGATATGCCGGTTTCGGTTAACATAATACTGTATGCGCCGTTTGACAGCAATGCGCACTCGGGCTCTGCGTAGTTTATGCATCCGCTGCGCTTTTCCCACTGACGGCTGTCGGGTGTGAGCGGCTTTTTGCCATCGGCCTCGGTTAGCTGCAATACCGGTGCGCCGAGCGGAACGCGCTCTTCTAACAGCTGCCTGTGTGCCGCCATATCCGGCGAGCGCATAAATTCGCGCTGCACGAAGTTTTGGCTTAAATAGTTAGCGACAGCAAGCATACTCATGCCGAGGTGGTGCGCCATGAAGCACCTTACCTTTTCGCCGTTTGGCGTGCGGCAGCGCGAGGGCGTGAAGTCTATAGCTTCAATAAAACCGTAGCGCGCACGCATTCCGGCCTTTTCGAGCCTGTGCAGATTGTCCGCCGCCGCGTCGGGGTCGGCGCACAGAGCGAGAAAGCTTGCGTAAGGCGCTATGACAAGTTCCGAGTCCTGTCCGCGCTTGAGGGCAAGCTGCGCGCAGCCGTGCGCCTTATAGCGATAGTTGAGCGCAGGGTCGAGCGAGTAAAATGCACTTTCGGATATGCCCCACAGGCCGCCGTGGCTTCGACGCTTTTTCTGAACGAAAACGCAGAATTTAGCGGTCTCAAACAGCAGACTGTCTTGTGTCAGCGGCAGGAAAAGCTCCGGCATGAGGTATTCAAACATCGTGCCCGTCCAGCTCGCCATGCCGCGGTAGCCGCCCGACGAGCGCATCGCACGAGACAGTCTGCGCCAGTGTTTGCGAGGTACGTCGCCTTTTGAAACGGCGGTGTAGCTCGTGAGACGTGCTTCACTTGCCATGAGATCGTAGAGCCCTGGTGAGGCCGTGCCCTTTTCAAGGTCAATGCCTATATGCATAAGGCCGCGCCGGAAGCTGTAGAATATCGAAAAATCCATGTCGGAGATAAATGCCTGCGTCCGGTCTGCAAGTGCATCGAGTCCCTTGCCGCGCAGCCAGTTTTGCAGCGTGATGAGGCAGGCGCAGAGATTTCCGCAGTCGACTGTCGAGAGATACTTCGGCTCAAGCGAGCGCAGAGTGCGCGTGTCGTACCAGTTGCAGAAGTGCCCGCCGTATCGCGGAAGCTTTTCCATCGTGTTCAGCATGCTGCCTATGAAGCTCTCTGCGCGTGAAAGGCTTATTATCCCGAGCTCCTGCGCGCACATGGCAGAGCACAGTGCAAGGCCGATGTTTGTCGGCGAGGTGCGGTGCGCGATGCCGACGGGCGGCTGCTCCTGATAGTTGTCGGGAGGAAGGAAGTTATCCTGCTCGGTGCAGAACGTGTCAAAATAGCTCCATATATCCTTTGCACAGTCGAGAAGATAGCGGCGAGTTTCCGGCGACGGCTCTTTCTCCTTTCGCGAGGGCAGAGCGAGCGCCAAAGCGGCGATGGGCGCGAGTATCCACAAAAGTCCTACGGCTTTGGAAAAGACACCGGCAGAAAATATTACAAGGCACAGCCCCGACACCGGCGCGAGCCACATGTTTTTGTAATACGCCGCTGCGCCGAGCTTTTTGCTGCCGCTCTGTGCGGCAGTCTCCCATTCAAGGAGATTCTTCCCGCTTATGAGCATGCGCCACAGCGCCGTCATAATGGACGAGAGCGATATCCACGCCTCATACGGCAGAAACCATAACCTGAACACCGTCTGAACGATGCTTGCACCGATGCCGCCGAGCGTGCGGCTGTGGTACTTCGCCGTCAGCGCTTCGGGCCTGTCCGATGCAAGCTCCGTGAGCGAGATGAGCAGTCCTACCATGAGCGAGATGAGTGCCGCCCACGCGGCCAGAATGAGCCCGCGGTGCGCAAGCATCAGCCCTGCGAAAACCGCAGCAAATGTTGCCGGAGCTATCAGGCTGCGCCGCAGAGAGTCGAACAGCTTCCAGCGCTCTATATCCGGCAGAACGGCGCTTTTACGGAAGATCCACCCGGCGTTCTGCCAGTCGCCGCGTATCCAGCGGTGACTGCGTCTGAAATACGCGATCGGCGAGCCGGGGAAAGAATCCGAAAACTCAACGTCGCTCATATATCCGCCGCGTAGGTATGCACCCTCGAGCGCGTCGTGTGACAGGACCCGGCCTTCGGGAATGTGCCTTTCCGAACAGATGAGCAGAGCTTCGGCGTCGATAATGCCCTTGCCGGTGAAGCCGCCGCGATCGAATACGTCCATACCTACCTCACCGCAGAGCGCCCCGTAGGGCTCAAGCCCGCCTCCGCCTGCGAAAATACGAGCAAAGTCCGTTGCGGAAGCCGAGTGCAGCGACGTACACATGCGGGGATGTATTATCCCGTGACCGGAGGTAACGAGCCCGTGTTTGCGGTCGAGGACCGGCGTGTTCATCGGGTGCAGCATTGCGCCGATAAGCTCAGAGACCGAACCCGGAGAGGGCACGGTGTCACTGTCGAGCGTTAGAATATAGCGCGCGGAACGCAAGATCGTACCGTCACCCGAGTTCGTGCTCAGTGAACTATCCTGACCGCACAAAAGCTTTGCAAGCTCCAAAAGCGCGCCGCGCTTGCGCTCAAAGCCCGAGTATTTCCCGCGCCCGTCGTCGAGTGTGCGGCTGCGCGTAAAAAGATAAAATCCTCCGCCGTATTTTTGGTTCAGACGGTCTATCGCTTCTGCTGCTGCGGAGATGATAGACTTGTCCTCGGGCGCGGCTTCTGTATCGGATTCGCGCAGATCGGCGAGTAAGCCCATCAGAAGATTTTTGCCGCAGTCACGGTTTGCAAGATAATATTCTTCCAAAAGCGCGGCAAAGCGCGCACCGCTGTCCTCATCGGTCAGCAGCGCGGATATTACGCATATTGTGCGGCCCTCATCCGGCACGCCCGCACCGAGCTCGAGCCGCGGCAGCCTGCGCGGCGGAACGCACAGCAGGATGATGTAATCGAGTAAGCCTTTCGTGAGCTCCGACAGCGGAAGAATGAGCAGAAGTGCCGCAGTGACGCTGTGCGATAAAAAGCCGCAGAGAAGCGTGAGAAAAAGTGTCAGAAGTACGTTTGCACCGATATACAGCGCAGAGTAACGCTTTTTATTCGGCATTTCGTAAAGCCAAAAGCCCACGTGCCGCTGCGTGCCGGCGTCATGGCGGCAGCGCTCTGTGAGCTTCTTCGCGAAAACGTGTTCTTCAAGACCCTCGCGCTTTGCAAGGCGTGCGAGCTGCAAGCGGTACTCAGCACGGCTCTGCTCATCCATTCGCGGGTATACGCCGGAAGGATCGGCTCTCAACGCCTTTTCAACGGTGTCGACGCGCTCAAGCAGATTGTGCATATCAAGTTCGGATATAAGTCGTACGGAGCCGAACAGCGCCGCAAAGCGCTCGGATAATGTGTCCGGCTCGGCTGTGCTCTTAAGCTGCGTGCAGGCTTCGGCGATGGCGGCGATAAGCTGCGTGAGCAGCACGGCGGGGAAGAAATACAGCTCGTTTTGCGGCAGGGGAGAGACGCTCTGAAAGCCGTCGAGATATTCGATCATGCTGTCCTCACTAAATCTGCCGTTACAGACATTTATCATGTCGCGGCACAGAACGGGCAGGATAATGCCCTCATTTCCGGTACGCAGACGTCTTTGCCGCCGAAGCTCGGGCAGCACGGATTTAGCTTCACGTATGGCGAGATATCGGTTATCCAAAAGCCAGCGGCAGCTGTCCGGCATTGCGGACGCGTCGCCGAAGCGGGTCTCAACGAGACGGTAAGTCGAGTTTATTTCCCGACAGCTTTGCCGCAGCAGCGCCCGGAGCTCGCTCACGGGAGCGGTGGAAACGCATTTATTAAGCCTTGCGCAGCTCGCCGCGTGTTCAAAAACGGTGCTTTTATTCATATGAAATCTCCCTTATTTCACCCTTTTTGTTATAAGTATCAGTTTTGCCGCAAAAGCCTAAATATATTCGGTACAAATGACAAGCGAAAACGCTTGACAGCGATTTGAGTTGATGCTATACTCTGTAAAGCAAAAAACATTTACAGGGGAGGGAACGCCGTGGAAAACAGTGCGGTCATGCGTTCGATGCTGTTTGATTTTTACGGCGAACTGCTCACGGATAAGCAGCGTGAGTATTTTGACCTCCGCTATAACGAGGATCTTTCGCTCGGCGAGATCGCTGAGCAGTGCGGCATATCGCGGCAGGGCGTTTGGGATATTATCCGCAGGGCCGAAGCCGTAATGACCGAGATCGAAGAAAAAACCGGGCTGATAAAGCGCTTTTTGGAGCGTAATGCCCAGGTAGACGAGATAATTCGCGAGCTCAAAGATACGGGCGCGGATGCGCATATAATCTCAGAGCTCGAGAAATTGAAGATTTAGGAGGCAGAGAGCATGGCATTTGAATCATTGTCCGACAAGCTGTCCGCTGCCTTTAAAAAGCTGCGCGGCAAGGGCAGACTGACCGCGGGCGACGTCAAGGAAGCCATGAAGGAAGTGCGCATGGCGCTTCTGGAGGCCGACGTCAGCTACAAGGTCGTAAAGGAATTTACCAAAAGCGTAACGGAGCGTGCATCGGGTGCGGACGTGCTCGAAGCGCTGTCACCTGCTCAGCAGGTCATCAAAATAGTCAACGAAGAGCTTGTAAAGCTCATGGGCAGCGAAAATCAGCGCCTTACCATCGGCTCAAAGTCGCCGAGCGTCGTCATGCTCGTCGGCCTTCAGGGCGCCGGTAAGACGACAAACGGCGCAAAGCTCGCGGCCTATATGCGCAAGCAGGGCAAGCGTCCGCTGCTGGTCGCCTGTGATATCTACCGTCCGGCGGCTATAAAGCAGCTTGAGACAGTCGGCAAACAGCTGGATATCCCCGTGTTCCAGATGGGCACGACCGACCCTGTCGATATCGCAAAGGCTGCTATCGAGCATGCCAGAAAGCACGGCAACGACCTTGTGCTCCTCGATACGGCAGGCCGCCTGCATATTGACGAGGAGCTCATGCAGGAGCTCAAAAATATCCGTGACGAGGTCGAGCCGAGCGAGATCATGCTCGTGGTCGACGCAATGACAGGTCAGGACGCAGTGAACGCCGCAAACGCGTTTAACGATGCTCTCGGTGTGACCGGTGTCATGCTCACGAAGCTTGACGGCGACGCGCGCGGCGGCGCGGCACTGTCCATAAAGGCAAGCACCGGAAAGCCCATAAAGTTCATCGGCGTGGGCGAAAAGCTCGATCAGATCGAGCCGTTCTACCCCGACCGTATGGCCTCGAGAATCCTCGGTATGGGCGATGTGCTCACGCTTATCGAAAAGGCCGAGCAGAGCTTTGACGAGAAAAAGGCTCTCGAAATGGCTGAGAAGATGAAGGCAAATCGCTTCTCGCTGTCCGATTACCTCGACCAGATGCGTTCGCTCAAGGGTATGGGCGATATAAACGATCTTGCCGGCATGATCCCCGGCCTCGACGCAAAGGCGCTCAAGGGCGCAAAGGTCGACGAAAAGGGCATGGCGCGCATCGAGGCGATAATCCTCTCCATGACCCAGGCAGAGCGCGATGACCCGTCGATACTCAACGCCTCGCGCAAAAAGCGCATTGCGGCCGGCAGCGGCACCTCAGTGGTAGATGTGAACCGTCTGCTCAAGCAGTTTGACGCGATGCAGGGTATGATGCGCCAGCTTTCCGGCAAGAACATGAAGAAGCTGCAAAAGCGCTTCGGCGGAATGGGCGGAGGCGGCGGTTTCCCCGGCCTCGGCGGATTTAAATTCTGATTGCACACGCAAATGCGTTTGTAATATATATGAAGAAATAATATGGAGGTGAAAGATAAATGGTAAAGATCAGACTTCGCAGAATGGGTGCAAAGAAAGCTCCTTTCTACCGTATAGTCGTCGCTGACTCCCGCTGCCCCCGTGACGGTCGCTTCATCGAGGAGATCGGAACTTACGATCCCATGGCAGAGGGCGAGAACATCAAGGTCGATCTCGAGCGCGCAAAGTACTGGATATCCAACGGTGCTCAGCCTACCGAAACCGTACGCGGCCTGCTTACTAAAGTCGAGGCCTAACAAGGAGAAGCTACCGGCATGAAAGAACTTTTGACCTATATCGTACAGAGCCTCGTTGAGAAACCCGAAGAGGTATCTGTGACCGAGCGCGTTCACGGCGGCGAGACCGTATATGAAGTACGCGTAGCTGACGGAGACATGGGCAAGGTCATTGGCCGGCAGGGCAGGATCGTGAAAGAGATCCGTATACTCATGCGGGCTGTAGCCCAGAGACAGGGCAAAAAGGTTTCAGTCGACATTATGGACTGATCAAAAAGCAGAACGGACAATGTCCCGTTCTGCTTTTTTTAATACCCGTTTTGCTTGTTAAACTGCGCGGTTTGTGTTAAATTATATACTGAATAAGTATGGAGGTTTTTACATGGAAAAGCAGCAGTACATAGAAGCGGGCAAGATCGTTAATACCCACGGCGTGCGCGGCGAAGTCAAGATCCAGGTATGGCTTGACAGCCCCGAATTTATGCGCCGTTTTAAGACTTTATATATTGATTCAAAACCGGTAAAGCTCATCTCTTCGCGTGCGCATAAGGGTTTTCTCATCGCGCTACTCGACGGGGTGGAGGACATAAACGCTGCCATGAGCCTGAAGAACAAAACTGTCTACATAGACCGTGCCGACGCGCCGCTTAAAAAGGGCGAATATTTTTTGTGCGATATAATTGGCGCGTCCGTCGTGACCGAGGACGGCAGGAGCGTCGGAACGCTTGAGGACATTTTGGAAACTCCGGCTTCATCGGTGTATATCGTGCGCGGCGAGACAGAGCACATGATCCCCGCCGTGCCCGAATTTATCCTCAATACCGATGCCGAAAACGGCATCATAACCGTGAAGCTGATCGAGGGCATGTGATATATTATGTTAACTAATTGCAAGGAGAATTCCCCGACGATGAGAATAGATATAATGACGCTTTTCCCGGATACGATGAATGCGATCATGCATGAGAGCATCCTTGGAAGGGCTGCAAAAAAGGGGATAATAGAGATAAACTGCGTACAAATACGCGATTATACTGAGAATAAGCAGTGCCAAGTCGATGATTATCCCTATGGCGGAGGCTGGGGCTGTGTTATGATGGCTCAGCCGCTGAAATCCTGCCTTGATGATATTATGTCAACCACACGGGACAAACGCAGCCGCGTCATCTATATGTCGCCGCAGGGTAAGCCCTACGATCAGGCGACAGCGCGCAGACTCAAGGATGATTACGACCACCTCGTGCTCGTGTGCGGCCACTATGAGGGCATCGACGAGCGCTTTATCGAGCAGTGCGTCGATGAGGAGATATCGCTGGGCGACTTCGTGCTCACGGGCGGAGAACTCGCGGCGATGGCCGTGGCCGACTCCGTTTGCCGACTTGTGCCCGGAGTTTTGGCCGACGAGGAGTGCTTCACCGGCGAGAGCCACTGGGACGGTGTGCTTGAATATCCGCAGTATACGCGCCCGGAGATCTGGGAGGGCAGGGAGGTGCCCAAGGTACTTCTCGGCGGCGACCACGCCGCCGTCGCGCGCTGGCGCAGGAAAAAGAGCCTTGAGCGCACGATGGACAAGCGTCCCGATATGTTTGAAAAGCTGGAGCTGACTGACAAGGCCGACCTCAAGCTCGTTGAGGAGATAAAAAAAGATCGCAGCCGCATGCGTCTTGCTAAGCCCGTAGAATGCCGCGCGGCGACGCCTGAGGATATTGATGACATTATGCTCATAGTGCGTCAGGCGCGAAATTATCTCAAGAAGCACCGCGTAGACCAGTGGCAGGGCGAGTATCCGGCAGCGGAAAACTTTGTGCCGGATATAAATTCGGGTCACTGTTATGTCATGACCTACGGCGGCACGGTCGCGGGCTTCTTCTGCCTGAGCGAGGAGCCGGAAAGCGACTACGACGGTATCACCGACGGCCGATGGCACGGTGATGGCAAATACTGCACGCTGCACCGCGCCGCCGTCGCCGCCGAGTTTCGCGGCACGGGGCTCAGCGAGAAGCTGATGGCGGTTCTTGAGGAGAAAGCAAGAGAGCTCGGCGTGCAGGCCATACGCACGGATACGCACAGAAAAAACAAGGCCATGCAGCAGCTTCTGCGGCGCAGCGGCTTTGTCTACCGCGGCAACATGCTCTGCTCGGCCGAGCCGGAGCACGATCCCGCGCGGCAGTGCTTTGAGAAAATTCTTTGACGGAGATGCATATGGATCTTACGAATATAAACGACATAAAAATGCTTCTTTCTCGGCACGGCTTTCGCTTCTCAAAAAGCATGGGGCAGAACTTCCTGACCGCCGCGTGGGTGCCTGAGGATATCGCGGATGCCGCAGGGCTTGACGAGCATACCGGAGTTATGGAAATAGGTCCCGGCATCGGCTGCCTTACAGAGCAGCTGTCCATGCGCGCGGGAAAGGTCGTCTCCGTTGAGCTTGACACGTCGCTGAGGCCCGTTTTGGCAGAAACGATAGGCGAACGGGCGAATGTCGAGGTCGTCTACGAGGACGTGCTGAAAATTAATATCCCTGAGCTCCTGGACGAAAAAATGCCGGGAATGCGACACGTTGTGTGCGCAAACCTGCCGTATAATGTAACGGGGCCGGTGATATCGAGGCTATTAGAAAGCGACTGCTTTGAATGCATAACGGTCATGATCCAGCGCGAGGTCGCGCGCAGGATATGCGCAAAGCCCGGAACGGGCGACTACGGTGCGTTCACGGTGTTCGTCAACTGGTACGCGCAGCCCGAAATGCTGTTTGATGTGCCGCCCGGATGCTTCATTCCGCAGCCTAAGGTGACATCGAGCGTAATACGGCTTAATTGCCGCAAAGCTCCGCCCGTCGAGGTCAAAAGCGAAGCAATGTTCATGCGCGTTGTCAGGGCTGCCTTTGCTCAGCGGCGCAAGACTCTGCTCAACGCTCTAAGTGCAGGTTTTGACGAATTATCGAAGGAAACTGTTGAAAAATGCCTGTTAAATAGCGGATTTGACCCAAAAGTGCGCGGAGAAGTTCTCTCCATTGGTGAATTTGCAAAAATCGCCGATGCTTTTTGCGCTGTTTTAGATTAATTTTTGTATGCAAAGTGCATTGATTAAGAGCCGATAAAAATGGTAGTCTTAGTAACGGTGATATTGGCAATAATTTATTGAATCAAGGTAAGGAATCAAGTTAAAAAACGCGCACAAATCTGTGCGCGCATGCATAGCGCATGCATAGAAAGGATGATTACACCAATGAGCAAGAAGTATGTTTATCTGTTCTCCGAAGGCAACGCAAAAATGCGTGAGCTGCTCGGCGGCAAGGGTGCTAACCTGGCGGAAATGACCAATATCGGTCTGCCCGTACCTCAGGGCTTCACCATCACCACCGAGGCCTGCACGCAGTACTATGAAGACGGCCAGAAGATCAACGATGAGATCATGGCCGAGATCATGGAGTATGTAGTGAAGATGGAAGGCATCACCGGCAAGAAGTTCGGCGATCTTGAAAA
>CAKUAS010000023.1 GCA_934636655.1 uncultured Oscillospiraceae bacterium
GCAGATGCCACAACAACAGGTGTTCATAACTATAACGTTTGCAATATGCATGATCGCCGCTCCTTTCAATTCCTATTTAGCAAATGGGGTTTCACCTTTAGTATCATACGCCATACCGCGGCGTTTGTCAACAGTCTTTGCAAAAACTCTGTCAATAGCTGACGTAAGTCGAACACATATCGATTTTGCCGGAGCTGATTTCCGCCCATGCTGCGTTAAAGTGCTTACAAATACGACAGTGTTCGCTTCCCGCTTTGCCTTGCATGAACGAAAATCAGCTCCGGCAAAACCGCAAAGCACCTGTCAGCGGACAATGTTACTGCGATGGACAGTAATTTCGTTACCGGGCTACCGCAATATATGCAGGGGTTCGGCTTCCGCCTGCTATATAAATTTCTTAACACAGTCTTAATACTGTATATGCTATAATTAATTTATGAAAACGAAAAAACACCACCGGATCGAAAACGAAATACTGCGTACGGTGCGCAACTGGCTGATATTTATAATAATGCTCGGCGTCGCGTGGGTACTGTGCTCCTCGCTCAGCCGCGTCGGAACGACGGATACCTTCGTTCCGATGATATTTATTCTCGCGGTGCTTATCATTTCGCTGATGACGGACGGATATTTCTACGGAATTGTCGCATCTCTCATAAGCGTCATCGGCGTAAACTACGCTTTTACATATCCGTACATGAAGCTCAACTTCTCCATATACGGCTATCCGATAACGTTTTTGACCATGCTTACGGTCTCGATCGTCATATCGACGCTGACGACCCGTTCGCGCGAGCAGGAAAAGCTCCGCCATGAGGCCGCGCAGGCAAAGCTGCGAGCAGACCTTCTGCGCGCGATATCGCACGACCTGCGCACGCCGCTGACCTCTATAATCGGTTCGATCGACACGGTCATGAACGAAGATGATCACCTCACTCACGAAGATCGGATAGAGCTTCTTGGTGATGCAAAGCAGGACGCGGAGTGGCTGGTGCGAATGGTTGAGAATCTGCTTTCAATAACTCGCATGAGCGGAACCGAGCAGGCCAATATCGAAAAAAGCCTCGAGCTTATCGAGGAGATCCTCAGCGAGTGCATAGCAAACTTCAAGAAGCGCCACTCGGCTGTAAATCTCAAGGTAAGCATACCCGACGAGCCGCTTATGGTAAACGTCGACGCAATGCTCATAGAGCAGGTCATCATGAACCTTTTGGATAATGCCGTGAAGCATGCCGAGGGAATGACAGAGCTTCGGCTTGACGTAAACTGCAGCGGCAAGCAGACTTTGATCTCGGTCGCAGACAACGGCGCGGGACTTGATCCCGCTATAATACCGGTTCTGTTCCGCGGACAGATCGATCCGGAGGACGGCAAAACATTCGACAGCAACAGATTCCGCGGCATAGGCCTTGCCGCGTGTCAGGCTATCGTCGCCGCACACGGCGGAACGATAAGCGCGGCAAACCGCCCCGAAGGCGGCGCCGTATTCACTTTCACAATACCCATGGAGGAGGACGAAGAATGAACATTCGCGACAAAATACTCATTGTTGAAGACGAGCGCAGCATATCGAACTTTCTGCGCACCATACTCACCTCGAACGATTACGATGTTATCGTCGCGCGCTCCGGCGCGGAGGCATATTCGATGATAACCTCGCACTGTCCTGACCTTATCGTTCTCGATCTCGGTCTGCCCGATATCGACGGACTTCAGATCATAAAAAGCGTGCGCGAATGGACGCTTCTGCCCATAGTCGTTGTCTCAGCCCGCTCGCATGAGCGAGACAAGGTCGAGGCCCTTGACCTCGGCGCAGACGACTATATAACAAAGCCCTTCGGCGCAGGCGAGCTGCTTGCACGCATACGCACCGCCATCCGACATACCCGCACGGGTCTTGCAAACGAGACCATCGCTACCACTGGTAAGTTCAAGTCCGGAGATCTTGAGATCGACTATGATAAGCATCAGGTACTCGTTAACGGTCAGAATGTCGGCCTTACGCAGAACGAATACAAGATAGTCGCGCTGCTTGGCAAATGCGCCGGAAAGGTGCTGACCTATGACTATATAATCAAGGAGCTGTGGGGTCCCGGCACCCGCGGCAACAACCAGTCTCTGCGCGTCCACATGGCAAATATCCGCCGCAAGATCGAAAAAAGCCCCGCCGAGCCGCAGTATATTTTCACCGAGATCGGTGTTGGATACAGAATGGTCGAGGGTGACTGAATAGTTTACCCTTAGTTTACTTAATTGGATTTAAATTGCGATATAATTAACTTATATCGCAATTTTCATATTAGGAAGGTGAAAGAATGAAGCGCTTTTTCAAAGAGCACCTTTTCCCTGTTATAATGATAATCATCGGCGCAGCCTGCGCCGCGTTTTCCATCGAGTGTTTCCTCATCCCCAACACGATACTCGACGGCGGCGTGACGGGCGTGAGCATGATGATAAACTATTTGTCAGGCATAAGGCTGAGCATACTTGTCATTATCATAAACATTCCGTTCTTCTTCGTCGGATATAAAGTGCTGGGCAAAAGATTTCTGCTGCGCGCCGTTATCGCGATGGCTGCGTTCTCGGGTTTTCTTGAGGTCTGCAAGCTCATCCCGACAGTGACGAGTTCCGAACTTCTTGCCGTCGTCTTCGGAGGAGTTCTGCTCGGCATCGGTGTCGGCACTGTGCTGCGCCACGGCGGCTGCCTCGACGGTACGGAGATCGCCGCGATGCTGCTTTCCAAAAACTTCAGCGCGTCTACTGGTCAGATCATATTCATGATAAATATTTTCATCTACATAACCGCGGGCATTCTCTTCGGGTGGGACAGGGCCATGCTCTCGCTGCTGACCTATTTCATCACCTTCAAGCTTATCGACATCGTGCAGGAGGGCATGGAGCAGGCCAAGGCCGCGATGATAATAACCGATCACGCAAACGACATTGCAGACACGATCTATCAGCAGCTCGGGCGCACCTGCACATTCATCTCCGCCGAGGGGCTGGTATCCGGCAGCACGAAAACCGTTTTGTACTGCGTCATCACACGTGTTGAGGTAAACCAACTCAAACGCATCATAAACGAGGCCGATGTGAGCGCATTCGTCACCATCTCCGAGGTGTCAGAGATCATCGGAAATCACATCAAAAACAGCAGCGCTATTGACGAAAAGGCGCAGAAACAGTAAAATGAAGTATCATGTTTTCGGAGGATGATCTTATGGATAAGCGCACAAGCAAGGAAAACTACTACCTCGATATCGCCGATGCTGTTTTGCAGCGCTCCACCTGCCTCAGGCGCATGTACGGGGCGATAATCGTGCGCAATGACGAGATCATTTCAACAGGCTATAACGGCGCGCCGCGCGGCAGGATAAACTGTACAGACGCCGGGCGCTGCGCAAGGGTCGAGATGAAGATACCCTCCGGCGAGCGATATGAGCTATGCCGCAGCGTTCACGCCGAGGCAAACGCGATAATCTCCGCCTCGCGGCGCGATATGATCGGATCGACGCTGTATCTCGTCGGACGCGACGCGCAGACGCATGAGCTGCTGAAAAATGCGACAAGCTGCTCGATGTGCCGCCGCCAGGTAATAAACGCCGGCATTGAGCGCGTCATCATACGCACCGGTAATGATACGTTCAACATCGTCGACGTCGACGAATGGGTAAAAAACGACGACTCAATATTTTGGACAGAATAAACGACAAAAAAGACCGCCGCTGGCGGTCTTTTTTGTTATTCAGCCTATTGCTTCGGACTTATACACGAACACTACGGTCGAGGTCATTTTTTCGGTGCGCTGCGTGAAAATATCGTAGCTGTTTCCGAAATCGATCCAGGCCTGCATGCGTTCGGTAAGAGATTGCTGCTGAGCCTTTGTGAGTGTTTCGATGCTCGCGCTGTTTTCAAGCTTCTGCGTAAATTCGATTATCTTGTTTATGCTCTCTCCGCCGAGCATGCCGGTCATGCGCTCGAGCATTTCCTGACTTGCGTGCATGACGTTTACGAGGTTTTGCAGCTCGCTTATGATAGTCGGCAGATTGTTCAGCGACTGCTGCACCTCCGGCGAGGACAGATCGCGGTTGAGGTTTTCAAACGTGGGCGCCATATCGAGATAATCTCGCGTAAACTGTGCGAGCGCGCCGATGTTGGTGTTAAACTTGCCGAGAAGCTCCAAAAGCTCCTTGAGATGCGTAAACTGCGCAAGCGTTTGCAGTCTGCTCGTGTCTATTCGCTGCATATCCGCCAGAAGATTTTCAAGCTTTGCGAGGTTTCCCTCGGTGACGTATTTATTCAGGACATCTATGAGCGCCTTGTTCTCCTTATAAAGCTTCGCGGCTCTGCCGACAGAGTTCACAAGCTGCTCGATCTGCTGCGCGTCACCGTAAAGCATCTGCACCATGTCGCTGAGATCAAGGGAATTAAACGCACCCATGAGCCCCTGAATATCACTGAGCATGCCCTTAACGCTCTCTGTGCCGACTTTTATGTCGTCCGGCCCCAGCGAGGATATCGAGGAAAACGGGACCGCGACAAACATCATGTTGCCGAGCGCAAAATTCTCGGCCTTGGCGGTAACGGTGTATTCGCTGCCGCCGAGTATAGTGCCCAAATTTATGCCGAGCTGATCTATGCCGAGACTGTCATTCATACCTGGGACTCCGGCGAAGAAAACGAGCTGACGCGTTCCGTCACTCAGGAGCACGCCGTTCGGGGTCGATACCTCGCTGAAATTCTCATCCGGAAGTATCATGCCGCAGATAAACATCATGGGGCATGCGATATCGTACGTGCCGCCGCTCACGCTGACGGATTTTTTGAGCGTATTCTGCGCGCTTATTTTTATCGTCACGTCGCCGCTTTTTCCGGCAAGATCCGCCCCTTTTATCTCCTTGCCGTCGAGAGTATAGCTGACGGAGATCTTCATGGGCGGTGCGTTATCGGTGCTGCCGGAGTAATACAGATCGGTCGAGTCCATATCCCAGTACAGCTTATCACTGTCCCTGACAGGCTCTAAAAAGGACTTCACGTCCTGGATGCCGGAGAGATCGCTTTTATCCTCAATGCGCACCTGCGGCATATCGGTATGCAGCCGGTCGGTAACGCTGACCTTTTTTACCTCTCCGTCGGGCGATATGTTTATATACACCGTTTCTTCCTTGTTGACGGCGTTATCGGTGAGCTCATACTCGGGATGCTTCGTGGGCTCGGGGGTATTCTCAGCCTTGCTGTCGTCCTTTTTTCCGCATCCGGACAGCAGGGCAAGGAGCATGCTTACAGCCAGCAGCAGGGCTGTATATCTTTTAGTTTTCATGTTTTAACCTCCAGCTCGGGGTCGTTTTTGCAATGAAACTTTCGCACACGCACAGTACAGGCGACAGCAGAAGAATAATAACTATCTCGCTTATTATCGCGCCGCGCGCAAGCAGGGCGCACATACCGCGGACGATGTAGATATCGCAGACAAGATATACGCCGAAGGTCGCGGCAAAGAACACGCCCGCACTTTGGAATATGGACTGCTGAGCCGCGGCGACCGCCTTGAGCATCGCCTCGTCGCGCGGCAGATGCCGCAGTTCCTCACGAAATCGCGTCGTCAGCAGTATAGCATAGTCGACCGTCGCACCGAGCTGCACGCAGTTTACGACCGTGGGATCGACAAACGAGGCTTCCGTTCCCATAATGACAGTTATCGAAAGGTTTATCCATATTGCAAGCTCAATGGACAAGACCAGGATCACCGGCAGGGACGGCGACTTGAAGCATATCGCGATGAGAACAAATATCGCCGCTATCGACAGCACCGCCGTAACGGCAAAGTCAACATCTGTAGTGTCAATAAGCCCCTGAGTTATGGCTCCCTCACCGGTTATATAGGCGTCGGGGTCATAGGATTTTACGATATCCTCCATTTCGGCAAGCTGCGCTGTAAGCTCATCGGTCGCAGCGCCGTAGCTTGAGTTTATCATCATAAGCTGCTTTCCGTCCTGCTTGCACAGCGACATGATGTCATCCGGGATTATATCGTCCGGTATCGCCGCTCCGACAATAGAGTTATACGCCAAAAGCGAGGACACCCCGTCGAGGTTTTCAAGCTTTCGCTCCATTTCGATGAGCTTATCGGCGGGCATGTCGTCGTCGATTATTATAAACTGCGTGCAGGCCATGCCGAAGTCGGTTTTGAGCTTTGTAAGCCCCTCCATTGAGGTCAGATATGACGGCAGCGCCTTATCCATGCTGTAGTACATATCAATATTCTTCTGGATGAAATACGCCGGAGCAAGCAGCACCAAAAACAGCAGTGCAAAGGCTTTTTTGTGTTTAATAGTGAATTTGTTGATCCGTGTAAAGTCCGGCACGAAGCTGCGGTGGCGGTATTTTATTATCTGCTTTTCAAACAGCAGCACAACCGACGGCAGGATGAATATGACCGTCAGTATACCGAGAACGACTCCCTTTGCCATGACAAAGCCTATATCAAAACCGAGCCCCAGCTTCATAAAGCACAACGCCAGGAAGCCGAACACCGTCGTCAACGAGCTTCCCATGAGCGCCGTCATGGACACCGTGACGGCCTCGGCCATTGCGTCCTCGCGCGTATCGAAATGCGGCTTTTCCTCGGCATAGCGGTCAATCAGGAATATTGAATAGTCCATCGTAACACCGAGCTGCAATACCGCGGCGACGCACTGAGTTATAAACGATATCTGCCCGAGGAAGATATTCGTTCCCATGTTGTAGATTACGGCAAGGCCGAGCGAAAACAGGATGATGAGCGGCTGGAACCACGACTCCATAAGTATGCTCATTACGATGAGCGCCAAAATGACGGCGACGGCGATGTACAGCGGTGCCTGAGTTTCGGCGATCTCGCGCGTATCGTCGACGACGACGGACAGGCCGCTCAGAAACTGATTTTTACCCAGCAGCGTTTTTATCTGCGCGATGGCCTTGAGCTGACTGTCGTCCGAGCCGGTGTTGTCATAGCGCACGAGCATCATCGTCTGACTGCCGTCGGCACTATAAAAGATATTCTTCAGGACATCCGGCAGGATATCGGCGGGGATGCCGATATCGGCAATGGTGTCGATCCAAATGACAGACGACACGCCGTCGACCTTGAGTATTTCGTTTTTCAGCGCAAGCGTCTGCTTCGGCTGCATGTTTTCGGTTATGACGATGGATATTCCGGCGGTGTTGAAGGTCTTATCCAGCACCTGCTCGCCCTGCACGGACTCAAGTTCATCGGGAAGATACGAGAGTATATCGTAGTTTACCTTCGTTCCGATAAAACCGAGAAACGCAGGTATCAGCAACAAAAGCGCCGCGATGATAACCGTTTTGGGATGCTTTGCCTCCCATAGTGCGATCTTTCTCAAAGGCTTACCTCTCACACAGTTGAGTAATGCGTCAATAATATCTCAATTTATTGAGTTTTTCAAGACAATGATCAGTTCTTTTACTCTTGCTTAATTACCCTGTTATTGATATACTGAATATTACATCGGTTGGAGGTGCGCTTATGGCAGGAGACAAGTTCAAGGGACTTTTTGATTTTATAAACAACTTCGGCGACGCGACGGTCAACAGTTCCGTACATGAGCCTGCAAGCGGCAAGACCGAGTGGATATTTGGCCGCAGCGAGGACTGCGACTTCGTCTACCCCGCCCCGAAGGCCTCGCGCCGACACTTTATGATAGAGCTGTGCGACGGGCACTATTACATTCAGGATCTCGGCTCGACAAACGGAACGTACCTCAACGGCAAGCGCATCGACCATAAGGAGCGCATCTTCTCAGGAGACGTTATAACCATGGGCGGCGTGGATATCGTTTTTTCAAAGGATATGCTGTTTTAAAAGCAGATAGCAAAAAAGCTTCGGAATTATTCTTCCGAAGCTTTTTTGCCGCCGTCTATGAGATTTTTCTTGGCGTAGACAAAGCCGATGAGCACGGTGAGCGCGTCGAGCGCGACAAAGGCCCAAAACAGCGGATTTGTGAAATCAAACTCGTCGCCGATGACCGTGTAGATGAGCATGCTCGGTATGAGCGCTACCATCGAGCCCGCGATATACGCCCAGTAGGGCGTGCGCAGAAGCCCGAACAGCACGCCCTGCACCTCGGTCGACAGGTGCAGCGTGTGCGTAAAGAACACAAAGGTAAAGCTGTAATTTTCCGCATTGGAGAAATAGCGGCGGAACTTAGGGTGCTTTTCCATTATGCCCTCAAACGTAAGGCCTTTTGAAAAGCGTCCTATGAGATACGACACCGAAATGCACAATATCGTGCCGACGGTATTTATGAGTATTGCAAGCGGCAGCTCGAATATGAGCGCACAGCCTATGAGGATAACGGCATACGGTATGCACGAGCAGCCCTTGAACGCAAACAGAGCAAGAATGACTATCACCGCTATAAGCCTGTTATCGTTTACGGCCGCGATGATCTGATCGACCTGCAAAACGCCCAGCCATATGAGTATTCCCGCCGTGAGCGCGATGACGAGCATCACGATTATCGGCAGATACATTTTAAGCTTTTCTTTCATGACATCAGAAACTTATGACACCAAGATGCTCAAGCAGGATCTTCACACCGATAAGGATAAGAACGATACCTCCCGCGAGCTCCGCCTTGGATTTGTATTTTGAACCGAATATGTTGCCTACAAATATTCCGACACCGGACAGAACAAAGGTCGTCGCACCGATAAGCAGCGCTGCCGTCACGATATCGACGCCGAGAAACGCAAAGCTTATGCCGACGGCCAGCGCGTCAATACTGGTGGCAACAGCCAGGGGCAGCATGGCTTTGAACGAAAAATCGTCGTTTTCCTCATCCTCATCCTTGCCGAGCGCTTCCCTTATCATATTGCCGCCAATGATCGCAAGCAGAACAAAAGCTATCCAGTGGTCAATGTTCGTAATGAAGCTTTCAAACTTATAGCCGAGCAGGAAGCCGAGAGTCGGCATGAGCGCCTGAAAGCCGCCGAAATAAACTCCGACCGTAAGCACATGCTTTGCGCTGACCTTTTTGACCGAAAGGCCCTTGCATATGGACACGGCAAACGCATCCATGCTCAGCGCAACGCCGATCAGGAATATGTCTATAAAATTCAATTATCTTCACCTTGCTCTTTAATATAAGAGATATTAGAGCATACATTGACTGCTCTTGTCAACAAATATATTCCTTGACTTATGAAAACTATATGATAAAATTGCTGTATTAAAGACAAACTTATTAAAAATTTTAAAGTATTTGAGGGATAATTATGAGTAAAGAAAAACGCCGCTTCGGCGACCGCAGAGACGGCAAGCTTATCCGTCAACAGGACGGTATGCATCTTATCATGCCGATGATCTACCCCAACCGCTGTGATAACGAGGCATTTATATCAGAGCGCATAGACCTCACAAACATTGATAAGTACCTTGCCGCAAAAAACGCCGAGAATCCCGAGTTTAAGTATACGCTGTTCCATCTCATCGTCGCCGCGATACTCAAAACCATCATACTGCGGCCTAAGCTCAACCGCTTCATCGCAAACAAGAATAACTATCAGCGCAATACATACAGCGCATCCTTCGTCGTAAAAAAATATTTTGATGACAACTCCGAAGAGGGCATGGCCTTCGTCTATGCTACCGAGGACTCCACCATAGACTCGCTGCATGAAGAGCTTCGCAGGCAGATCTACCGTGAGAAGAACAGCGAGGGCGCGGGCAACGCCACCTCCAACACGATGGATATTCTCAACAAGCTGCCGCGCTGGTTCGTCAAGTTCTTCATTTGGCTCATGCGTCAGCTCGACCGCCACGGCATCGTTCCTCAGCCGATAATCGAGGCAGACCCCTACTACGCCTCGGTCATTCTCTCGAATCTCGGCTCCATTAAGCTCAGAAGCGGCTACCACCACCTCACCAACTGGGGCACGACCTCCATTTTCGTCGTCGTCGGCGAGATGAAGGAGCGCATCTTCCGCAACGAAAAGGGCGAGGACGAATACCGCAACAGCGTAGACCTCGGCCTCACGATTGACGAGCGCCTTGCAGACGGCTATTACTACTCCAAGAGCGTAAAGCTTCTCAAGTATATTCTTGAGCATCCTGAGTGCCTTGAGCGCCCGTTCTCCGAGCCCGTCGACTATTAATTAATAATATTTAAGGCTATGCATCATTTTGCATAGCCTTTTCTTTTATCCAGAATTATTATGACGGCACTTATGACGAGCAGCACCGCGAGGATGAGTATCGCGCAGTTGCGGAAAAACGCCTCGGGCATGATGAGTATCACGGGGTCGGTCGCCGCGTTAAAAACCCAGTTATCCTTGCCGTGGAAAAACAACGAATGGAACACGGTAAAGGCTCTGTCAAAATCCGTCGCGGCGGCAATGCCGATAAGCACGAGCAGCGCCGCCATTCCGGCAGCGCCCCAAAACGGAGCTCCGTGCCTTCCGAGGCGAGGGAGCCTGCGGCGTTTATCGTATAATTTAAGCAGAACGATAACAATCACGCTCCCCGCAAGCAGCCACAGATCAAGTATGAACAGAACCCGGCAGTCGGCAAAATGCGCGCTGCCGGACGCTGAAAACGGTAGGACTCCGGCGGAGAACTCATCACTTGCGCCGATGCAGTAGTCAAGCACCTCGTCATAAGCCTGTACTATCTCATCGCGGCTCAATCCGCTCGCGGATTCAAGCTCAAGCGGCTGTATCTGCGCATAGTAAAACGGGCGGATGAGTATGGGTGTCGCTATGGAGCCCGTCAGGAGCGCAAGCGCAACGGCAATGCTCATTATGACAGACAGCAGCTTATTCAGGGATCTCATATTCGTCGCGCTCCTTTCCCGAAAGCACCAGCATCACCTGCGAGGGTAGGTAAAACGTCCACATTCCGATATCCGCCGCGCGGCGCAGCCACTCGGGCAGCTCCGCTGAAATATTGTGAAGGCCCACGCAGATATCGCAGCACAAAAACACGCACAGTCCGGCGAAAAACAGCTTATTTTCGCTCCCCGAGGCTTGCATCACGTTACAGATGAAAAACGCGGCGTAAGCAGCGACGAACAGCAGCAGCGGAAATTCACAGCCCCAGTTTATAAGCAGAACAACAGCGCCCATAAACAGGAATAGCTTCACCGGCCACGCGCCCTTGCGCACGTTTGCGCGGTAAATGCGCACAAAATACAGTATCTGAACGACAAAGAACAGCCCTACCCCGGCGATGTAGTATCTGTCGAGCAGAAGCAGGAACACATCCGCTGCCATGGCAAAGCCGATTGCCGCCGTCACGAGCTTTTCGCCGCCCGTTAAACTGAGAAACACTGAAAAAACAAAGCACAGCGCTATACCGGCGAATTTAAACCATTTGCTGTCGCCCAAGGCGTAGATATCCATCGCCGTGAACGCAAGATACAGCACAGCCTCAAAGCATATAAAAATTTTTATCATCGAATTTTTCATATCTCAATTATATCTATTTTCCCGCCGGTTGCAAGCACCACTGTAAAATATGGCCGCAAAGTGATAGAATAAGCCAGAGGTGATAACATGGAGCATTCAGAACTGTGCTGCTGCTTTGACGCATCAATGTACACCGGGCATCCCGACACGGAGCCCTGCCGGAACGCCGTTGACATTCCGAAGGTCGTAACCGAGCTTGACATGCTGCAAAACGGCGGGCATCTGCCGGATGCGCAGCGCCTTCTCGAGCATTGGGCGAATATTTCCCTGCGCTCCGGCGACTGGAGAAGCGAACTTTCACTGCAAAGCGAACTCATGGGACTGCACCGCCGCACGGGCGATAAAAATGCCGCCTGGGCCGCCATTGGACGCGGGCTTGAGCTTATACGCCTGCACCGACTGGGCAGCACTGTATCGGGTGCGACGATCATGTTGAACGCCGCGACGACGATGAAATTTCTCGGCCGGTCTAATGATGCGCTGCCGATATTCCGTCATGTTTCACGCATATACGCCGAACAGCTTGACCCATCCGACTACCGCTTTGCCGGACTTTACAATAACATGGCTCTCGCGTATCAGGACACCGGCAACTTTGAAAGCGCAGAACGGCACTTTAAAATGGCGCTGGATATCATAAAAAACTGCAAGGATCCCGGAAACGACACCGCGGTCACCCTCTGCAACCTCGCAGAGCTCTATGAGCTCATGGGACGCGAGGAGGATATCGAGCCGATGCTCGACAGAGCTTACGCCTGTCTTTCCGATCCCGCGTTGCCGCGCGACGGCTATAACGCGTTTACGCTTTCAAAATGCATCCCGACCTTTGATCATTTCGGCTATTTTATATACGTTAAATCACTGCGCGAACGCATGGAGGAGATAAATGAAAGGACTTGATGCGGCAAGGGCGCTATACCTTGAAAAGGGCGCGGAACTTATACACACGCGCTTTCCCGAATTTGAGTCTCGCATCGCCGTGGGGCTTGCGGGCGCGGGCTCGCAGTGCCTCGGCTTTGACGATGATATATCCCGCGACCATGATTTTGAGCCCGGCTTCTGCCTTTGGCTGACGGACGCGGACAACAATTCGATCGGTCTTGCGCTCTCGCGTGAAATGCGCTGTCTATTCGGCGGCAAAGTGTCGCAAAGCTCAGCTCTCGGCACATCGGGTGTCGGCGTTATGCGCATAAGCAACTTCTATCGGCGCTTTACCGGCCTCCCCGGCGCGCCCGAAGTGTGGCAGGACTGGCTGTATCTGCCCTCGTATGCACTTGCACAGGCCGTGAGCGGTGAGGTATTCCGTGACGATCTCGGTGAGTTTTCGCGCATACGTCACGAGATCGCTTTCGGCATGCCCGAGGACGTGCGGCGCAAAAAAGTTGCCGCGCGGCTCGCACTCATGGCGCAGTCTGGGCAATATAACTACTCGCGCTGCCTTGCACACGGCGAGGAGGGCGCGGCTATGCTCGCCATAGGTGAATTTGTGAAAAACACAGCCGAGGCGGCATTTCTTCTAAATCGCCGACATGCGCCGTACTATAAATGGCTGCTGCGCGGCATGCGCGAGCTTGAGAAGCTTCCCGAGCTTGCCGACGCGCTCGAATTTCTGCTCACAAGCGATAACGGGCCGGACGGCAGAGCTCTCAAAGCACAGGTCATCGAGGATATCTGCGCGCAGATCGTCCTTGAGCTGCGGGAACAAGAGCTCACTTGCGGCAGCTGGGACTATCTTGAGCGGCACGCCTTTGACGTGCAGAGCCACGTTGAAAACGCCGCCATACGCGCGCTGCACGTCATGGAGGGATGAAAAAACTCGGAGCTTTGCTCCGAGTTTTTTATTATAATCCGAGGTTCGTGAATGCCTCCCACGAGCGGTGCATATAGGTCTCGAGACCGATGGGCTCGCCGATGTATTTCGGGTCGCGCCCGTCGCGCAGGAACTCTTCGAGAAAGCACTTGCGCCCTGTAGTGTGCGCAACGGGAATGCCGGTAATGTCGCTGGTCTCACGCAGAACGTCGTAGCCCTGGCGGATATCGTCGGCACTTGCAAAGTTAAGCAGGTTTGAGTTATTGACAAAGCCGGTTACCTCAAGCCGCGCAAAGCCCTCCATCTCCTCTTTGAGCTTTATGATCTTCTCCGGGTTCTCGGACATGGGGCGGAACACGTTGACGATATCATAGACCTCGAGCTGCCCTTCCTCAAGGGCGGCAAAGTCGGTGTGATACCTTCCCAGCGACATCGCGCCGGCCGCGTCTCCGCCGACGTCGAAAACGCACAAGTCCCAGTCGCCTGCGAATGCCGAGGCCACCGCCGCCGACATGTTGCTCGGCGTAACGCCCTGCCCCGCAAAGGTCGGCGATACGAGGTTAATGTTATTCTCCTTGAGGAGCTCAACTCGGTCACTCATTCGGAAGTAGTCGTTTACCTTGTCGAGATCGACCACCAGCGTATTGAGACCTTTGGCCGCAGAATTAACCGCCAGATTTATCGCGATCTCCGTCTTGCCCGAGCCGTAGTTGCCGATGAGGACGATGAAATGCTTCATCACTTTGCTCCTTTGGAGTTTGCTTTTGCGATGAACTTCTCGTTATTAATTATAAAGCGCTCATGGCGGCCTGCGCCGATCTGGCCGCACTCGTCAAAGGCCTTGACCTCGAACACCAGACGGCGGCGGTCGATCTCAATAAGCTCGCTCTCTGCCCAGACCTTCATGCCCAGGGGCGTTGCCGCGTCGTGGCTGATCTCAAGCTTCGTGCCGACAGTACCCTCGCCCTCGGCGAGATACGGTGCGACAGACATCTGAGCCGCTTGCTCCATGAGGCCGACCATGCAGGGGGTTGCAAAAACATCCAGTGAGCCGGAGCCTACGAACTTTGCGGTGTTGCTGCCGTCAACGACAGTTTCGACTTTGCCTTTTATTCCGATTTCCATAAAAATTTTCTCCTTAGTTAAAAATATTTGATGGAGATAATGTAGCACACAAAAAACGCGTTTTCAAGGTCAAAAAAGAAAACTCCCGAAGCACTTTGGCCCCGGGAGCCGGACTACGGGGGGACGCAGCCCTAAACATCGTTAATAATATATCATAGCTTTTGTGATATTGCAACACTTTTTATAATTTTGTATAAACTTTTTGAGCGTATCAGTCGCAGTTTTATTTGTTCTGCCTCGGATCGTCGGTAAGTCCGAGTATATAGTCGACAGAGACCTTATAAAAGCGTGACAGGCGTATGAGCATCTCGCTCGGGATATCTCGCTGCCCAAGCTCATAATTGCTGTACACCTGCTGCGAGCAGTTGAGGTAATCGGCCAACTCGCGCTGCTTCAGATCCCTGTCCTCTCGCAGATCCCGAATTCGAGGGTACATGATACCACCTCCACCGGGATAAGCATATTATACCGCGTTTTGTTGTATTGGTACCTTCGATTGACAAGGGGACATACGGTTTTGGCAGGCTCAAATGCGCCCATGTTGCGTTGAAGCCCTTGCGAATACACCAGTATGCGCTGCGGACTTCGCCTTACATGACCACATTTGAGCTCTGTCAAAACTGCGAAGCACCTGTCAGCAGGCAATTTTCGAGTGATTTTCGCCTTTCTTCGATGCAGGTGGGCTGGCGCCCACCAAAGAGAAAAAGACGGAAAGCGCCGAAAAGGGACGCTGTCAGGCGTGTGTCCCCTTGTCAATCGAAGGTACTTACCGCAAATTGCAGTAATATTAATTTGCCACAAAATACAGTCTATATTCCGAATACACGCAAAAAAACTCCTGCTCAAGCTGAGCAGGAGTTTTTTGATCATAATATAACCGAATTACTTCTTGATGTTCTCTTTGATGACTTCGCCGAGGATGGTCATGCCCTTTACGATCTTCTCTTCGGGCATGCAGGAGTAGTTCAGGCGGATGCAGTTATTGTGGCCAGCATCGGGGAAAAAGCCGTCGCCGGGAACGTAAGCAACGTTGCGCTCGAGGCACTGCTTTGCCATCTCGTTGGTGTTGATGTACTCGGGAAGATCGACCCAGGTGAACAGGCCGCCGTTGGGGTGAGTGAACTTTGCCTCGGGCGGGAATTCCTTTTCCATGGTCTGGATCATGACATCGCGGCGCTTGCGATAGCACTCTTTGATGGTTGCAACGTGCTCGTCAAGGTCATACATGTCGATGAACTTGGAAACAACGAGCTGAGCCTCGGTGGAGGACTGCAGGGATGCAGCCTGAGCGAGGAAGTTGTACTTCTGGAGGATCTCGCCGTCTGCGCAGACCCAGCCGAGACGGTAGCCGGGAGCGAGGATCTTGGAGAAGGTGCCGAGGAATACTACGAGGCCCTTGGTGTCCATGCTCTTGAGTGCGGGCAGGTACTCGCCTTCGAAGCGGAGCTCGCCATAGGGGTTATCCTCAACAACGGGAACTTCGTATTTATTTACGATCTCCATGAACTGCTTGCGGCGCTCGAGGGGCCAGGTGCGGCCGGAGGGGTTCTGGAAGTCGGGGATAACATAGATCATCTTGACGTTCTCGGTGGTAGCCAGAACCTTTTCGAGTTCTTCCATGATCATGCCGTCGCCGTCGGTGGGGATAGCGACGAAGTTGGGCTCACAGGCCTTGAATGCGTTGAGTGCGCCGAGGTAGGATGGGCTCTCGATGATGATGACATCACCCTTATCGCAGAATACGCGAGCGGAGTAATCCAGACCCTGCTGAGAGCCGGAGGTCACGAGGATGTTGTCGGCGCTGGTCTTGATGTTGAGCTTTGCTTCCATGCGGTCAGCGATCTGCTGACGGAAGTGCTCGAAGCCGTTGGTGCTGGAGTACTGGAGAGCAACTCTGCCCTGCTCTTCAAGAACAGCGTCGGTAGCGGCCTTGATCTTGTCGACCGGGAAAAGCTCGGGAGCGGGCATGCCGCCTGCAAAGGAGAGGACCTCGGGCTTATTGGCCAGTGCGAGGAGCTCACGGATTGCCGAACCCTTGAGAAGGTTCATTCTGCTTGAAAATTTGATCATTTGTGATTATTCCTCCTGTTGATATTGTAAGGCATTTTACCATGCTATTTAATCATAATTCAAGCCGTTTGTAAACACAATATTGATAATTCGATCGTTAAATTTGTGATAATTGCACAGATTTATGTTCTGTTACGCCCTTAAATGCGTTCATCACGTCCGCTATTGCACAAATATTCATGCATTACATTCCCAAGCGGAATATTGGGCTCGAAATTTATGTTTAGTTTATATTTTGACACTGTATTGATAAAAACGACGGCAAATGATATAGTTACGATTTGTAGACAACTACATTATATTATTTTATTTTTGCTGCGGCAGCCAGCCGCGGGAAAGGACGGAAAAATGAAAAACAGCGAAAAGACTATGGACAAGATCGTTGCCCTGTGCAAAAACCGCGGCTATGTGTATCCCGGAAGCGAGATATACGGCGGCCTTGCAAACTCTTGGGACTACGGCCCTCTGGGCGTTGAGTTTAAAAACAACGTCAAAAAGGCGTGGCTTAAGAAGTTTGTTCAGGAAAGCCCCTATAACGTCGGCCTCGACGCCGCGATCATCATGAATCCCCAGACATGGGTGACCACAGGTCATGTCTCCAGCTTCTCTGACCCCCTGCTCGACTGCCGCGCCTGCAAAGCGCGCCACCGCGCGGACAAGCTCATAGGCGAGGAGCATCCCGAGGTCAATGTCGATGCCATGAGCTTTGACGAGATGGATGAGTTTATCGCCTCGCACGAAGATATCATCTGCCCCGTGTGCGGCAAGCATGATTTCACCCCCATCCGCAAGTTTAACCTCATGTTCAAGACCGCCATCGGAGTCACCGAGGACTCAAGCTCCACCTGCTATCTGCGTCCCGAGACCGCTCAGGGCATTTTCGTAAACTTTTCAAATATACAGCGCACCACCCGCAAAAAGCTGCCGTTCGGCGTGTGCCAGGTCGGCAAGGCCTTCCGCAACGAGATCACTCCGGGCAACTTCACCTTCCGCACCCGCGAGTTCGAGCAGATGGAGTGCGAGTTCTTCTGCAAGCCCGGCACCGACCTTGAGTGGTTTGCCTACTGGAAAGACTTCTGCAAAAGCTGGCTGCTGTCGCTCGGTATAAGCGAGGAGAACCTCCGCATGCGCGATCACGAGCCGGCAGAGCTTGCTTTCTATTCCCGCGCGACTACCGACATCGAATACGCTTTCCCGTTCACTGACTGGGGTGAGCTGTGGGGTATCGCCGACCGCACCGATTACGACCTCGGCCGTCATCAGGAGGCCTCCGGCAAGGATCTGACCTACTTCGATCAGGACACCAACGAGCATTACATTCCCTACGTCATCGAGCCGTCGCTCGGCTGTGATCGCGTAGCGCTCGCGTTCCTGTGCGAGGCATATGACGAGGAGGTCGTCGGCCAGGATAAGAAGGGCAACGACGATATCCGCACCGTTCTGCATCTGCACCCGGCACTTGCTCCCTACAAGTGCGCGATCCTGCCGCTGAGCAAGAAGGAGATCCTCACCGGCCCGGCTATGGAGCTTTACAACGAGCTCAGCAAGGAGTTCATGGTCGATTACGACGAGACCGGCTCCATCGGCAAGCGCTACCGCCGCGAGGATGAGATCGGCACTCCCTACTGCATCACTTTCGACTTCAACACCGTCGGCACTGAGACCGATGAGGCCGACCACTGCGTCACGATCCGTGAGCGCGACAGCATGCAGCAGATCCGCATCCCCATCTGCGAGGTAAAGGACTACATCGCCGAGAGAATAAAGTTCTGAGGCTGAAGCATGACCGGCACAAAACAGCGCTATTTTCTGTTCGGCACGGACGTTTCCGTCTGTGCCGAACCACGGCGGCGTATTTGCTTTTATTTGTGGAATTACGGTATGCTTATCGTGTCGGCAGCGGGGCTCTGTTTTCTGACGCTGCTCCTCGGTGTCGGAAACGGAGGCCGCGAGCTGCTGCTCGATTACTTCCGTCATCCGCTGATATTTTTCCTGAACTTCCTGCCGATATGCCTGTTTGAAGTTTTGCTCTACTGCCTTATAAACAGGTCGTGGGCGGCCTTTTTAGGAACAGCCGTGGTTTTCGTTACGGCCTCGGTGGGAAACTACTTCAAGCTAAAATTCCGTGACGATCCGTTCATGTTTTCGGACATCACGGCAATACATACGGCGCTGGGCGTATCGTCGAACTACAACATCACGCTCACAAAGCGCATCGTTATCTGCCTTGCCTGTGTTATCGTCGGAACGCTGTTTCTGTACTTTTTCGTGCGCGGCCGCACGACGGGCAAAGTGCGTATAATAAGCGCCGCTGTCATTGTGCTGAGCATATGGCCGCTGTGGAAGCTTGTCTATTCCGACTCTGCGACATACAGCGTAAAGACTGCGAATTTCGAGCACGCGAGCCGCTGGGAGGCAACGGATGTTTTCGTCTCCAAAGGCTTTGTGTACCCGTTCATTCACAGTATTGTGACGGCTATAGACACTCCTCCTGACGGATACGACGAGCAGACTGCAAAGGACACGCTGTCGGCCTATTCCGACTCAGACATTCCCGAGAGCAAAAAGGTCAACATTCTCGCCCTGCAGCTCGAGGCGTTTTCCGACCTTACAACGGTTGGAATGCAGGGTGTTGATGATATCTACGCAGATTATCACGCGCTCGAGGCCGAAAGCTACACGGGAAACCTACTGACGAATGTTTTCGGCGGCGGCACGATAGACACCGAGCGCTGCTTCCTCACGGGATACACACAGCTCAAGGGCTACCGCAGAGCGACAAACTCCTACGTCTGGTATCTGCGTCAGCAGGGCTACACGACCGACGGCAGTCACCCCTGCCTGCGCACATTTTATAACAGATATAACGTAAACACATATCTCGGCTTTGAAAACTATCTGTTCACCGAGGAGCATTACGAAAAATTCGGTTATCCCGTTACATACGATGACGACTTCTTCCCCGAAATGCTCGGGCTGTTCAAGGACGATGTTGCCTCCGGCAAGGATGTTTTTTCGTTTAATGTCAGCTATCAGGGGCACGGGCCGTACAACACAGGGGCGCTCGACTGGGGCGATCCCGTATGGAGCGGAAATGTTTCCGAATACAGCTATAATGTCATAAACAACTACCTCGGTTCAGTGAAAAACACGATAGAAAACCTCTGCATGCTCAAGGATGAGCTCGAGGCTATGGACGAGCCCGTTGTTTTGGTCGTATACGGCGATCACAAGCCCTGGCTCGGTGACGACAGCGTGACCTATTCCGAGCTCGGCATAAATCTTGACCGCTCTACTACCGAGGGTTTCAGAAATTACTACACAACGCGGTATCTCATCTGGGCAAACGATGCGGCAAAGGAGATCTGCGGCAGCAGCTTTGTCGGTGAGGGGCCGGACATAAGCCCCTGCTATCTCATGAACGAGCTGTTCTCTCAACTTGGCTGGGAGGGCACGGCCTACATGAAGTTCATGAACGACATGGAGAGTTCGCTGCCCGTCATCAACACCTCCGGCTTCTATCATGCAGACGGCGAGGTCACCGATTCTCTAAGCGGCAGCCTGCTTGGTAGTAAGCAGACGATAGACTCGGTGCAGTATTACATGAGACGAAACTTTTTATATTCGGAGGCAGCATCATGACGGCAGGAGAAAGCTTTGTAAAAGCGATAAAACCCATTGGCTGCATACTGTTTCTCATTCTGTTTGTTGTGTTCATGGTGTTCTGCTTCACGAGCGAGGCTCCGCTCGGCGATAAGTACACCTGCCCGCAGACTACGGAGTACTACTCCGAGCATCTGGATGAGTTCGAGCTGGAGCTTGAGACCAATCTTCTTCCGCTTATCGACGGCATTGAGGACTGCCGCATAAACGGAGACAAAATAACGATCGTCATAGCTTCCGACAGCTTTGACGCATCGTCGCAGATAATCTATCACTATTATGGCAAAACTTTATTTGACATACAAAAATTAGAGAAATGAGTGATCAAAATGAAAGACGGATTTATTAAAGTTGCTGCCGCATCTCCGATGATAAAGGTCGCCGACGCAGAGTATAACGCCGGCCAGGTCATCGAGTGCATGAAAAAAGCGGCCGACAAGGGCGTAAAAGTGCTCGTTTTCCCGGAGCTCACACTCACCGGCTGCTCCTGCTATGACCTCGTAGGGCACAGCGTCATCCTCCGCGGCGCGGAAAGAGCGCTTGAGAGAGTTATCGAGGCCAGCGCGGGAAGCGACATGCTCGTCATCGTCGGTCTGCCCTACGCTCCGCGCGGCGGTGCGCTGTACAGCGTCGCGGCCGTCGTGTCCGACGGTGAGCTTCTGGGCCTCGTTCCCCGTTCCGAGACCGACGGCACCCTGTTTGCCGCGGCCGACGACGAGGGCGGCGAAGAGACCGTATGCGGCAAGTTCGATGCATTTTTTGACACAGAGCTCCTGTTCACGAGCGACGTTCTGCCCGGACTTTCGGTCGCTGTCGAGCTCGGCGCAGATGCCGACGCCATCGACGCACCGGCAGCACGTCACGCGCTTGCGGGAGCCACTGTCATAGCGTCTCTTGCATCCTTCCCCGCAACCGTCACCTCTACCATCGAGGCTACCGAGTCTGTCAAGTACCGTTCCAAGCATCTCAAGTGCGGCATCGTTCTCGCCGCCCCCGGCAAGGGCGAGAGCACGACCGACAACGTCTACTCCGGCCTGTGCATGGTCGCTGAAAACGGTGAGGTGCTCGCCTCGGATGAGTGCGAGGGCTGCTTTGTAGTCTCCGAGATCGACGTTGAGTACCTTGAAAATCTCCGCCGCAAGAGCGGAAAATACGGCAGAAGCCAGTATAAATACAGCCACTCCGAGCTCTACTGGGGCGAGGAGGTCTGCGAGACCGAGCTCACGCGCACTTACCGCAAGCTGCCGCATCTGCCCGAGCTTGAGAAGGACATGGGCAACTACTGCCGCAGAATGATCGATATTCAGGTCTCCGGCCTTGTAAAGCGCATGACCTACGCCGGTCTCGACCACTGCGTGGTCGGCATCTCCGGCGGCGTTGATTCGACGCTGACCGTTATGATCTGCGCCGAGGCCGTAAAGCGTATGGGTCTGCCCTCGACAAACGTTGTTGCCTGCACCCTGCCCTGCTTCGGCACCTCCTCCCGCACGAAGTCCAACGCCATCATCGTCGCCGAGCAGGTCGGCGCGGAGGTCCGCGTTATCGACATCGGCGAGAGCGTTTATAAGCATTTTGACGACATCGGCCACGCTCACGACGACTACTCCATAGCCTTTGAGAACGCTCAGGCGCGCGAGCGCACGCAGGTGCTCATGGATATCGCCAACAAGGTAAACGGCCTTGACGTCGGCACCGAGGACCTCAGCGAGTTCGTCGACGGCTGGTGCACCTATAACGGCGACCACACGAGCATGTACGACGTGAACATGGGTCTTACCAAAACTCAGGTGCGCGCGGGCGTTCGCTACATTGCCCAGCACACCGAAGACAAGGTGCTTGCCGACGCGCTGTGGGACGTTCTCGACTGCCCCGTAACTCCGGAGCTCCTGCCGATACACGACGATCAGATTGAGCAGAAGAGCGAGGAAAACGTCGGCTCTTACAGTCTGCAGGACTTCTTCACTCACAAGATAATGATCTGCGGCTTCTCGCCGGCCAAGACCATGCGCCTTGCAAAGGCCGCCTACGGCGACGAATTTTCCGACGAGGAGCTCACCAAGTGGCTCCGCAGCTACTGCAAGCGCTATTTTAGCCAGCAATTCAAGCGCAGCTGCCTGATGGACGGCCCGAGCGTCGAGGCCTTCTCCGTCTCGCCGAGAGTCGGCTTCCTCATTCCCTCGGACGCCGAGAACAGCCTGTTCATGGCCTCGCTCGACACCGTCGCGAAAGAATAAAAGCTAACATTTATAAAGCTCAGGCATTTTTGCCTGAGCTTTTTTGTAACAAATGGTCTTTAAAAGGAACTAATGAACAGATGGGAGGTGAAGTCCGTGGCGAAGGGCGAGGATCTTTACACCGAGCATGCAAAAAATGTTTACCGCTATCTGTTCTCGCTCTCGGGTGAGGCGGATACGGCCGAAGAGCTAACACAGGAGACGTTTTACCGGGCGATCAGGAGTCTCGATTCATATCGCGGCGAGGCTTCACCGCAGGTCTGGCTGTGCGCTATCGCAAAAAGGCTGTGGTTTAAAGAGCTTGAGCGCAGGTCAAAAACCGCGCCCCTGGATGAGGGCTTTGCCGAGAATATCGCCGCGCCGGACGACACCGCTCTGCTTACAGAGCGGCGCGACGAGCGAAAGCAACTCTACCGCGCGATGCAGAGGCTCGACGCGGACACGCGCGAGGTCATACATCTGCGCATCGCGGGCGATTTTTCCTTCCGCGATATCGGCGAGATACTCGGCCGCAGCGAAGTTTGGGCTAGGGTACGCTTTTATCGCGGCAAGCAGGAGCTTTCAGAGATCATCGGAGGTGAAAACAATGAGTGAGGCCAAATTATCATGCTGCGTGGTGCGCGATCTGCTGCCGTCCTACGTTGAGGAGCTGACGGAGAGCGAGACGAGCCGGCTCGTGCGGGAGCATCTTGACTCCTGCTCCGAATGCAGAAAGGTCGAAGAGGAAATGCGCGCGCAGCTCGGCATTGAGCACGCGCCTGCGCCTAAGCTCGGCTTTCTGCGCAGATACAGGACGCGGCAGCTTTTCTCCGCACTTTTGGCGGCAATAGTTGCAATAACGCTCATGTACCTGCTGTATTCATCGGAGTTCAAGTATCAGAACACCGAGGCCGGGCGGCTGGCCGCAGTTGAGGACTTCGTCACGCAGGAGAAGACCGGGGTCAGCTGGGAAGATGAAATGGTGAAGATCGAGACCGGCACGCCGCTTACCGTACATGCGTGGGCGGAATACGACGACAGGCTGTATCTTTTTTATACCGCCGACAACTCAGAGCACGTTCAGGGCTTCGTCGAGCTTGAGCGCGGCATAAACGGGCGCTACCGGCCGCTGAACGCCACCTGCTCTCCGTCGCAGCTCACGGTCGGAGCAGACTGGTATCGGGATCGGGAAAACGACGTTTACATGCTCGCATTCTACAATTGCCGCGGTATTTATTCCGCGAAGCTTAGCTTCAACGTCTATTATGAAAACAGCTATGAAATCGTTTTTAAAAGCCTCGACATACCGTCAGCTGATTTTCTGCGCATTATGAGTACTGCCGACTTTCTTAAATACCTCGGTGTTGATCCGGACGAACCGCATTCAATGTCCTTGAGATCCGTAAAGCTCTTTGACGAAAACGGAAACGACATTACTGCACAGTACACCGACGAGAGCGTCGAGCAAAACTGGGTAGGCGGCCCAAGCGCAGCCGAGACCGGCGCTGTCTATGTTTTCATGGCCATCGTCGCTATCCTCGGCATAATCCTCGTGCGCTTTTTCCTCAAGCGGGAGACAAAGCCTGTCGAAAAGCCCAAGCGCAACATCATCATCGGCGGAGTTATCGCCGCCCTCGGTCTTGCGCTGCTCTCACATGTGGGGTATATGCTGTTCACGGTGCTCGATGGCAAACCGGGCGACGTATCAAAGGCGCAGTTTGTCGCACAGCTCGGCGCGGAGGATGAGCTTACAAACGTCACGGTTGGCAGGACGCTTACGCTCGACTTCGGCGCACCGTTTGAACACGCTCCGACAGGGCGCACACTTCCGCAGACCGTCACCGTGAGCGACGTGTACATCCTCAAGAACACAGGGAGCGAGGACTTGAGCCGCCGCCTGTTCTTCCCGGTGAACTACCTGAGATCGGACGATGAGCGCGTGAGCATAACGCTCGACGGCGGGACCGTCGGCCAATGGTACGGCGTCGGCGAACAGCCGTTTATTGACGGCGGTTCGTTCTCATCCGGCGTACAAAACGGCAAATACTATAAAAAGGCACTGGAAAACGACTCTCACTCTGGCACGGGATTTGCGTATTATGTCATCGATCTCACGCTCAAGGCCGGGCAGATCGCCGAGCTGCGGCTCGAGTATCTGCTTGAAAATGCGTGCAGTATCCTTGTGCTGAGCGGCTACGGCGCAGTCAGCTGCGAAAATTCCCGGCTCATCATAAATGACCCGAACCGCATAAAGCTCTCGAGCAGCAATAAAAATGTCACTATACCCGAATACGGCGGCGAGCTCGAGCTCAGCGCGAACACCGATTACTTCACAATAAATATTGGATAGCAAAAAGAAAACCCGTCCTCTCGGACGGGTTTTCCCAATAGGATAGGTATTTGCTTAAAGTCGTGGAGAGCAAGTTATTTCGTGAAATCAGGGGTCGGCAGCATGTACTCAAGGACACCCAGTACCGGGAAGAGCAGCGCCAGGAAGCCGAACGGGGAGCTTCCGGTGGAGCCGAACATGTCAAAGCAGAAGATGCACAGTGCTGCAAATGCGATGACGGTGAACACGATCTTGCGGATGAAATTCTTTACTTCGTAACTCATTTTGAAAACTCCTTTTATAGTTATTTCAATTAGTTTTTATTTGTTAGAGATTTAACTTTCTCTTTCTGGTTTCATAATACTACGCACTTCCCCATTTAGCAAGCGAATAAAATTCATGTATTGCATGACGTTTTGTAATGTTAGTTAATTAACTATCAATCGAGAAAGCACATTTAGACAGTACTAATACGTCTATTGCAGGTGCCCGGTTATCAAGGCTGACGCGGAAACCGCGCGAGTGGATAGCGGACAGCTATAGGTTTTTGCCTGACGGCAAACGGATTTTAAGAGCGACCCCTCAGTCATTGCTAACACAATGCCAGCTCCCCTTACACAGGGGAGCCACTGGAAAGCGTTGCATATCTACACACCGCTCAAATGTAATGCGAAACAATACGGTCTATGACGTTGTCTCGATAACGGGCTACTGCAATAACCGTATTCGCAGCGGTGTCCGTGCGCCTCTAAAAAGGCGAAAACCGAGTGCCGGTTAAGACACTCGGTTTTCGGGAGATTGTTGGTGTTATCGGGATGGAGAGGCCCGATAACGAGAGAGAAAGAATGGATGAAATATGTCTAAAAGGCGTTAACCTTTTTTCAAGCATCGTTATTTTATGGTCAAAGTATATTATGTTTTTAGCCATTACGCAAGCGAATATTTGTCATGTTTTATATGATTTTTTGGAATGAAATTTGATGTTGCATCATGGCGCTTCACGGCATATAATATGATGTATTAGAATTCATTTCATGCAAATCATTCATTTTCAGAATTGGAGGGCTCAGCATGGCCATTCATAAATATCAGGCATTCGTCAAGGTCGCGGAGATGGGCAGCATCACGAAGGCCGCCGAGGCGATGGGCTACACGCAGTCGGCAGTCAGCCGTATGGTGGCCGACCTCGAAGACGAGTGGAACCTCAATTTGCTGCGCCGCAGCCGCGGCGGACTTGCTTTGTCGTCGGACGGTCTGATGATGCTTCCTTATATAAAAGATCTGTGCAGTCACTACGAAGCCCTGCAGGAACAGGCAAACTCGCTCAAGGGCTTGGAGACCGGCTTTATCCGAATCGGCTCGTGCTCGAGCTTTTCTACGCAGTGCCTGCCTTCGATACTCAAAAACTTCGAGCAGCGCTATCCCCATATCGTGTTTCAGCTTCAGAACATGGAATACAGTGAGACTGAGGAGGCTCTGTGCGCCGGCGAGATCGACTGCGGATTCATAAGCGCGCCGTATTCGCCGGAGCTTGACGTTACCGTTTTGATGCGCGACAGGATGCTTGCCGTGCTGCCGCCGGATCACCCGCTGGCCGACGCGCCGTGCTACCCCCTGCAGCGCTTCAGTGAAGAGCGCATCATAAAGCTCACGGATGAGGCAAACAACGAGGTCTCCAAAGTCTTTGACCAGCTCAACGCTCACTTGGACACCCCTGTTACCGCCTACTGTGACGTTAACGACGACTACTCTATCATGGCGATGGTCGAAAGCGGACTGGGCGTGTCACTCCTATCTGAGCTTGTCACGGGCAGGATGCCCTTTGATATACGTCTCAAGGAGCTCGACCCGCCGCAATACCGCGACGTTGCTATAGCTGTCAAAAAGGGCCGCCGCCCCTCCCCCGCTACGGAAAAATTCATCCAGATCGTTATGGAATACTTTAATCTGCAATAAGCAGCGAATTGTCAAACTAAGTGCAACAGGAAGAGAGTTCAAAGTCCCACAAATCCTGAGCAGAACGGAAATTAAGAA
>CAKUAS010000024.1 GCA_934636655.1 uncultured Oscillospiraceae bacterium
TCCCTGCCTGTTTCCGCTTTCGTCAACCACGCCGACGGCACCTTCGAGCTCGGCGCTTCCGCTTACGAGAAGCGCGGTGTTTCCGCCTTCGTTCCCGAGTGGACGGCAGAGACATGTGCACAGTGCAACCAGTGTGCATTCGTATGTCCGCACGCTACCATTCGTCCCTTCGCGCTTAACGAGGAAGAGGCTGCGGCAGCTCCCGAAAACGCAAACCTCGTCGACTTCCGCGCCGGCAAGGGCAAGGGCCTGTATAAGTACACGATGGCCATTTCTCCCCTGGACTGCATGGGCTGCGGCGTCTGCGTAAATATCTGCCCCACCAAGTCCCTCAAGATGGTCGGCCTTGAGAGCCAGGAAGACAAGCAGCCGGTATTCGACTACATGGTCTCCAAGGTCAGCGAGAAGCCCGAGGTCAAGAACGATACCGTTATCGGCAGCCAGTTCAAGCAGCCGTACCTTGAGTTCTCCGGCTCCTGCGCAGGCTGCGCCGAGACCAGCTATGCACGTCTCGTAACTCAGCTCTTCGGCGATCACATGATGATCTCCAACGCCACCGGCTGCAGCTCCATCTGGGGCGGTCCGGCAGCTACTTCGCCTTACACCGTAAATAAGGAAGGCAAGGGTCCCTCCTGGGCAAACTCCCTGTTCGAAGATAACGCCGAGCACGGTCTCGGCCTCTACCTCGGTCAGAAGAAGGTCCGCGATGATCTCAAGGCCAAGGTCGAAGCAATAGCAGACAAGGTTCCCGAGGCTGCAAAGTGGCTTGAGACCTACAACTGCGGAGAAACAAACCAGGCCGCTACCAAGGATCTCGTTGCTGCGCTTGAAAAGCTCGACTGCGGCTGTGACACCCGCGCAGAGCTGCTTGAGAAGAAAGATTACCTCAACAAGAAGAGCTGCTGGATCTTCGGCGGTGACGGCTGGGCCTTCGATATCGGCTTCGGCGGCGTCGACCATGTTCTCGCCTCCGGCGAGGATGTAAACATCTTCGTATTCAACACCGAGGTCTACTCCAACACCGGCGGCCAGGCCTCCAAGGCCTCCAACATCGGTCAGGTCGCGCAGTTTGCGGCAGCGGGCAAGGAGATAAAGTCCAAGTCTCTGGCCGAGATCGCGATGACCTACGGCTACGTCTACGTCGCGCAGATCGCAATGGGCGCAAACATGATCCAGACCCTCAAGGCCATCAAGGAAGCGGAAGCTTACCCCGGTCCGTCGATCATCATCGCCTACTCTCCCTGCGAGATGCATTCGATCAAGGGCGGCATGACCAACTGCCAGTCCGAGATGAAGAAGGCTGTCGAGTGCGGCTACTGGAACCTCTTCCGCTACAATCCTGCGGCAGAGACCGGCAAGTTCACCCTCGACTCCAAGGCGCCCGCGGGCGGCTACCGTGAGTTCCTCATGAACGAGGCTCGCTACAACCGTCTGACCCGCGAGTTCCCCGACCGTGCCGAGACTCTGTTCGAGCGCAACGAGGAAAATGCAAAGGCACGTTACGAGCACCTGCAGCGTCTCATCGAGATGTACAAGTAAAATTAACCTTCAAAAATGCTCAGGTCTGTTGACCTGAGCATTTTCTTGACTTATGGTGTCAATATAAATATAGCAATTCATAAGGAGTGATAATCATGAGCAAAAGCTTAGTTGCATACTTTTCCCCCACCGGCACGACAAAGGTTCTGGCACAGACACTTGCCGAGGCAGTGGGCGCCGATCTGTTTGAGATAGTTCCGGAAGTTCCGTACAAACGCGGCGACCTCAATTGGATGGACAAGAAGGCACGCTCGACAGTCGAGATGAACGATCCTGCCGCGCGGCCGGCTATAGCCGAGATGCCGGATGTCGGCGCTTATGACAAAATATACGTCGGCTTCCCGATCTGGTGGTACGTTGCTCCGAGGATCATAAACACCTTCCTCGAGGGCTGCGAGCTTGACGGCAAAACCGTCATTCCCTTTGCGACCTCAGGCGGCAGCGGCATGGGCAAAACTAACTCCGTCCTCAAGCCGAGCTGCGGCGGAGCAAAGCTCGTTGACGGTAAAGTATTCAGAAAGAACACCGCAAAGGCAGATCTCGCCGCTTGGGCAGAAAAGCTATAATACAGCACAAAAAGCCACGGTCAATGACCGTGGCTTTTTGCATTTCAATTACAATTTCCAGCTTACCGCTTTTGCTCGCCCGACAATAAAGTTTCTGTATATCCCGTCCTGACGCATAAGCTCATCATGCGTTCCGTGCTGGACTATGCCTCCCTTATCGACCACAATTATCTGGTCAGCTCGGCGGACTGTTTTGAGGCGGTGAGCTATCATAATGACAGTCTTTTCATGCGTAAGCTCCTCTATTGCTGCCATGAGCTCATTTTCATTTTCAGGATCTACGTTTGCTGTGGCCTCGTCAAGGATGATGATCGGTGCATCCTTCATCATCGCGCGGGCTATGGACATGCGCTGCCGTTCGCCGCCAGCGAGCGTGGCTCCGCCCTCGCCGATAACGGTATCGTAGCCATTCGGAAGCTTCATGATGAAATCATGGCAGTGTGCCTTTTTCGCGGCTTCAACCACCTTGTCCATCGGCGTATCCGGACTGCCGAAGCGTATGTTATTTGCAGCGGTATCATTGAAAAGATAAACGTCCTGAAATACAAAACTGAAGTTTTTCATTAGGCTGTCCATGCTGTACTCGCGCACATCGTGTCCCCCGAGGCTCACGCTGCCCTCATCCACGTCCCAAAACCTCGACAGCAGATGACACAGTGTTGTTTTTCCGCCGCCGGACGGTCCGACTATAGCCGTTACCGTTTTTTCCGGAATATCCATCGTCACGCCGTTGAGGATGCGCTTCTTTCCATATGAAAAGCCTACATTCTCTGCGCGAATACCGTGATATTCGGGCTTTATCTCATCGCCGGAGATGTCCATCACCGGCAGATCGAGGATGGCATTTGCCTGATTTACGCAGGCATCTACAACACGCAGAAGCGAGGACTGCGTTCCTGCCTGCTCAAGTCCCTCGGTGACGAGAAACGAACAAACGCACATCATAACACAACTGAACAAATCCATGCTCCCGCCCGCGTACAAAGCAAGCGACAGCACCACGACCCCAACATCTATGAGCTTTGCAAGGGCGTTCTGCACGAACATAAGAGGCAGGAGTTTGAGCTCCATATCCGTATTCGCGAAAACGTTTTCGTCAATTGCATTTTGAAGCTTTCTGTTGTATTTCCCCGCGAGCGAATAAGACTTCACCTCGGAAATGCCCTTTATATACTCCAGAACACGCTCAACTACCGCCGTATCGGCGGCGGTTTTTTTCGCCGTCGTTCTTTCCGATTTGCGCTGAAGGGCGTGATTCACCAAGCCATATACCACAAGCCCGAGCAATATGAGCGCCCCGACTCGCAATATTGCAAGCGTCATAACCGCCGTTAAGAATATTCCCTCCGTCACGAGCATCACGACACGGGTCGCAACACCGGAGAGATTCTCCATTGTATTCGTTGTGACTGACGTTATCGTACCGAGGCTGTTTTCGTTAAAATACCCCATCGGCAGATATCTCAGATGCTCGGCTATCTCAACGCGCTTTCCGGCAGCCGTCGAATAGCCGCCCTCCGTCTGCAAGGCAGTGGCCTTGTATTTTAAAAGCGACGATCCTATAACCGAGGCGAGCATGATAACCGTCGACAAAAGTATTGCCCCGCCCGTTACCGCGCCGTCCAACACAGCTTGCAGCATAACGCCGATCGCCGGTATCTTCAGCGCGGAAAATAATGCGGCCAATATGCCGAGGTCAATGGAGATATAGAACTTTCTCCGCTCGGTCGAATTGCAGAAATCGAAAAACCTTTTCAGTATCTCAAGCATTCCCGTCACCTCCCTCAATATAGTCGCGTGACGAAACATGAGCATTCCAGAGCTTTCGGTACACAGGACACGAAGCAACGACATTATGCGTTTGACATACCGCTCGAACGTCTTGCCGGCATCGCCTGCATGAGCACGAGCAAGCTGAAGACCCACTTCAAGCGCCACACCGGCTGCACCGTTACGCAGTATATTCAGGCCCGCCGCATGAGTCAGGCCGAGCATCTGCTCATAGACACCGATTTCAGCATGGGACAAATCGCACAGATGATTGGTTACACCACCTCCAGCCGCTTCGCCGAACTTTTCAGGAAAAGCACCGGCATACTGCCGATCGAATATCGCCGGCTCGCAAGAGAAAAATGAGCGGTTCCGAAAAAGACCACATTTGTCTAAAAAGACAAATATGGTCTTTTAACAATTCTGTGCGTCAACAGCTTTCTTGCACAGCCTATTAAAACTTCAAATAGCAAAAAAGCCGTCGCAAGCTTCGTATCGCTTGCGACGACGTGGTGCGGGTAACAGGGGTCGAACCTGCACGCCATAAGCACGAGAACCTAAATCTCGCATGTCTGCCAATTCCATCATACCCGCGAATATTCACTTGCCGCTTGCCATAATAACACACTATTTATTTTTTTGTCAATCATATTAAAAATGAGTGTTGACTATTGGAAACGAAGTAATTAAAATGGGCTCATTGCATTCATATTTTCTTTATATTAAAGAAGGTTATTAACATGATAGCTGCAATAGTCAATGCTTTAGGCATCCTCATCGGCGGAACACTTGGAACGCTGCTCAGGACAAAGATAAATCATAAGCTCGTCGACTGCCTTATGACCGCCATGGGGCTTGTCGTCGTCTCGGTCGGTGTGCAGGGGATAGTCGGCTCGTCAAACACGATGTGCCTCGTGCTGTGCCTTGCCATCGGCGCGATAATCGGGCAAGCGCTGAAAATCGACGAATTCATCGACGGTATGGGCGTCAGAGTCGCCAAGTTCTTCGAGGGCAAGAAGTTTGCCGAGGGCCGCTTTGCCGACGGTGTCATAAGCGCGTCGGTCATGTTCACGGTCGGCGCCATGGCCATAATGGGCTCTCTCGACGCAGGCCTGCGCGGAAGCTATAGCGTGCTGTACACCAAGACGGTAATCGATGGAGTCGCCGCGGCGGCAATGTCGGCCGCAATGGGTGTCGGCGTTGCTCTGTCGCTCGTTCCGGTACTTATTTGGGAAGGACTGCTCATTTTGCTTGCAGGCGCGCTTTCGCCCTTCCTCAGCACCGAGGTCATAACGGAGATGAGCGCTGTCGGCGGCGCGATATTCATCGGAATGGGCCTTAACATGATCGGTGTTACAGACCGCAAGGTCAATGTTCCGAATCTGCTCCCTGCGATCCTACTGCCGATAATTTATGTTCCGCTGGCATCGTGGATAGGAGGTCTGGTCTGATGAAGAGAAACAAATATGTCGTAAGCGTCATCCTCGCGGGCTCGCTGTGGGGCTTCATGGGCTTTTTCCGACGCACGCTCGACACGATGGGCGTTTCGGCGATCAGCTGCATTGCCGTAAGGTGCATTTTCGCCGCCGTGCTGTTCGGCATCGTTCTTCTCATAAGCGACCGCAAGGCGTTTAAGATCCGCTTGAAGGATGCGTGGATATTCCTCGGCAGCGGCATAGTTTCACTTCTGATCTTCGGCGTATGCTATTTTAAAGCGATGGACTATATGAGCCTGTCGGCGGCAGCGATACTGCTGTATACGGCGCCGTGCTTTGTTATCCTGTTCTCGGCACTGCTGTTTAAGGAAAAGCTCACAGGTCAAAAGCTTATAGCAATGGTACTCGCCTTTGCGGGCTGCTGCCTTGTCTCCGGCATCGGCGGAGGCGGCGCAAGAATAACGCCCGTCGGACTGGCACTCGGCCTCACCGCCGGCGTGTGCTATGCGCTCTACAGCATTTTCAGTCGCTTTGCGCTCAATCGCGGATACTCGAGTCTGACGATCAATTTCTACTCCTGCTTTCTTGCCGCCCTCGGCGCAACAGTGATCGGCGGAACTGAGTACCTTAATATCATAACGCAGACCGCGCCTAACTTCGGCTTTGCTTTTGCGACGGGTCTGGTGACGTGCTTCCTGCCGTATCTCCTGTATACGCGCGGTCTGGAGGGGCTTGAAAACGGCAAGGCATCGATCATGGCCTCGGTCGAGCCGGTCGTCGCGACGATAGTGGGCGTCGTGATCTATAACGAAGCTCTCACCCCGATGAGCGCGGCCGGAATAGTTCTCGTGCTGTCGGCCATCGTTCTGCTGAATGTAAAGCTCGGCAAAAAACAGCATAGTTAATTAAAACCTCCTGATTATCCGGAGGTTTTAATTATTTATTGAGCTTTTTATAGCCGCAATCGCAGTAAGGTCCGCCCGAAGCAAGTGTGTACTCTCGCACGAAAGTCGCCGCTCCTCCGGCCTCACTCATGTCGTAGTCAAGGCGGCACATGGCCGGAGTCAGCTCGAACAGGCCGAGCTTCTTTGTAAGCCGGCATATGCCGCAGGCCGTGAAGCGTGCTTCATAGCCGCTGCCGTCGGGGTATTCGTAATAGTCCATATTCCAGGAATACGGGTTTCGATCGGCAGACCTGAGCGCGGCGCTCGCTTTCATGCCCTCGATATCCTGCGGAGTGAACTTTCCCTTCCCTGTTTTTCGGCAGAACCACTTTACAAGCTTCGTCATCATACTTTTCGAGTAATACTCCGTCAGCGGCCCGACCTCCGGACGTTCGGGCATGGAGAGGATGAACGCGCAGAGCATCGCGCAGTTTACTATATTCTTTTTGAAGCGGTCGGTCTTTTCAAACTCCGGCAGATCGCGGATGATCTCCTTATAGCGCGGCTTTGCCTCTCCCGTTATTTTCCTTGCCGTATCGGCATCATAGCCGAGCACGCTCGTCAGATGAGTGCGAAAAGATTTCGCGAACATTGCCCACATCGCCATGGGCATACCGAAATATTTCATTGCTGTCCTCCCGGAGTTAGTTTATGCTAACTCGTTGTATTTTGAAAAGCTGCCATACGGCAGCTTTTAGTTTTACTTAATTGTAATAGCATGCATTTGGATAGTCAAGATTAATCTTTTACTTATGAGAGCTCGGCTTTGTACTCTGTGACGCTCTTGCCCGTCCAAATACTAAATGCACGGTAAAAAGAGTTTAAGTCCTGATAGCACAAAAGATATGCAATGTCTTCGGATGAAAGCTTCGTGTTTTTAAGATAATTCTTCGTAAGCAGCTCGCGCGTGTGGTTTAACTGCTGCTGAAAGCTCGTATTCTCTTCTTTGAGTTTTCGCTGTAGGGTACGGCGGCTCATGCCAAGCATGCGGCAAACATCGTCTATCGAGCATTCGCCGCCCGGCAGCAGCTCGACCAGCGCGCTGCGCACGCGTGCCGCCGTTGTATCGTCAACATCGAGTTCAACAAGGCGCTTTCGCAGCTCCGGCTCGAAAGAAGCTCTACATCGATTCGTTGTGAGTCACAAACGGAATATATATGTCCTGCTCGTTGAATATGAGCGCGTTCTTCTCGCCCGTTTCGGACTCTACACCGAGAAATTTCTCATAGCACGGATTATCAAACGGATGCCTGACAATTATTCTGTGCGGAACAATGTTCTTTTTAGTTGCCTTTCGTATGATATTTACAAGCAGCACCATCTCAACGCCAAGGACGATCTCCGGAAGCTCACAGTCCGGGTTTTCAGGTGACAACACTACAGAGAAAAAGCTGTCTGAAGATTCCGTTTCATACACTATAGCGCCGACAAGCGCTTTGTATTGTGCAATGCGCTTTATACACGCCTGCGTATTTTCGCTGCAATAGGCTGCAAACAGCGGCGGCGATATCGCTTCGATATTTTCCGCTGTCGCCAAACGTATCGGCAGTTCTTTGTCATCCACAGTCTCATCTATTGCGAGCATGAAGCGGTAGTACTCCTGTGCACTCACATAGGGCGCTTCCCGTGCGAACAGGTCAAGCGGCAGCCGTGCTCGGAGCAGGATCTCCTCTGCGGATATGCCGTACTGCTCCAAAAGCGCGGCGTAGTTTTTTTCAAGCGGAAAACGTTTCAATGGCTAAAACTCCTTATGACCCAGTCAAAGAACCGGTCGCCAAATATGTTTTTTATCCAGATCATCGGCTTTGCCGAGAATCCGACGAGATATCTTGTACGAGGGCGACGAGCAGCTATCGCCTTTGATATCGTGTGAGTAATAAGCTCCGGCCTTGACAGTCCGTTCCCGCCGTACTGCTTGCTCAGCATTGCTGCATAGCCTTTCGCACTATCGGCATATGCGCCGTTAAACGAATATTCCTCGAGGTGATCGGCAGCGATATCTCCCCACTCGGTTTTGATGCCGCCCGGCTCTACGACGATCACGTCAATGCCAAAGGGTTTTGTTTCTATACGAAGGCTGTTCGAAAAGCCCTCCACAGCAAACTTGCCGGCATGGTACCACGCGCCGAGCATCGTCCATATGCGTCCGCCCATGGATGTGACATTTACTATCTTGCCGTAGTGATTCTCACGCATTTTGGGCAGCACAAGCTGAATGAGCCTTGCAGTGCCGAAAAGCAGGACTTCCATCTGGTAGCGTCCCTCGCTCAGCGGAACATCCTCAACAGCACCGTAAGAGCCGTAGCCTGCGTTGTTGATAAGGATATCTATGCTGCCTTCCTTTTCAAATATTTCATTTACGCAAGAGACCATCGAAGCCTCGTCCGTGACGTCGAGCTGTACAGGATGGATGCCAAAGCACTCAAGATCGCGCAGCCTGTCCATGCGTCTTGCTCCGGCATACACACTGTACCCCCTCTGGCTAAGCTCGATAGCCGTCGCTCTGCCTATGCCGCTGGATGCACCTGTGATCAATACTGTTTTCTTGTTCATAATGACACTCTCCTTAATGTTGATGGTATCATTATAAATATTGCATGGGGAAATTTGAACGTCAGAGCACGCCACGCGGTATGCAATTTGCGCCAATTGCATTATAACACATCCGCGCTTGCGCAGTATAGAGTTTTCGCTTATAATGAAATATACTGATTGGAGTGTTTATATGGCAAATTTCATTGAAATACACGATTTTTACGCGCCGGAGCTTGACGTCTACGCTCGCCTTACGGAAAATCAGCTGCTTTGCAGGCGCGACCCGGAAAACGCGATGTTTATTGCCGAAAGCCCGATGGTCATCGAGCGAGCGCTGGACGCGGACTGTGTGCCGCTGTCATTTCTGATGGAGACAAAGCACGCCGATGGCAAGGCAAAGGAGCTTCTCTCGCGCTGCCCGAAGGATATAAATGTTTACACAGCCGAGCTTGAGGTGCTAACTCAGCTCACGGGCTTCCACCTTACGCGCGGAATGCTGTGCGCTATGCTTCGGCCGAGACTTCGCAGCGTTGAGGAGGTATGCCGCGGTGCAAGGCGCATTGCGGTTCTGGAAAACGTGATGAACCCGACGAACATAGGCGCTATCTTCCGCTCGGCCGCGGCACTGGGCATGGATGCCGTGCTGCTGACGGCCGAGGGCAGCGATCCGCTGTATCGCCGCGCGGTGCGAGTCAGCATGGGAACGGTGTTCCAGGTACCGTGGACGTATCTCGGCGCGGATTGGATGCGGGAGCTTTCCGCCCTCGGCTTTAAGACCGCCGCCATGGCGCTGACGGACAAGTCGCTGCCGATATACGATCCCGCTCCGGCAAAGGAGGAAAAGCTCGCAGTAGTCCTCGGAACAGAGGGCGACGGACTTGCGTCCGAGACCGTTGCAAATTGCGACTACACGCTGCGTATCCCCATGTCGCACGGGGTCGACTCACTAAACGTCGCCGCGGCAAGCGCCGTCGCGTTTTATCAGCTCGGCGTGATGCACAAGCTATAAGCTGCTGTCAGCTAAAAAAATCCGACCCCGCTGTTTATCGGCAAGGTCGGAAATTTATAAGTTTATATTTTCGCATAAGCTCAGGTCTTATCCAACGGCATTGGTGAGCTTATTTACAAACAGGGTAAAGCCGATGGCGAAAAGTACCGCGAGTACGCCGAAAACCGCTTCGCTTGCGGTGAATGCGGCCATGCAGTAGCTCGAAACAACTGCTCCGACGAGACATACGATAACTGCCAGTGCAAAAAGTGCGGTCTTTTTCATAACTATTCCTCCGATATAATGTTTAAATTATTTTTTCAGAAGATTTCAATTATATTCGGGCCCTGAATAGTGCTTGATTTCTTACTATCTGTATTGTAGAATATATCGCAAGAAAAGTAAAGCTGTTGATCGTTATGGCAGCTTTAAGTATTGCTTAAAGGAGAAATGCTATGGAAACCGCACGATGCAGAGCATTTTTGGCCGCGGCGGACACGGGGAGCTTTTCAAAAGCATCCGAGCTTTTGAGCTACACTCCCTCGGGCGTGAGCCAGCTTGTTAGCGCGCTTGAATCGGATATAGGCTATCCCCTGCTGCGGCGTACAAACAAGGGCGTCACGGTAACTTCCGAGGGTGAGATGCTCGTTCCCGCGATGCGCGAGTTTTTAAACAGCGAGGACAATATATATCAGCTTGCGGCAGACACAAAGGGGCTGCTCATAGGCAGCGTGACCATCGCGTCGTACTCGAGCATAGCAACGCACTGGCTGCCGGAGGTCATAAGCCGATTTCAGGCCGACCACCCGCAGATCAAAATAACCATGCTTGAGGGCTGCCGCCCCGAGGTCAACGGATGGCTGGACGAAAAAGCTGCCGACATAGCATTCACAAGCTACCGCGAGCCGTTCCCGTATGACTGGATACCGCTGTCCGAGGACAGGATGATGGCACTCCTGCCGAAGGATCACCCCTGCGCAAAGCTGGACAGCTTTCCGTTTGAGCTCTGCCGCAATGAAAAGCTCATCCTCCCCGGTTTCGGACACGATGACGACGTTATCCCCCTGTTTGAGGAATTCGGCATCGAGCCGGATATACGCTTTTCAACGGTCGAGAGCTTTTCTGCGCTGCAAATGGTCGAAAAGGGTCTGGGCATAAGCATAATGAACGAGCTCATAACCCGCAACTGGCCCTGTGAAGTCGTGAAGATACCCATCTCTCCGCCGAGGAGCATAAGCTTCGGCATGGCGCTTACGAATCTCAAGCATTCCTCCCCCGCCGTTAAGCGCTTCGTAAAATATGCGGAGGATATAATAAAAAGCAAATAATAACATAGAAAGGTTTTGTTAAAATTGTTACCCCGTTTAAAGCCGAAAAACTGCCTGAGCATAATCCTCGGCAGCGCGATACTCGCATTCGGCCTGTACAACATTCACTCCATCTCCGGCGTGACCGAGGGCGGCGTCCTCGGACTTACGCTGCTGCTCGAGCACTGGCTCGGTATTTCCCCGTCGATAAGCGGGCTCGTACTCAACGGCGCGTGCTATCTGCTGGGCTTTAAGCTGCTGGGCAAGGAATTTATCGCCTACTCCATCATCGCCGGCGGCGGCTTTTCCGCATTCTACGCGATATTTGAGCGTTTTCCCCCGCTCTGGCCGCAAATAGCGCAGATGCCGCTTCTCGCAGCGATAGCCGGCTCGCTGTTTGTCGGCGTCGGTGTAGGCCTGTGCGTAAGGGCAAACTCCGCACCTACCGGTGACGATTCGCTCGCGCTGAGCCTGTCGCATTTATTTAAGATCGGCATACAGTGGGTGTATCTGCTGTCCGACCTCATTGTCCTCGCGCTGTCGCTGACATACATTCCGTTCAGCAGGATCATCTACTCCCTGCTGACAGTCGTACTATCCGGCCAGCTCATCGGATTTATCCAAAAGGCAGGGAAACCCAAAGAAGAAATAAAAGAGATCCGTTAAATACGGATCTCTTTTCAGCGTGTCAAAAAAGTCTGTGACTTTTTTGCACGCTTCAAATACGCCACATTTTTTGTGAAAATAAATTTTCACGAAAAATCTCGCTGCGCTCGTCAAAAAGCCTGATAGCTCAGGCGTTTTTGATGGCTATAATCCAACTTGAGGCGGGCCTTTTCTCGCTGCGGCTCGGTCACGGCGCGGCTCTGACATGCCACCGGCATGTCATTCACTCCCGCGCCGCCGCTTCGCTACCCCTCAAGCTCCCCCGCTGCGCGGTTATCTTTCCTCAGCAGCATAGGTTTTTTGACAGGCTAAAAAAGAGATCCGTTAAATACGGATCTCTTTTGCATTCAGCAGCACTGCATCGTCCGGGCAGTGACTCACGAATACAAGCGTTCTGCCCTCACAATTAGATGCAATATAGTCTATGACGCGCTTTTTCGTCTCCTCGTCAAGGCCGGTGAACGGCTCGTCGAAATACACGGTGCCGGCATTGCTGAGTACCGCTCTTACTATCGCGACGCGGCGGCGCATACCGCCGGATAGCTGCGACACAGGCTTATCGCAGTGTCCTTCGAGTCCGACGGCAGCCAGATGCGCGTGGATCATGTTCTTCGTTACTCCGTGGGCTGCGGTCATTCTGACGCAGTTTACGGGCGTAAACTCTTCTGGCAGTCTATCCTCCTGAAACACGGCCGCCTGACGCTGCGGGCGGTTCTTAACTTCGCCGGAATCCTGTTTTTCGAGTCCCATCATTATTCGCAGAAGCGTTGTTTTTCCCCTGCCCGAGGGCGCGGAAATGAGGACTCTGCTGCCCTTGGGGATAATGATGCTGATATCGCGCAGCACCTCGTTTGTGCCAAAAGCCTTGCATATGTTTTTTAGCTCCATCACGCACGCTCCAATCTCGCATAAAATTTGCGCAGAAGCAGCATGAAAAGCTTTTCAAATGCGACACTTATGATGACGATGATGACCGTCCAGCACAGAAGATCGTCGGTGTCGAGATATATCTTCGCATAGTAAAGCTGCTTTCCGATAGATCCGTCCGGCGTTCCGATGATCTCTGCCGCAACACCGGCTTTCCACGACATTCCCAGTGAAGTTGCACACGCGGAGAGTATAAATGGCTTGAGCTGCGGCATATGGATATAAAGTATTCGCTTTAATACGGGCATATTGAACACATGCCCCACCTCGAGCATTTTCCTATCCTCGCTTTTTATGCCCTCAAGCATGTTACCGTAAACAACGGGCAGGACAATGAGGAAAGAAATAAAAACGGACAGGTTCTGCGCCGAGAGCCATATGAGACATATGACTACAAACGACGCGACCGGCACGGCCTTGACCGTTATCATAAATGGCCAAAGCGCCGTTTCGATCCACGGAAAGCGTCCGGACAGCGCCGCGAGCACAACTCCTGTCACCAGTGCAAGCAAAAAACCTCCCGCGATGTGATAGAAGCTGAACCAGATAGACGATAAAAAACCGTCTACCTGCCATATCGTCGTCATGCGCACAGCAACATCTACAGGGGATACAAGCAGTATGCTCTGGTCGACTGCCGCCGCAGCAATTTGCCACAGCAGCAGTGCGAACACAACGGCGATAGACTTGCCGAGCTTATTTTTCCGCTGCATAGTACAGGCCGTCGCCGGGCAGCTTTCCGCCGACCGACTGCGGATTCATATCATAAAGTGCAGACAGGTATCCGTCGAGGCATTCCTTGAGTTCATCGCCGGTGAGGCAGCAGATATTGCAGTAAGGCAGAGCCTTGAGCGCAATGGGCGCCTTTACGATCTCATAATTGCCGATAAGCTGAGCTGCCTGCTCGGTGTTTTCGTTTACAAATTTGACGCTCTCGGCGTATTCCTGCATGAATTTTTCAAGCTGCTGGGGGTACTTCTCGGCAAACTCGGTGCGCACAACGATAACGCCGGTGGCCATGGAAGCGCCATCGTTTACCTTCTGCCACTCCTCGTTGAGATTAAGTGCAACATTCAGGCCCTCGACCTTTGTCTGGGCCGCGGTGACGAAGGGCTGCGGCAGCATTGCGATGGCGTTCTCGTCCTGACTTATATAGGACAGCGCCTCGGTGGTATCAGCGCACCACTGGATGGTGGGAGCCTTATCGCCCTCAAGGCCGTTTGCCTTGAGCAGGTAGCGCAGTGCAAACTCGGGCGTCGCACCCTCGCCGGTGGCATAGAGCTTCTTTCCCGCAAGATCGGCAAAGCTCTTTACGCTGTCGCCACGCTCAACGATGTACAGGACACCGGTAGCGCATACAGCGAGCACTTTCACACCGCCGTCGGTGTTGTTATACAGGACAGATGCAAGGTTTGCCGGAACTGCGGCAATGTCGATCTCACCCTTGGTCAGTGCCGGAGCAAATGCTGTCGCCTCGGTCTGAAGCGAAAACTCATATTTGTTCGCGCTTTCACCCTTATCGCTATCGTCCATGAGCTTTACCATGCCCATAGCCGTCGGGCCGGTCATTGCGCCGACGCGTATGGTTGTGGGCTCTTCGGCAGCAGCCGGGGTCTCCGTTGGGGTCGGATCATTTGCCGCACAGCCGGTAAACAGGCATGCAAGCATGAGTACGGCAAGGATAAGTGATATAAGTTTTTTCATTTCTTCACCTCATATATTTTTTTAGCCTTTCGGCATCATTGATACATACGTTTTTTCCGTCCTTAACGATAGCTCCTGTATCGGCAAGCGCATCAAACGCGCGATACAGCGAAGCGCGCGAAACGTTCAGAGCAAGAGCAAGCTTGTTTAGCGGCATAGGAAGCTCGGCAGACTGCCCCGCGGGAAGGTTATCCAAAAGAAAGCTCGCAAGCCGCTGCTCGGCGGTACCTGAGCTGAGGAAATATATCTTCTTATTTAAAAACAGTATCCTCTCGGACAGATATTTAATATAATTCTCGGCGATCTGAGGCTCAAAGCGCATCATGCGCTGGACAAGGCGCTGCGCAAAAAAAAGTATCTCGGTATCGCACAGGGCGCTTATGTCCGTGGCGTACTCGGTCTCGTCGTTAAAAAGTGCCGCCGCACCAAAGAGCGAAGTCGGGCTGAGAGTGCTCATTATCATTGCATGGCCGCCGGCATTGCCTTTCGTAACTCTCAGGCTGCCGGAAAGCACGACTCCGAGGCTGCGTGAAAATTCTGTTTTGCTGTATATAAGCTGGCCTTTTTTATAGCTTTTTAGTTCACAGTCGGGCGAAGCCGCGATTTTTTCAATTGTCGATACGGGGACAGTATAAAAAATACCAGTCTGTTGAAGCAGCGTAAGCTGCATCGCGCTCAGCTTCATAAAGCTCTCCGTTTTTTGTCTCACATGAGACAGTTTTTCTTTTTATTATAGCCGAAAGCCCTGTATTGTCAAGTATTTCAGCCTGTTCGGATAATTTATTTTTTAACCGGTCAAAAGACGAACATTGCCTGAATTCCGTTCTGATTTTTGTTAAAAGTGCATTAAGTTTTACCGGTTTCATTGTTATTTTAGCCAAATGTGCACTTCAAAACCTGTACATTTTCCGCACGTTCTGTATATTTAAGCATAAAACGGATGCATTTTTTCAGTGGGCTGATATTAACAATTTTAAAACTATTCTTTACACAAAAATTATTTTTCCTTATAATTAAACTCAGCAAAGCATTTAAAGTGTAACAGTGTGAAAGTTGTATAGAAAGGATGATTGAATTGGTAAAGGTTGATTTCGGCTTTATCGACAGCGTATTAGGGAAGTACGGCTGCGATAAGACCAGGGTCATTGCTATCATGCAGGAGATCCAAAACGAGTATAAGTTTCTGCCGAAGGATGCACTGAAATATGTCGCGGAAAAGATCGGCGAGAGTGAAGCCGAGCTTTACGGCGTTGCGACGTTCTATGAGAATTTCTCTATGAACGAAAAAGGCAAGTACATCATAAAGGTCTGCAACGGCACGGCGTGCCACGTCAGAAAGTCCGACGATGTTCAGGAAGCACTTTACGCGGCGACCGGACTCAAGCCCGAGGATCACATGTCGGAAGACGGGCTGTTTACCATTGAGCGTGTATCCTGCCTTGGCGCATGCGGCCTTGCACCAGTTTGCACCGTAAACGACGTGGTTCACGCTTCCATGACCCCCGAAAAAGCACACGCGCTTATCCAGGAGTTAAAGGAGGCTGAGAAGGTATGAAGATAGAAAGCAGACAGCAGCTTATAAAATGCCGCGAGGAATTTAAGAAAGCTCTCGACTGTCAGTATAAGCAGGTAGTTATCTGCGGCGGCTCCGGCTGTGTCGCGGGCGGCTCGCTTAACGTTTACGACAGGATGAAGCAGCTCATGGAAGAGCGCGGACTGCGCGTCGACGTAGTTTTGCAGCACGAAAGTCACGATGAATCCGTCGGTTTAAAGCACAGCGGCTGCCACGGCTTCTGCCAGATGGGGCCTCTGATGCGCATTGAGCCGATGGGGCTCTTGTACATAAAAGTCACAGTCGACGACTGCGAAGAGATAGTCGAAAGGACTATACTCAATGACGAAGTCATTGACCGCCTCGTTTACCACGAAGACGGCGAAAGCTACGTCCGTCAGGAGGATATCCCCTTCTACAAGCAACAGACCCGTGTTGCTCTTGAGCATTGCGGACATATAAATGCGGAAAGCGTCGAGGAATACATCGCCGTCGGCGGCTACACCGCACTCGAAAAGGCGCTGTTTGACATGACGCCCGATGAAATAATTGCCGAAGTCTCCGATTCCGGACTACGCGGCAGAGGCGGTGCGGGCTTCCCGACCGGCAAGAAGTGGGCTCAGGTCGCCGCTCACAAGGACGCACCGGTAAAATACATCGTCTGCAACGGCGACGAGGGCGACCCCGGCGCGTTCATGGACCGCTCCATAATGGAAGGCGATCCGCACAGAATGATAGAAGGCATGATAATCGCCGGTATCGCGACCGGCTCCGAAGAGGGATACATTTACGTTCGCGCGGAGTATCCTCTGGCGGTAGAGCGCCTTAAAATGGCGATAGCCGACGATGAAGCGCACGGCATACTCGGTGAAAACATCCTCGGCTCGGGCAAGAATTTCAGACTGCATATAAACCGCGGCGCAGGCGCATTCGTCTGCGGCGAAGGCTCGGCGCTCACAGCATCCATTGAGGGCGAGCGCGGCATGCCCAGAACCAAGCCTCCCAGAAGCGTCGATCAGGGTCTGTTCGATGCTCCGACCTCGCTAAACAATGTCGAGACCTTTGCAAATGTTCCGCCCATCATCGAGCGAGGCGCGGCATGGTATCGCAGCATCGGTACCGAAAACAGCACCGGCACCAAGGCATTCGCTCTCACGGGCAACATAAATCACACCGGCCTTATCGAGGTCCCCATGGGCACGACCCTGCGCGAGATAGTATTTAACATTGGCGGCGGTGTTAAAAACGGTAAGTTCAAGGCCGTTCAGATCGGTGGCCCCTCCGGCGGCTGTCTGACCGAGGAACACCTCGATCTGCCGCTCGATTTTGAGTCTACAAAGAAGATCGGTGCGATCATCGGCTCGGGCGGCCTCGTCGTCATGGGCGACGATACCTGCATGGTCGAGATAGCCCGTTTCTTCATGAACTTCACAAAGAAAGAGTCCTGCGGCAAGTGCGCGACCTGCCGCGAGGGCATCCCTAAGATCCAGGCAATACTCGAGCGCATAACCCACGGCGAAGGTAAAATTGAGGACATCGACATGCTTCAGGAGCTGTCAAGCGTCGTCAAGACCTGCTCGCTGTGCGGTCTCGGCAAGACTGCAACAAACCCCGTTCTCAGTACGCTAAAATACTTCAAGGATGAATACGTTGCGCATATCGTTGACAAAAAGTGCCCGGCCGGCGCATGCCGCAGCCTGTGCACTATGGTGATCGACCCGCTCAAGTGCATCGGCTGCACAAAGTGCGCGCGCAACTGCCCTGTCGGCGCTATCACCGGCGAGCTGCGCAAGCCGCATAAGATCGATCCTGAAAAGTGCATCAAGTGCCGCGAATGTAAAAAAGGCTGCCCGAAGCACGCGATAAAGGAGGTATGATGATATGAAGCACATGGTCATAGACGGCATCAGCTGTGAATTTGAAAATGAACGCAACGTACTTGAGGTCGCACTCAAGCATCATATCGACATCCCCAACCTTTGCTACTGCGAAAGCCTTTCGATATACGGCGGCTGCCGCCTCTGCGTTGTTGAGAACGAGCGCGGCGGAGTCGAAGCTGCGTGCTCGATGAAGCCGAAGGACGGCCTTGTTGTAAAAACGAACACCGCACGTCTGAGAAAGCATCGCCAGATGATATTGGAGCTGCTGCTGGCAGGCCACAGAGCAGAGTGCACCACCTGCGAAAAGTCCGGCAAGTGCAAGCTTCAGACCTATGCCCGCCGCTACAATGTCACCAACATTCGCTTTGCAAACGATTACTGCAAGCTCCCGATCGACGACTCCTCCCCTGCCGTCGTGCGCGACCCCTCGAAGTGCATACTCTGCGGCAAGTGCGTGAGAATGTGCTCGGAGGTCCAGAACATTCACGCTGTCGACTTTGCCGAGCGCGGTATCGAGACCTATATCTCCTGCGGCTTTGAAAACAAGCTCATAGACACCAAGTGTGTCGGCTGCGGCCAGTGCGCGGCAGTGTGCCCCACCGGCGCAATTGTAGTTAAAAACGAAGTATCCAAACTCTGGACTGCGATATACGACTCGACCAAGAAGGTAGCGGTCCAGGTCGCACCGGCAGTACGTGTCGGCATCGGTGAGGAGTTCGGCCTGCCGGCCTCGCAGCCTGTCATGGGTAAGATAGTCACCGCACTCAAGATGCTCGGCGCAGATTACGTTTTCGACACCTCGCTGACGGCAGACCTCACCATCATGGAAGAGTCGGCGGAGTTCATGAATAAGCTCAAGACCGGAGCAAAGCTTCCCATGTTCACCTCCTGCTGCCCTGGCTGGATAAAGCACGTTGAAAACATGCATCCTCACCTTATGCCTCAGGTCTCTACCTGCGGCTCACCGATGGAGATGTTTGGTGCGATACTCAGACAGCATTACACCGACGATGAGCTGTACTCGGTCGCGATAATGCCATGCACGGCCAAAAAGGCCGAGGCCGCGCGTCCCGAGCTCGTAAAAGACGGCGAAAGGCTCATCGACCTCGTGCTCACGACGCAGGAGCTTGCAAGGATGATAAAGGAAGCCGGCATAGACTTTGCGGAGCTTCCCGACGCAGAACCCGACGATCCCTTTGCCGAATACACCGGCGCCGGCGTAATATTCGGCGTCACCGGCGGCGTCACCGAGGCCGTTATCCGCCATGTTCTCGGAACGGTCACCACTGAGCAGATAGCAAGCGTCGCCGAATGCGGCGTGCGCGGCCTCGAGGGTATCAAGGCATTTGAAGTCAAGGCCGGTGATCTGACGCTTAAGATTGCCGTTGCGAGCGGCCTCGGCAATGCCGACAAGCTCATCGAGAAGATAGAAAGCGGCGAAGAGTTCTTCCACTTCGTCGAGATCATGGCATGCCCCGGCGGATGTATCGGCGGCGGCGGTCAGCCGGAAGCTTGTTTTGCTCAGAAGCAGATTCGCAACCGCGGAATATTCATCGCCGATGAGGACTGCACACTGCGTTCGTCCGAGCAGAATACTGCGCTCGACGGAGTTTACGCAATGCTTCGCGGCAGAGCTCACGATCTTCTGCACGTCCATTATCCCGACCACGGTCACGAATAATCAAAAATCTATCCCTCCATCTCGATGAGATGGGGGGATTTTTTACGTTTTTATAAACAATTTCGCAAGCAGTGGATTTTGACACACAGTCATGCTATAATGGCTCGGAATGGAGTTGATAATATGCGTAAATTCATAGCCATGGCATTGGCGTTTTGCTGCGTTTTATCCCTTTGCGCCTGCGGCAAGAAGGATAAGGGCGAAACCGCGCGCGAATGCGGCGTGTATATAACGATGCAGGCAGCCGACGTTTTCACAGTCTCCTGCGGAACTGATGAGGGCTCGGATTCGTTTGAAAATGCGGACAAGTCCGCTATCGCGGCCGGAACCATAATACACTTCGACTTTGCGGGCGACAAGGCCGAAAGCACCGAGAGGGCCGATATCGAATACAACATCAGTATCTACGATAAAGACCTCAACATCCTTGCCACAAAGTCTTTCGTCGATGATTTTTCAAACAAAGCCCGTGTTGACATCACCGTCACGGAAGATCACAAGATCATAAACGCAAACGCCGGAAGCTGCGGCGGCGATGTCGTCGTCGAGATGGCAACAGAGACAGGCGACGACAATGTTTCATACATGTCCCCCACCGTTTTCATGCCTGAGCGCAGCGACGCGGCCGATAAGCTCAATGATGCCCTAAAGTCGATGGTGACCGGATACACGACCAAGACATATCAGGATAATTACGGGCATTACACCCAGAACATCGGCGACGGCACAGCCGAAGGTCTCAGCGCATTTTCCATGAACCGTACGATTCGCACCGAGCGCGCGGACAGCTCTGTCGTATCTCTTCGCATTGTCGATAGAGCCTCTCTCGGCACGGCAAACACGCTTAAAATCAGCGGTGCGATCTTCAATTCACAGACCGGTGAGGCACTTACACTTTCAGATCTCGGCGACAGCAGAGAGAAGATCTTAAACGCAGTTTCCGAAAAGATCCTTGTCTCGTTTAACGATGACCCTAAATATCAGGGGGTATTCTTTAACGAGGGATATTCCGAAACGATCAAGTCGCTGGTATCCGACGGACACTGGTATCTGTCCGCTGAGGGCATCGTCATAATCGCAAACCCGGGAGAGATCGCAGACGCGGCTGCCGGATTTTACGAGTTCACTGTGCCGTACTCCGAGCTCGGCGACGTAATAAATAAGGACTTTATTCCCACGTCCGACCGCGACGGCTCTGAGGGCGATGTCAACGTCGAGCTTGCAGCCGAGAGCAAGGAGGATTTCACCCTGCTCGGCAGCGCCGCGGCAACGGATATGAAGTCAATGCTTCTGACCGCGACCGGCAATGTCTATGACATCGACGTTTACACGATAAATTACAACGCAAATACGAAAAAATACTCGTTGGTAAAGCAGATTCTCGCTTGCAGCGATATGTCCGACGGCGCAGCACTTGCGATAAACGCGGAACTTGAGGGTGCTACGCCGACTATGGTCGTTCGCTTTAAGCTCGCCGACGGAACACAGGAGATCCGCCTGCTCTCTCTGGATGACAGCGGCACTGTCAAGGTGACAGACCCCAACGCCAGCACGGGCACGGTCATCACATCGCGCCTGCCCTACACCGGCGACATTGACAGCGACGGTAAAGAAGAAACAATAAGCACTGCTGCCGACGAGCAGGGTATTACCATGCTGAACATTGAAGCCGGCGGCACGACGACCGGCATTGCAACGGGCATAAAGGATGTAAACAGCATACGCCTGTTCGATCTTGACAATGACGGCGTGCGGGAAATTTACCTTGACGGCAAGGACGAAAAAGGCGAAAGCATAAGCTGCGTCGCGCTCTACTCACCGGGTGAGAGCCAGCCGCTGCACCTTGCACTGTTTGACAGTCAGAGCTTTGCTCCCGGCCTTATCAAAGAATTTGCCGACGGCAAGCTCATACTGGATACGGAGATGAACATTCTCGGCACATATAAGGTCAAAAATGTGTACACGCTCGCGGACAAGAGCTTTTCCAAAGCGTCCGGCGACATCGTTTTTGATAACAACATGACCTATGTCACAACATCTAAGAGCATCACACTTTCAAACGGCAGCCTCCTTGCTACCGGAACGAAACTGCGCTTTACCTCAACGGATGGAAGCTCGGTTATAAATTTCGTAACCGACGGCGGTTTCACAGGCTCCATCCCAATTGCAGGCTCCGGCACCGGCTGGACCATCGGCGGTCAGCCCGATACGAACTATTTCACTTCCCTGCCGTACAAAAACTGAAACTAAAAAAATACGCCGCGCTGCGGCGTATTTTTTATGCCATCTGCGGAAAAATATAGCCGAGGTGATATTATGAACACAGGCAAAAACGCAGACCTTCCGCTCGGTCTCGGCATGGCGCTGATGCAAAATGCGGACGCATTTTTATACTTTTCCGCACTCGACAAAACCCAGCAGAAGAGGATAATCGATCAAAGCAAACAGATGAAAAGCCGTAAGGAAATGAAGAGCTTTGTAGATAACCTCAACGCAAGCGACTGAGAAAAAGCATTTGTTCACTTGTTATGGACATATCGCAAATTTGTGCCCGTGTTACGGACGTTTTTTTGGGCAAAACTCTTGTATATTCCAGCCGAATGAAGTAAAATTCATATATATAAAATATGAGAGGTGAATCGGATGGAATTACAGCTTAAAGACATTGAGCTTGCAGCCGAGAGACTGAAGCCCATACTTCATCACACGGAACTCGATATGTCCTCCACCTTTTCCGCAATGACCGGCGGAGAGATATATCTCAAATGCGAAAACCGCCAGAAGACCGGCTCGTTCAAGATCCGCGGCGCAAGCAATAAGATCGCGGCTCTCGTCGAGCGCGGCGATGTGAAAAGCGTCGTTGCTTCTTCCGCCGGAAATCACGCACAGGGCGTCGCTTACGCGGCACACAAGTTTGGCATCCCGGCAACGATCGTCATGCCCGCGAGCGCTCCGATAGCAAAGGTGCAGGCTACCGAGGGCTACGGTGCAAAGGTCGTTCTGCATGGCGACTGCTATGACGACGCATATGCAATGGCATGCACCGTCTGCGAGACAGAGGGCGCAACGTTCCTGCATCCGTACAACGACCTCGAGGTCATCGCCGGTCAGGGCACGCTCGGACTTGAGATACTCGGTGATCTTCCGACTGCCGATATCGTCATCGTCCCCGCGGGCGGCGGCGGGCTTTTGGCAGGTGTCGCGGCCTGCATAAAGCAGATAAATCCGCGCGTTCGGGTCATCGGCGTTCAGGCCGAGGGCGCAAACGCCATAGCACAGTCCTTCCGTGAGAAAAAGTACATAAGCACCGATTCGGTCTCCACGATAGCCGACGGTATAGCGGTCAAATCGCCCGGCGATATAACGGTCGAGCTCATAAACCGCTACGCCGATGACGTTGTCACGGTAAACGACAACGAGATATCCGAGGCAATACTGCTGCTCATGGAGCGCTGCAAGCAGATAGTCGAGCCCTCCGGCGCAACTCCTGTCGCGGCAGTTCTGAAGGGCAAAGTCGACGTCAAGGGCAAAAAGGTCGTGTGCCTGCTCTCCGGCGGTAATATTGATGTCAGTTTCATACAGTGCATCATCGCACAGGGTCTTGTAGCCCGAAACCGCCGCTTGAGATTCACGGTCACGCTGCTCGACAAGCCCGGCAGTCTCGTGAAGCTTTTGAACGATATTGCGGCACAGGGCGCAAATATCCTCACAGTTGAGCATGACAGGCTCAGTGCTGGGCTCAACCCCAATCAGACTAACGTACACATCGCCTGCGAAGTCGGCGGCAAGGAGCACGGCGAAAGGCTTCTGAGCGCGCTCGGCTACAAAGGCTTTATAGTAAGTTTAAATAACTAAGGAGGAAAACGAAATGAAAACCGTATCCACAACAAAGGCTCCCGCAGCCATCGGCCCCTATTCCCAGGCTCAGATAGTCGGAAGCATGGTATATACCTCGGGTCAGGTCGGGATCGATCCCGCCACCGGTCTCGTTCCCGATGGTGTAGAGGCTCAGGCACATCAGGTGTTCAAAAACCTATCCGAGCTCCTCAAGGCCGCCGGAAGCGACATGTCCAAGGTCGTAAAGACCACCGTTTTCATTAAGGATATGAGCGACTTCGGCCTCGTAAACGGCATATACGCACAGTATTTCACCGAACCCTTCCCCGCAAGAAGCTGCGTCGAGGTCGCCCGTCTGCCCAAGGACGTTCTCGTTGAGTGCGAGGTCATTGCCGAGCTGTGATAAAAACTCAGCTTGAGCGTATGCTCGCCGGTAAGCTCTACGATCCGTCCGATGACGAGTTAGCCGAGTTGCGACTCAAGGCGCACAAGCTCAGCCGCAGATATAATAACACCGACGAGGATGAGACCGAGCTGCGCTGCGAGATATTAGCCGAGCTCACGCCGGACGCTCAGTCGGGATTGTTTTTGCAGGGGCCTGTATATTTTGACTATGGCATATTCACGCGCTTCGGCAAAAACTGCTACGCGAATTTTAACTTCACCGTGCTCGACTGCTGCCCTGTGACTATTGGCAACGACGTTTTCTTCGGTCCGAATTGCAGTTTGCTGACGCCCATGCACGCATTGCTCCCCGAAGAGCGAAATATTCGCTTTAAGTCCGACGGCAGTTTGTACGACTATGAGTACGCAAAGCCCATAGTTATTGGCAACAACTGTTGGCTTGGCGGAAATGTAACTGTTTGCGGCGGCGTTACAATTGGCGACGGCTGCGTTATCGGCGCGGGCAGCGTTGTGACAAGAGATATCCCTCCCGGGCATTTGGCCGCGGGCAATCCATGCCGCGTTATTAGAAGAATAACGCCGGCTGACAGTGTTGAGCTTAATCACAATATACTATAGAAAAACAGAGGCAAGCAAATGCTTGCCTCTGTTTTTACGCATAAAAATACCGGCGCATGATGTGGGGCATGCGCCGGTACAGTTTTAAAGATTAGA
>CAKUAS010000025.1 GCA_934636655.1 uncultured Oscillospiraceae bacterium
TTCATTTTAAATTCTCAAAATCGCTGAACGGGAATGACACGGAGGAGAATATTATAGGGAAATAAATTCCAGTTTGTCGAACTGATAAAATCCCTTTAGGAACTAAAGGGCGCACTTCTATACTCTCTGTCGAGAGTAGTGCGTCCTGCGGAGCTTCATTCTCCGTCAGCAGAAGAAAACTGCATGACCGAGAATGTTTCGTCACTTCGTTCCGTCAAGGTGGCTACACCCCCTTGCGCTGCTAAAGCGGCTATCCCCTGTGGACTTGCCGTCCGCAAACGGTTTTGACAAACCGTTTGCCGCCAGCAAGTTTGAAGATTAGACATAAACAAATCCTCCGCATGGTCTAAGCCATACGGAGGATTAACTATTTTACGGACACCCGTCTATGGCGGTGGGATTTTTGCATGTAATCAGCTATTTCCATGCCTCGGGCAGGCAGTGCATTCGCACAGTGTCGAGTACACGGAAGCCCTCGGCGTGGAGGGAAAGGCAGCGCAGACCGAAGTCTAGCGAGCGGATGCGCAGGTACATGGCTATCGCCCTGCCCTCGGCGCTCCCGTCGGGAAACTGACTCTTGTGGCAGTCGAATACGGCCGACAGCTGCCGCTTTAGCAGCTCTTTTGAGGTTCTGACATAGCGGTTCGGTGAGGCGGTCATATAATAAGCTATCGCCTTCACGGGAGCTGGAGCCGCTCCGCGGCGCCGCATTATGCCCTCATACGGGGCAAAGTATGCGATCTCGGACGCGGCTCTGCCGACATTAAGGTGATCGGTGTGACACTCGCTTTTGACCTGCGGATCGGGGCAGAATATGACGTCGGGCTTAAATTCTCCGACGATCCCCGCAATTGCGCTTTTAAGCTCATTTTGCTCATAAAAGCCGCCGTCGCAGAACGTAAGAAAGCGAACGTCCGTAACGCCGAGTGCCGCCGCCGAGGCCCTTGCCTCGGCCCTGCGCATCGGGATAAGCTCCTCCGGCGGAACGGTGCCGGAGCCGAAGCGGCCGTCGATGCAGCACAAAAACGCAACTGCCTTGCCGGCACTTACGAGCTTTGCCGCAGTGGCACCCGCGCCGATCTCGATATCGTCCGGGTGCGGGCCGATGAACAGATATCGATCAAAGCTCTCAAGCTTCGGCAGGGGAGAAGCAATGTTTATGGCAAGCTTTGTTATGCTCATGCCGTCTCTTCCTTGCGCGCGGCTATCTCGCCGCAAATACGGTCGTACTCGTCCTCGTCGAGCTTGTAATGCTTTTTGTACAGGAAGTAGCTCAGAAGCATCAGCACGCAGGGGATGATGACCATGCACAGCAGCAGAGCCAGCGTTTTGCCCGGCTCGATGCCGGCGATGACATTGTCGATTGCCATGATCTTGTCCTGTTCGGTGATGAGATTTCGGGCACACTCGTTTTCAAAGTCGGATATGCGGTTTGTGTACTGCGTTACGCCGAAGATGATGTAGCTGAGGTTCGTCACGAGGACGATAAGAGCCGAGGACATCTTGGTCAAAAACGGGCGCAGAGAGGTGATTATCGCCTCGTCGCGCGAGCCGGTGCGGTATTCGTTGTATTCAACGGTGTTTATGATGGAGATCATCATGATGAGATAATAGCCGTACTGTCCGAAGTTTGAAAGCGCATAGCCGACGGTTATGATCCAGAACTTGAGCATCGTCGAAGGCAGGGCGAGACCGGCAACGAGCATGAGCGCGTAACCGACCATTGAGATGCACGCGAGGATGGTCATGAGCTTTTTGCGCTTAATATGCCGCGAGATGGCGGGGTAGAAGATCATAAGGAACGCCGTCACGGACATGCCGACGATGGAAAACAGCGAGAACAGACCGCCCTCGTAGCCAAAGTCAAAGTATATGTACGTCGAACCGATGCCGCCGACTATAAGGCCGTTGCCAATCTGCTGAAGAAGGAAAATGAGGCTTATCCACAGCAGCTGATCGTTGCCGGTGATGGTCGTCCAGATCTTCTTGAAGCTGATGGGCGGTGCGTCGGTGTACTCACGGTTTTCACGCACGCCGAAGACGGTAAAGCACAAAAACAGCGGCGCAATGATGCAGATTATAAGCGCGATGCGGCCGTAGGCTATGGTCGTGCTGCCGCCGATGGCCATGTCACCGACAGTGAACATGGGGATGAGCACGCTCGCGAGCGTGCCGCCTATGCCGGCAAACAGCGTTGCGCGCGAGGCAAACTGGTTTCTTGCGTTCGCGTCGGTCGAAAGCGCGGGCACCATACCCCAGTAGGAGATGTCGTGCATCGTGTAGGTTATCGAGTACATGAAATATATAATACCGAAGAACCATACGAAGCTCCAGCCCTGAAGATCGGTATTGAAAGCAAGGTACACGACGACCGAGGTCGAGAGTATGCCGATGACGAGCCAGGGCTTGAATTTACCCCAGCGCGTGCGTGTGCGCTCAATGATATTGCCCATGATCGGGTCGTTTAAAGCGTCAAATATCCGCGCTGCGACGACGATGGCCGTTATCGCGCCGAATTGCGCGTTCGTGAGGCTGCGAGTGAACAGAACAAAGGTTATGATGCAGCTTGTGAACAGGTAATATATCATATCCCTGCCGACGGTGCCGAGCGGGAACATGATAAGATTTTTCTTTCTCTGCTTGAGATCTTCCATTGTAATCTCCCATCCTATTTAAATTAACTTCCATTTTATCAGCCGCGGGGGATAATAGCAAGGAAAACGCGGGTGCACACATGATGAACTTTTGTGCGCAAAATTGTTGCACATGCACAAACGCCATTATAAAAATACGCAAAATTCCGTCTTGCGAAATGTGTCGATATCGGATAGAATGTGTGTTATTCAATAACATGCGAGGTGGTCAAATTGCAGCAGCTTATCGAGCGCATTAAGCGTGACGGTGTAGTCAAGCCCGGCGGAGTGCTGAAGGTGGACAGCTTTTTAAATCATCAGATCGACCCGAAGCTGAGCTACGACATGGCACAGGAGATACACAGACTGTTTGAAAACGAGGATGTCAACAAGATACTCACCATAGAGGCCTCCGGCATCGGGATGGCCGTTTTAACGGGCCTTGTGTTCGACTGCCCCGTGGTCTTCGCAAAAAAGAGCAAGACCATAAATCTTTCGGACGATGTGTATTCAACAACGGTGTATTCCTTCACGCATCAGGTCTCTAAGCAGGTGCTTGTTTCAAAGCGCTACTTGAATCCCGGTGACAGAGTGCTGATAGTCGATGACTTCCTCGCAAACGGCGCGGCCCTGGAGGGGCTGTGCGATATCGTAGAGCAGGCGGGAGCGACGGTGATCGGTGCTGCTATCGCCATAGAAAAGGCCTTCCAGCCCGGCGGCGCAAAGCTGCGCGCAAGAGGACTGCGCATCGAGTCGCTGGCCCGCATTGAGTCGATGGGCGACGACAGCATTGTTTTTTGTCAGGAATAAACATGCACAAAAAACACGGAGAAAAAATGTTAAACTTGGCTAAAAACCAGTCTTGACTTTTTTCGACGCAGTTGATATGCTAAATGTGTTCCCGATGAGGGGCACGAAAAACAGAATATTTTCGATATATAGCAAATAATATGGATTTGAAGTCTCTACCCGGACGCCGTAAATGACCGGACTATCGAAGCTTAATACGAGGGAGAAGCTTTTTTCGCTCTTCCCTTGGCTTTGGTGTTTATTTTCGCCGGTCACAGATCCATGTGTCCGGCGCTTTTTATTTGTATCAAAGCTCATATGAGCTTGATAATAGAATTTTTTGGAGGGTAACCGAAAGATGATGAAGAAGATTACTGCACTGCTTTTGGCATTGGCCATGGTATTTGCGCTGTGTGCCTGCGGCAACGGCGACAAGGACAAGGACAAGGACAACGACGGCGACAAAGCCAAGATAAAGGTCGGATTCATATTCCTGCATGATGAGAACTCCACCTACGACCTTAACTTCATGAACGCGGCAGAGGCTGCATGCAAGAACCTCGGCGTCGAGTATGTATTCAAGAAGAACATCCCCGAAGATCAGAAGTGCTACGATGCAGCCGCAGAGCTCGCTGAAGAGGGCTGCAACATCATCTTCGCCGACAGCTTCGGCCATGAGTCCTACATCATAGAGGCGGCAAAAGAGTTCCCCGATGTTCAGTTCTGCCACTCCACCGGCACTCTCGCTCACACCGAGAAGCTTTCCAACTACCACAACGCATTCGCTTCCATCTACGAAGGCCGTTACCTCGCAGGTATCGCAGCAGGCCTCAAGCTCAATGAGATGATCGCAAACGGCGACTTCACCGCTGACGAGGCAAAGATGGGCTATGTCGGCGCATTCACCTACGCAGAAGTTATCTCCGGTTACACCTCTTTCTTCCTCGGCGCACGCTCGGTTTGCCCCAGCGTCACCATGGACGTGACTTTCACCGGCTCCTGGTACAATGAGACCGCAGAGAAGGAAGCAGCCAACACCCTCATCAAGAACGGCTGCAAGCTCATCAGCCAGCACGCCGACTCCATGGGCGCTCCCACTGCATGCGAGACCGCAGGTGTTCCCAACGTTTCCTACAACGGCAGCACCGTTTCCGCTTGCCCGAACACCTTTATCGTTTCCTCCCGCATCGACTGGACTCCTTACTACGAGTATGCGATAAAGGCAGTTATGAACGGCGAGACCATCGACACCGACTGGACCGGCACCCTGAAAACCGGCTCCGTTGTTCTGACCGACGTTAACGAGAAGGCAGCAGCCGCAGGCACCGCAGAGGCTATCGCCGATGCAAAGGCAAAGCTCGAAGACGGCAGCCTGAAGGTCTTCGATATCACCACCTTCACCGTCGGCGGCAAGCAGCTCGACAGCTACATGGCAGACGTAGACACCGATAAGGACTACACCGCAGACACCGAGGCTGTCAAGGACGGCGCATTCCTCGAGTCGACCTACCGCTCCGCTCCTTACTTCGACGTTCAGATCGACGGCATCAACCTGCTCGACACCAACTTCGGCGGCTGATATACCGAATAAGCAACATTAATTAAAAGGAAGCTCCGCGCATACGGAGCTTCCTTTAGCCACTTATTCGGCCGTACAGGAAAGGGCATGAAAACGCTCACGCTTTTTCCTGCGCAGCCAATATTACACATCGGGAGATACGAGATGGATAACAAAAACGCCGCCGTAAAGATGAGAAACATAAGTAAATCCTTCGGCACGGTAAAAGCTAACGACAAGATTTGGCTCGATATATACAGAGGCGAGATACTTGCGCTTCTGGGCGAGAACGGCTCGGGCAAAACAACACTCATGAACATGCTCTCGGGCATCTACTTCCCCGACGAGGGCGAGATATTCATTGACGATAAAGAGGTAGTCATTCGTTCGCCCAAGGACGCGCTCAACCTCGGCGTAGGCATGATCCACCAACATTTTAAGCTTGTCGACGTTCTTACAGCGACAGAAAATATCATACTCGGTCTCGAGGGCAAGGGCAGGCTCGATCTCAAGGCTGCGGCGAAAAAGATCCGTGAGATATGCGACGCTTACGGCTTTGACGTCGATCCCGACCAGCACATTTACGAGATGAGTGTTTCGCAGAAGCAGACCGTTGAGATCGTAAAGGTCCTCTATCGCGGCGCGGATATCCTCATCCTCGATGAGCCGACAGCGGTCCTCACTCCGCAGGAGACGGATAAGCTTTTTGCCGTTTTGCGCAATATGCGCGACGCGGGCAAGGCTATCGTTATAATCACCCACAAGATGCACGAGGTCGAAGAACTCTCAGACCGAGTTGCTGTTCTGCGTCACGGCCAGTTCATCGGCGACATGCCGACGAAGAACACAAACGCCCAGGAAATGACCAATATGATGGTCGGTCATGCCGTCGAGCTCAACATCGACCGCCCCGACCCCGTCGATCCAAAGCCGAGGATCGAGGTCAAAAACCTCACCGTGCGCAGTATCGACGGTATAGTCAAGCTCGACGATGTATCCTTCACCGCAAACAGCGGCGAGATATTAGGCATAGCCGGTATCTCCGGCTGCGGCCAGAAGGAGCTTCTTGAAGCCATTGCCGGACTTCAGCCGACCGAGAGCGGAAGCGTAAGCTACATAAAGGACGACGGTGAAAGAGAGGAGCTTCTCGGCAAGGATCCGCTTTCTATAGCCGATCTCGGCGTTGTTCTGTCCTTTGTTCCCGAGGACAGGCTCGGCATGGGCCTTGTCGCCAATATGGATCTCGGCGACAACATGATGCTCCGCTCGTTCAGAAAGGGCAAGAGCATATTTACCGACAGAAAAGCTCCCCGCAAGCTCGCGGAAAACGTCGTTGACGAGCTTGAGGTCGTAACTCCCGGCATAAGCACCCCCGTGCGCCGTCTCTCCGGCGGCAATGTCCAGAAGGTGCTCGTCGGACGTGAGATAGCCTCCGCGCCGACGGTGCTGCTCACGGCCTACGCCGTGCGCGGACTTGATATCAATTCGTCCTATACGATATATGATCTTATAAACCGCCAGAAGCAGAAGGGCGTTGCTGTCATATACGTCGGCGAGGATCTGGACGTGCTGCTCGAGCTGTGCGACAGGATACTCGTCCTGTGCGGCGGCAAGGTCAGCGGCATAGTTCCCGGCCGCGGCGCAAAAAAGCGTGAGGTCGGCATGATGATGACAAAGCTGGGAGGCGAGAAGGCTGATGAAGAATAATAACAGAGAGCCGCTGCTGCATATCGTTAAGCGCGGCGCGCTGCCGTGGTATAAGGCCTGGGGCATCCGCCTTCTGGCGATAGTCATTGCGCTGATAGTCTGCGCGATAGTCACCATGACCGTGACCGGGGAAGATCCCCTCCAGGTCTACGCAACGATGATAGACAGCTCCTTCGGAAGCGAGCGCAAGGTCTGGATATTTGCTCAGAGCACCGCAATGCTGCTGGGCGTATCGCTCGCCGTAACTCCTGCGTTCAAGATGAAGTTCTGGAACATCGGCGGCGAGGGTCAGATCCTCGCGGGCTGTCTTGCGGCCGCAGCGTGCATGATCTGCCTGGCAGATACGGTCTCCAATGGCCTGCTCATAGCGATAAGCGCCGTGGCCAGCATCGCCGCGGGCGCAATATGGGGAGGCATCCCGGCATTTTTCAAAGCGAAGTGGAATACGAATGAGACGCTGTTCACGCTGATGATGAACTATGTCGCGACTCAGCTCGTAGCATTTTTCGTCATCATCTGGGAGGTACCCAAGGGCGCAGGACAGATCGGCATTATAAACCAGAGCACCCAGATCGGCTGGCTTCCGCAGCTCGGCGGCAATAAGTACATGCTCAATGTTCTGGTCATCCTTGTTCTGACCGTTTTGGTGTATATTTACCTTAGCTATTCAAAGCACGGCTACGAGCTGACCGTCGTCGGCGAAAGCGAGCGCACGGCGCGCTACGTCGGCATAAAGGTTGAAAAGGTCATTATCCGCACGATGCTCCTGTCGGGAGCTATATGCGGACTCGTAGGTTTTCTGCTTGTTTCCGGCACAGACCATACGCTGTCCACCTCGCTGTCCGGAGGCCGCGGTTTTACGGCGGTCATGATCTCCTGGCTTGCAAAGTTCAACCCCATTATCATGATATTTGCGAGCATGCTGCTTGCCTTCCTCGATAAGGGCGCAAGCGCGATATCCACGAATTTCGGCCTGAACCACTCGTTTTCGGATATTCTCACCGGACTTATCCTGTTCTTTATCATCGGCTGCGAGTTCTTTATAAGCTACAAGATAAGCTTCCGCAAGGCGGCGGGAAAGGAGAGTGCGGAAAATGTTTGATATAGTATCCTTTTTTCCCCGCGCGGTAATGCAGGGCGTGCCTCTTCTCTTCGGCGGCACGGGCGAGATCATAACCGAAAAATCCGGCAACCTCAACCTCGGTATCCCGGGAATCATGTATGTCGGCGGTATTTGCGGCGTTATCGGGGCATTTTTGTATGAGCAGTCTGTTGTGGAAGTCAACAGCTTCATGGCACTGCTTATACCCACACTGTCCTGCCTGCTAGGCTCTCTCATCATGGGACTTCTTTACTGCTTCCTGACCGTCACGCTCAGAGCAAATCAGAATGTAACCGGTCTCGCTATGACCACCTTCGGTATCGGTATCGGCAACTTCTTCGGCGGCTCGCTGATTAAGCTTACAAATGCCGAAGTCCCCTCCATCGCCCTGTCGGCGACCAGTAAGGTCTTCAGCAAGTCGCTTCCCTTTGCCGACAGTCTCGGCTGGTTCGGCAAGATGTTTTTAAGCTACGGCTTCCTTGCCTACGCGTCAATTATAATCGCCGTCATAACCGCTTACGTCATAAAAAAGACCCGCGTCGGCCTCAACCTGCGCGCCGTCGGCGAGAGCCCCGCGACAGCCGATGCCGCCGGTATAAACGTTAACCGCTATAAATACATCGCCACCTGCGTCGGCAGCATGATCGCAGGTCTCGGCGGCCTGTACTACGTCATGGACTATGCCTGCGGCGTTTGGTCAAACGACGCCTTCGGCGACCGCGGCTGGCTTGCCATCGCGCTGGTCATCTTCTCGATCTGGAGACCGAATCTTGCGATAATCGCATCGATACTTTTCGGCGGCCTGTATATCGTGTATTTGTACATCCCGGCGGGAACTCAGCTTTACATGATGGAGCTGTACAAGATGCTTCCGTACCTTGTCACCATCATCGTACTCGTCGTTGTATCCATGCGCAAAAAACGTGAGAATGAGCCCCCAGCGGCGCTCGGCCTCGCATATTTCCGAGAGGAACGATAGCTTTAACGCTCCGGTCTCTGCACCGGAGCTTTTGTTAATCTGCATTGCTTGCGCAACGGGCAGTCTGAGCCTATATTGGAGCCGTAAGGAGGTAGATGATATGTTCTCTGAAAACCTGAAAACACTGCGTAAGCAGAAGGGCTTTACGCAGGAGGAGCTTGCGGCGCGGCTGAATATTGTGAGACAGACCGTTTCAAAATGGGAAAAGGGCCTTTCGGTGCCGGATGCCGAGCTTCTTATACGACTGGCGGAGATACTTGAGGTTCCGGTCAGCACTCTGCTCGGGGCAGCCGTACCGAACGAAAAGGAGCCTGACGATATTGCGCGTCAGCTTTCTCATATAAATGAGCAGCTTGCCGTAAAAAACCGCCGCAGCCGCCGCATATGGCGCACGGCAGCCGCCGTGCTCATAGCGGTCGTTGTTATATATCTGCTGCTCATCGCCGTAAATATCATAGCATTTAACAAGTTTAGAGCAGATGATCCCGGCAATGTGCAGGCGACCGACTATGTGGAGGTCATGCCGGAAAAGCAGAAATAGAAAAAAAGGTGCTGTCTCATTGTGAGGCAGCACCTTTTTGATGCTCATAATGTCCCGAGGTAGCCCTCGAGAATAAGGCTCGCCGCGACCGCGTCAACAGTCTTGCGGTGCTTTTTTTCTTTCTTGCCGTTTGCGTGAAGTATCGCGTGCGCTTCAACGCTGCTGCGGCGCTCGTCCCACATGACGACGGGAATATCGGTCTTGCTCGCAAGTAGGGAGGCAAACTCCCGGCATTTTTCCGCCCTTGAGCCCTCCGTGCCGTCCATGTTTTTAGGAAGCCCGAGCACGAAGCGCTCGACCGAGCGCGCGTTTGCTTCCGCTATTATCTCGTCTGCCAGCGCATTTGCGTCCCACTGATTTACCGTCCACGCCTCGCCGACGAGAATATTCATCGCGTCCGAAACGGCAAGCCCCGTGCGTGCGTCGCCGTAATCTATACCCATGATCCTCATATCACTACCTCATTTCAAACCGAAGCATGCGCGTATTTGTCCGCAGATATACAGCGAGCCGAAGGCACAGACCATCGAGTCCTGCTCCTGCGCAATATCGCGCGCAAGGTCAACTCCGTCCTCGACGGTATCGGCAATGCTGACCTCACGGCAGCTTCCGCGGAAGAACTCGGCCAGTTCTCTGGCCGGGAGCGCACGTTCGGAATTCGGAGTTACGCAAACGCAGGCGTCAAACAGCGGTGCGAGTGTTGCGGCGATGCTTTTGTAGTCCTTATCCTTCAAAACGCCGACGAGTGCGACGCGCTTTTTGTCGGGGAAATAATGCTCTATGCATTCGCGCAGAGCGGCGGCACACTGCGGATTGTGCCCTCCGTCGAGTACAAACCAGGGATCATCCGTGTGCAGAACCTCGAACCGTGCCGGCCATGCGACGGAATAAAGCCCGGACTCGATCGCCTCATCATCGATATCCCAGCCCTGTTCGCGCAGAACATTCACCGCTTCGAGCACGGTCGCCGCATTGTGGAGCTGATGCTCGCCCAAAAGCGGTATAGCGTAGCTTGCGCCGTCATATGAAAATACCTGCCCGTCAATTGAATCAAACTCTACGTTTATATCGTCAAAATCGGGAACATACAGCTCTGCACTCATCTCGCGGCAAACGTCACGAATGACCTCCATCGTCTCGCCGTACTGCTGATACATGACGACGGCCGCGCCGTATTTGATGATGCCGGCCTTTTCGTAGGCGATCTCGGACAAAGTCCCGCCGAGAATTGCCGTGTGGTCAAGACCGATGTTTGCGATGACGCAGCACTCGGGGCAGGGGATGACATTAGTTGCGTCATATCTGCCGCCGAGACCGACCTCAAGGATGACGATCTCGCAGCCGGAATCGGCAAACCAGCGCAGAGCGGCGGCGGTCATCATTTCAAACTCCGTCGGATGATCGTCCATGGAGTCTGCATGCCGCTTTATCTCGGTGACGATCTCGGCAAGTACGTTATCCTCGATCTGCTTGCCGTTTATCTGTATTCGCTCGTTGAAACGGCTGAGATACGGTGAAGTATAAAGCCCGGTTTTGAAGCCCGCTCTGCGCATGATGGAGGCAAGCATAGCACAGATGCTGCCCTTGCCGTTCGTTCCGGCAACGTGGACGAATTTGAGCTCCGATTGCGGGTTTCCGAGCCGCGCGAGCAGCTCGGTTATTCGCTCAAGCCCGAGACGCGAGCCTCTCCACGATGTACCGTTAATGTATTCAAGTGCCTGTTTGTAATCCATATTGTGACCTTCATTTAATATATTTTGCGATAAACGTGTCTATTTTTGCGGCATATGCCGTGCCGCTTGTGAACATCGTTTCTATGTGCTTTGTTTCCTTGGTGAACAGATAATCCTTGTCGGCAGGGCAGATTTCGTATGCGCGCGGCGCGTTTTCAAACGGGACGGTGGGATCGTCCAGGCCGTGAACAAACAGCATCGGGCACTTGGCGTGCGCGAGATTCCCCGTCACGGCGGTATCGTCAAGCCTGTAGCCCGCGATGTGCTCGTTCATTCCGGAGATGAGCTTATATGCCGGACCAAGCTGCGAGCGCAGTATGGGGCGTGCGTCGATAAAGCCGCTGTCCTCAATTATGAATTTAACGGTATCGGGAACGCGGTCGCTCATTTTCATGACGGTTGCTCCGCCGAGTGAAAAGCCGTGCATCACGACCTGAATGTCATTTCCAAACTCGGATTCTAAGAAGTCGAGCCACTTCAGGCAGTCGACACTTTCAAAAACGTCATAGCCGAACCAATTGCCGCCGGACAGACCGGACGCGGTGTTGTCCGGGCAGAAAATATCAAAGCCGCGGCTGTGGTAATATTCGTGCAGCATGCCGGCGGTCTCCGCGTGCTCGGAGTGATAGCCGTGAACGATGAAAGCGATTCTTTTGCTGAATTTTTTTTCGCAGGGGAAATAAAAGCCCTGCAAAGTCTCGCCGCGCTCGGACTGTATCGTGTAGCACAGATGCACCTTGCTTTCAAAAGCTTCCGCATGCCCGTCGCGCCAGACGTAGTATTCCGGGCAGTGCGTTTTCTTATCCAGCAGAGCCTCGAGCAGCGGCGGACGGTGGCGCGCGAAGATGTATTTATATACATCCCACACGGCAAGCGGAGGTATCGCCGCAAGAAGATATTTTTTCTTCATGTCAGTTCACCGGAAGTATAGCGCCGACGCTGGAGAGCAGTGAAAACGCGATGACGAGTATCTGAAACACCAGCGAGCCGAATTTGCCGCAGATAGGGGAAGCGCCGGTGCGTTTGCGCGAGCGATTGTAGGCGATGATTATGCCTATGCCGGTGACGATCTGAATGATGCTGGCAAAGCGCGTAAAGCCCACAAAACTGCTGATGCCGAACAGAGCCAGAACAAGGCAGGGCAGGGAGGCTAAAAGCCAGCAGAGATTTTTGCTCCAGCCGGTCTGCTCTCCGACGATATCGCGCAGATTCAGGGTGTTTGCCCAGAACGAGGTAGCAAGCGCCAAAAGCGTGAATATGTAGCCGACTATAGCGACCCAGCCGCCGAGATGACGGGAAAGGTCGACCAATGCGCCGTCCTCTGAGATGTCGCTGCCAGCGCCGAGCAGGGTCATGAGCGTTATGATGAAAATAAGCGCAAGGTTTATGCCGAGTCCCGTCGCGATAGCGGCGCGGATGCGCTTTGCGTCGCCCTTGAGTCCCTTTACGACCTGCGGCGTGCTCATAACGGCCGACAGCGAGAACGAGACCATGCCGAACAACGCAAGCGCATTATTAAAGCCGCGCCAGCCGCCCGGCAGGGGACTTACGTCGCGAAGAAGTGCTGCGATGAGCAAAATGCCGACGACGCCGACCATAGAAAATACAGCGATCTTTTCGCAGATGCCAACGAGCTTCATGCCGACAAACACAACGCCCGCGCCGAGAACGTAGAATATCAGCATGCCGACGATATCGGGCAGACCGAACCAGTTCCTAAACACTGCCGCTGCACCTGTGAGGAAGGCGCTGACGTTCACGATGACCGAAACGCCAAGCAGTATAAAGGCCGTCCATGTGAAAATTGTCTTTATCTTGCCGGAGAAAAGCTCCGCGTCAAAGCATTTTACAAACTGCGCGCCGTCGTTATTGAGACTCAGCTCCGCTATGAGAAAATGCAGAACGAGCGCGACCGCGTAGCCGATCAGCAGGATAAGTATAGTCTCGCGGAAGCTGTTGTGCGCCGCGAGATACGGAACGGACAGTATGCCCGCGCCGACTCCGTGGCCGACGATTATGCTCGCGGCCTCCATGAAAGTGAGTTCGGATTCTCCCTTTATCTTTGCCATTCGCCTGACCTCCGTCAGCAATAATTTTTCACCATTTTACCACAGCGCGCCGTGTATTACAATAGGAGCATTTCACGTTATGTAAACCTAAAGCGCAAAAAATGAGCAGCCGTTTTGGCTGCTCATTTTGAATATTCCCTGCCGACGAGATAGTCGAGGCTGACATTGTACAGATCGGCAAGCTTTACGGCAAGCTCAAGAGGAAGAGCCCTCTCGCCGCGCTCATATTTTGAATATAACGATTGATCGCACATTAAAATTTCAGCGACCCTTTGCTGTGTAAGATCATGATCCTCGCGCAGATCACGAATACGGAGCTTCATTACTACACTCACTCCACATTGACGATCTTTCGCATAATTTCCGGCGGGAGCTTCACCACTTTGCGGTCATATGTCATAAGACCGTTGACTTCTTCCTCCACATCGCTCAGTTGAGTATACACTGCGGCGGCAAGGCCCCGCTCGTAGGCGGGCTTTATCTGCTCGGAATAGAGCCTCTCCAGAGCCTTTTGCAGGTCCTTTTCGCTCTTGAGCTTCTTGTAGCCGAAATCGACGCTGCCGAAGCTGTGATCCTTGCAGCGGAAGTTGTAGCCGCCGAACTCCGTGAGCATGACCGCGCGGCCAAGCTTGTCGGGCTTGAAAGTATACTTTTTAAAATAAACATGAAGGCTCTTGGTCTCGCCGATCTTCTGATCGTGCCAGCCGGAGGCGTGGTCGATGGTGCGCGTCGGGTCGATGTTTGCGATCTTCTCGGCTATACGAGCTGCATCAAACTGCCCCCAGCCTTCGTTAAAGGGCACCCACATGGCGATGCACGGGCAGTTGTACAAAAGCTCGATCATCTCGTTGAGCTCGGTCTCGTATTCTACTCTGCCCTCGAGGTCCTCTCGTGCGAAAAGCTTGTAGTTTTTATCGCTCAGGTGTACTCCGGTAACGAGCGGCGTGGAGATGATTGCCGGATTGTAGCTGCCGCCGCCGTTTATCATGTCCTGCCAGACGAGCATGCCGAGCCTGTCGCAGTGATAGTACCAGCGCAGGGGCTCAACCTTGATGTGTTTGCGCAGCATGTTAAAGCCCATGTCCTTCGCCGTCTGGATATCGAAGATGAGTGCCTCATCGGACGGGGCGGTGTACATTCCGTCGGACCAGTAGCCCTGGTCGAGCAGACCGTTGTGGAAATAGGGCTTGCCGTTTAGGAACAAACGCTTAACGCCCTTAGAGTCGGGTTCGACAGAGAATTTGCGCATGGCGAAGTAGCTTTCGACTCTGTCCTCGCCGCAGGTCACGGAAAAGTCATAGAGTTTGGGATTTTCCGGCGACCAGGGCTCAAAATCGGGAACGGGGATAGTGGCGGGAAGCTGGTACTGCTGCCCGTCGAATATGGCATAGGCGCGGCTGTCGCCGACGGTGTCGGCGCGAACCTTGACGCAGGCGTTGTCGAAATCGGGAGTTATATGAAGGTGCTTTATGCAGTCATGGGGGATGCACTCTGCCCAAACCGTCTGCCAAATGCCGCTTTGCGGAGTGTACCATATACCGCCGCGCTTTAATTTCTGCTTGCCGCGCGAGTGATAAGAGGTGTCGCTCAGATCGCGCACGCTCAGCGATATCTCGTTAATGTCCTTTGAAAGGAAGCCCGTAGCGTCGAACTCAAACGGCAGATAGCCGCCTTTGTGGCGATATGCGCGCAGACCGTTTATGTACACTGTGCAGCTCTGATCGACTGCGCCGAAGTGCAGAATAACGCGCTCATTTTCGCCGATCGTAGGCTTTTCCCAGTCGCGCCTGTACCACAGATACTCGTCGGGACTGAGTATGCGTCCCACACCGGACAGCTCGCATTCGGGAGAAAAGGGGACGAGTATCTTGCCCTCCCATTTATCCGGCTGTTTTTCGCCGGCGGCTGTGAAGGCATAGTCCCACAGACCGTTGAGGTTTATAAACGATTCGCGCCGCATCTGAGGACGGGGATATTCAGGGAGCACATTGTTCTTGTCGAGCTTTTCGCCCCATTGAGTAAGCATGGCAGAACCTCCAATTGATTATATATGTATATAATACAGCATGAAAGCTGTTTTGATAAGCCCCATTTTTAACAATATGAAAATGCAGGTCGAATATTGACAATTAAACCACAAGAAGCAAATATTGCGTTAAAATATGTGCAGTTGTTAATCATTTGTCATGATAAAGCGCCAAAAATCACAAAAATTCCACGAAAATCGAGTCATTGATTGTAGACACAAAACATAGTTTATGCTATATTTAAGATTGCATAAATTAGAGAGGTGATGTAAATGCCCTATAAGTTCCGCGGTGGCGTACATCCTGATTACATGAAGGCTCCTGAAGAGCCTGTCGTGGTCATTACCCCGCCGCCCCAGGTCGTTATCCCGATGGCACAGCACATCGGCGCACCTTGCCAGCCTATAGTCAAGGTCGGTGATTATGTAACGATGGGTCAGAAAATAGGCGACAATCCCGCGCCTGTTTCCGCTCCGGTACATTCTCCCGTTTCCGGCAAGGTAATAGCGATCGAGCCCAGACCCCATCCTCTGGGCGATATGATCCCGGCTATCGTTATCGAAAACGATTACCAGGATACCCCCTGCACGGATCTTGCTCCAATGACTGAGGAGCAGCTTAAAGATCCGGAAGCAATCCTTGCCCGTCTGCGCGAAGCAGGCATCGTCGGCATGGGCGGCGCAATGTTCCCTACCGCTTTCAAGATCAGAGGCGGCCTCGGTAAGGTCGATACTCTTATCATCAACGGCGCGGAATGTGAGCCTTACCTTAACGGCGACCACTGGACGATGAAGCTGCATCCCGAAGAGCTCCTTAAGGGCATCGAGCTTGCACGCATAGCCAGCGGCCTGGACAAGGCATATTACGGTATTGAGAAAAACAAGATGGACGCCATCGAGCTTCTCAATTCCAAGAATCCGGCACAGTACGGCGTTGAGATCGTTCCCGAAGAGGTCAAGTACCCCCAGGGCGCGGAGAAAATGCAGATCAAGGCGATAACAAACCGCGAGGTCAAGCCCGGCGGACTGCCCGCAGGCGTCGGCTGCAACGTTATCAGCACCCAGACTGCGTACGCTATCTACAAAGCATGCTATCTCGGCATTCCCTGCTTTGAGCGTATCCTCACCGTCGGCGGCTCGGCCATCAATAAGCCCTACAACCTGCAGTGCCGCGTAGGTACCTCCTTCCGTTACATTGTCGAGCAGTGCGGCGGCTTTGTCAAGACACCTAAGAAGATCGTTCTCGGCGGACCTATGATGGGCCTTATCGCAACCAATATCGACGCTGTAAACATCAAGGGTACTGCCGGTATCCTGTTCTTCACTGAGGAAGAGGACAGGACCGTCGAAAATCCCACCTGCATACGCTGCGGCAAGTGCATCACCGTATGCCCCATGGGACTTGAGCCCGTTTACATGTACGCATACTTCAAGAAGGGCGACTTCGAGAACATGAAGAAGTACCACATTCTTGACTGCTTCGAGTGCGGCAGCTGCTCTTATAACTGCCCCGGCAGAATGCCGCTGACCCACTCGTTCAAGACCGCTAAGCTCCTGTTCGCTGCAAAGGCAGCCGAAGAGAAGGCAAGGGCGGAAGCTGCTGCAAAGGAGGCCGAGAAAAAGTGAAAGCAAAAGAGTATACGTTTGACGCTTCCTATCAGCCTCAGGTAAGGACCAAGACCGATACTTCCCGTATCATGCTCGACGTTATTATCGCGCTTGTGCCGGCAATGGCGTTCGCGGTATATCAGTTCGGCGGCAAGGTCCTGGCACTGCTTGCTATAAGCGTCGCATCGGCAGTTTTCTTCGAGTGGGGCTACCGCAAGCTTATGAAAAAGCCCGGCTCGATAAACGATCTTTCCGCATGCGTCACCGGCATACTGCTGGTGCTGTGCCTGCCCGTTGACGCTCCTCTGTGGATGCCTGTCATCGGCACATTCTTTGCCATTGTTGTCGTAAAGCAGCTTTACGGCGGCATCGGCAAAAACTTTGTTAACCCCGCGCTGGCCGGTCGTGCGTTCCTGTTCTTCTCTTGGACGGCTACCATGACCACATGGGCAGTTCCCAAGGCTCTCGGCAAGCTTGTTGTCGAGGCTGACGCTGTTACCATGGCAACTCCGCTCAGCATCCTCAAAGAGGGCGGCGACGTTGCAGCAGCAGGCTTCAATTTCGGCGACATGTTCCTTGGCTTCATGCCCGGTTCCATCGGCGAGATCAGCGCACTTGCACTGCTCATCGGCGGCGCATACCTGCTCATCCGCAAGGTCATCAACTGGCGTATTCCCGTCGCCTTCATCGGCACTGTCGCCATCCTGACCTTCATTTTCCCGAGAAACGGTTACTCGAACGTCGACTGGATGCTTTATAACCTCCTGTCCGGCGGCCTGCTGCTCGGCGCCTTCTTCATGGCGACCGACTACTCCTCCAGCCCCGTAACGCTCAACGGTCAGCTGCTGTTCGGCTTCGGCTGCGGCGCTCTGACTGTTCTTATCCGTTACTTCGGCGGCTTCCCCGAGGGCGTTTCCTTCGCGATCCTCATCATGAACCTGTGCGCATGGGCAATTGATAAGGGCACCCGCGGCCGTCAGTTCGGCGTCACCAAGGAAGACCTCAAGGCAGCGAAAAAGGCAGCAAAGGAGGCGAAAGCATAATGAATAAGATAGTAAAGCTTACCCTCATTCTGTTCCTCGTCTCCGCTATAGTCGCAGGCATCCTCGGCATTACCAACATGGTAACCGAAGAGCCCATCAGACTGTACAACGAGAAAAAGACCGCCGAAGCTTACAGTGCGGTCATGAGCTTTGACAGCTACGATCCCGTTGATTACAGCGGCGACCGCAGCGAGGTCACCAAGGTCTACAAGACCAATAACGGCGACTGGATCGTTGAAGCCGAAGTATCCGGCTCGCAGGGCATGATCACCGTCGCAGTCGGCGTAAACGCCGATCTCAGCTGCAACGGCATCTCGATCATCTCCAGCTCCGAGACCAGCGGCCTGGGCTCCAAGGCCAGCAACGCTGAATTCAAGGATCAGTTCGTAGGTCTCTCGGCTGATCAGGCCAAAGTCACCAAGGACGGCGGCCAGATCAATGCCATCACCGGTGCTACCATCACGTCCCGTGCAGTCTGCACGGCAGTCGGCGCAGCTATTGATGCTGTCAGCACGTTGGGTTAAGGAGGTCAGACATGAATATTAAAAAACAGTTCAAGGACGGCCTTATTACCAATAACCCCGTTCTGGTGCAGCTTCTCGGTATGTGCTCGACCATGGCTATCACCACGATGTTCTTTAACGGCATCGGCATGGGCATATCCGTACTTATCATTCTTACCTGCTGCAACGTCGTTATCTCCGCAATGCGCAAGGTCATCCCGAATGACATCCGTATCGCAGTGTTCGTCGTCATTATCGCAGGCTTCGTTACGATAGTTGACCTTCTGCTTCAGGCGTATGTTCCCGCGCTGAGCGAATCTCTCGGCGTGTTCATCCCCCTGATCGTCGTCAACTGCATCATCATCGGCCGTGCAGAAGCATTTGCTGCAAAAAACAGCATAGGCGCTTCCGCACTCGACGGCATTTTCCAGGGCCTTGGCTACACCATTGTTCTCACCATCATGTGCATCATTCGTGAGTTCCTCGGCTCCGGTTCCTTCGGCAAGGGCATCATCAACACTGTTTCCGGCATAGGTACCGGCAACGGCCTTCAGATATTCCCCGAAGAGTTCGGCGCAAAGCTCCTGACCATGCCTTTCGGCGGCTTCCTTACCCTCGGCTGCCTGATCGCACTTATGCAGTATGCTCTGCGTAAGTCCGCCGAAAAGAAAGAAAAGGAGGGAAATAAGTAATGCTTACAAGTATTCTTTCCATCTCTCTGGGCGCAATACTTATTAACAACTTCATCTTCTCGCAGTTCCTCGGCTGCTGCCCGTTCCTCGGCTGCTCGAGCAAGGTCGACACCGCTGTCGGCATGGGCCTCGCGGTCACCTTCGTTATGGGCCTTGCATCCGCTATCTGCTGGGTAGTTAATGAGTATGTTCTCATGCCTCTCGGCCTTGCGTTCCTCCAGACGCTGACCTTCATCCTGGTCATCGCCGCGCTGGTTCAGTTCGTCGAGATGTTCCTGAAGAAATCGATCCCCTCCCTGTACTCGGCCCTGGGCATTTATCTGCCCCTTATCACCACCAACTGCGCGGTTCTCGGTGTTGTTCTTCTGAACGTTCAGAATAAGTACAACTTCCTCGAGTCTACCGTTTACGGTATCACCGGCGGCCTCGGCTTCCTGCTGGCTATCGTTCTGTTTGCTTCCGTGCGCGAGCGCGTTGAGTTTGCGGAATATCCGAAGAGCTTCGAGGGCTTCCCGATCTGCCTTGTTACCGCTTCGCTGCTCGCTCTGGCCTTCATGGGCTTCAGCGGCATGAAGATCTTTGGTTAAGGGGGACGATGATATGCAATTAGTAATTTACGGTGTTATCGTTCTCGGTGTTCTCGGCGCGGTATTCGGTGCGATCCTTGCGTTTGCATCTAAGATATTCCACGTCGAAGTTGACCCCAAGCAGGAGCAGGTTCGTGAGTGCCTGGCCGGCGCAAACTGCGGCGGCTGCGGCTTCCCCGGCTGTGACGGCTATGCCGCCGCGGTCGCAAAGGGCGAGGCTCCTGTCAATAAGTGCGTTGCCGCAGGCCCCGAGGCCGCTGCAAAGATCGCAGAGATCATGGGAGTTTCCGCAGGCGACGTGGAAAAGATGATCGCATTCGTTCCCTGCTCGGGCACCGAAGGCCATGCTTCCAAGCGTTTCAACTACAAGGGACCCCAAAACTGCCAGGCTGCAATGCTGTTTGGCGGCAAGAGCAACATGGACTGCCGTTTCGCCTGCATCGGCCTCGGCAACTGTGCAAATGCCTGCCAGTTCGGCGCAATGAGCATAGTTGACGGCGTTGCAAAGGTCGACCGCGAAAAGTGTGTCGGCTGCGGCGCATGTGTTGATGCCTGCCCGAAGAAGATCGTCAAGCTCGTTCCTTACGATCAGCACGTTCTCGTCGCATGCTCCAGCTGCGATAAGGGCGCTGCCGTAATGAAGGTCTGTGACGAAGGCTGCATCGGCTGCATGAAGTGCCAGCGCGAGTGCCCTGCTGACGCGATAGTCATCAAGGACAGTCTGGCTCGCATAGATGTTTCCAAGTGCGTACAGTGCGGACATTGCTCCGACATCTGCCCGCGCCATATCATCAAGGTGCAGAACTGATATTGAACAAAACTCAAAAAACTCCTGCTCGAAAGAGCAGGAGTTTTTTGCATAAAAATCATCATCCGTGGAAAAATACGAAAAAACCATCGGAGTGATAATGATGAGCATCAAGCATAAAAAGATAATCCTCGCCGTAGCACTGTTATTCGCAGTAAACATTTTGATAATAGCGCTTGCGCAGTCAGCGGATGCTGCACTGTATAAACGCGGTTCATCCGGGGCTACGGTAACTCAGATACAGACGCGGCTTAAAAGCTGGGGCTACTACAGCGGCAGCGTAGACGGCATCTACGGCAGTGCGACCGAGCAGGCGGTCAAATACTTTCAGCGCACAAACGGCCTGACAGCCGACGGCCAGGCCGGGGATAAGACCCTCGCTGCCCTCGGCATTTACGAGCAGTCAAGCTCAAGCTCGACGGCATCCGGCGATGTGTATCTGCTTGCACGACTGATATCCGCCGAAGCGCGCGGTGAGCCATATATCGGGCAGGTGGCGGTTGGAGCAGTAGTCTTAAACCGCATCGACCACCCCTCGTTCCCCAATTCACTATCGGGCGTAATATATCAAAGCGGTGCATTCTCGTGCCTTTACGATGGGCAGTTCAATCAGCCAATTGCCGACAGCGCCTATCGCGCCGCGCGAGAGGCTCTGGCAGGTTCCGATCCGACCGGCGGAGCTATATATTATTTTAACCCCGCCACAGCGACGAGCAAGTGGATATGGTCACGTCCGCAAATGCTCACGATCGGCAGTCACATATTTTGCGCTTGACTTAAAATGGGGTTAATAATAAAATAAAAGAAATCGGCGCTGCAGCGCCGTACATAGAAAGGTGAGAACTATGAACAAATGCCCAAGATGCGGAACGTATATCCCTGATGGCGGCAAGGTCTGCCTCGCCTGCGGATGGAAGCCCGACGCAGGCGACGGATTCATGGATAATCCGATACTTAAATACATGCAGGAAGCCTTCGATGCGGCGAGCCCCGAGATGTCCGAGAATGATGCGATTCCCGATGAGTTTAAAGAACGCGACCTCGCGGCGGTTGGCTATATCGGACCGGTGTTTCTGTATTCGCTTATCAAAAACAGCGGCTCGGAGCTCGTAAAGTACCATGCCAAGCAGTCGGCCATGCTTCTCGTCATGCACATGCTGAACGGCGTAGTTGGCGTTGTGCCCTATGTCGGCAAACCTTTAAAGAAGCTCAATACCATGCTGCTCGTGATCCTTGCTTTCCTTGGTGCACGCAATGCCTATTTCGGCAAGAAAGAGCCTGTGCCTTTCGTCGGTCAGATCATATCTTCGATAATGGAGGCGCTTTGAGGTGAAATTCGTTACATATAAATATGCCGGCGCAGAGTCCGTCGGAATCCTGAACATTGATGAGAACGCTGTGATCCCGGCTTGCGAGCTCGGCCTCAAGGCAAAAAGCATGCTCGAACTCATTGATGAGCTCGGTGGCAAGCTGCCCACAGTGCCGGCGGATGCAAAAAACATATCGCTTGAAAATGTAAAACTCGAAGCTCCCATCCCCGAACCGAGACAGGACGTTATCTGCCTCGGCTTAAACTACCGCGACCATGTTGAGGAGGCCACACGTGCCGATGCAGTGTTTGATGTTCAGCGCGGAGATGCAGTGTATTTCTCCAAGCGCCTTTGCCGTGCCGTTGCACCCGGTGACAAGATCGACGGGCATTTTGATATCTGCGACAGCCTCGACTATGAGGTGGAGCTCGGCGTTATTATCGGCAGAGATGCTAAGAACGTAAAGGCTGCCGACGCGGGAGAGTACATCTTCGGCTACACGATAATTAACGACGTATCCGCGCGAAATCTTCAGACGCGCCACAAGCAGTGGTACTTCGGAAAAAGCCTTGATGATTTTACGCCCATGGGCCCGTGTATACTCTCGGCCGATGCCGTCGGCGCAATGCCCGAGCTGGATATTCGCTGCTATGTCAACGGAGAAAAGCGCCAGGACAGCAATACGCGCATGATGATCTTCGATATACCTTATATAATTGAGGAACTGTCGGCCGGCATGACGCTCAAGGCCGGAACTGTTATAGCGACCGGAACGCCCAGCGGCGTAGCCCTCGGTATGGATCCGTCCGTTCAGAAATATCTCGAATCCGGAGATGTTGTTCGCTGCGAGATCGACGGAATAGGCGTTTTGGAAAACACCATAGCATAATACAGCATAATGAACAAAGGCTGCCGGGTCTCCGACTCGGCAGCTTTGCGCAACGGAGCATATATTGCGATTTTCGGAGCAAAAAAGCACAAGATTTAGAATGTTCAAATTGATTAAAAAAAGATGCAAAAATGTATCAAAAATGCCTTGACATTTGCGGTTTGCGGTGCTATTCTATCTAAGCACTTCGGGAAATGACCGAAAAGAGCGAAAAGAAAAACTTAAAAAGTTTTGAAAAAAGTTCTTGACAAGTCGCCTCGAATTTGCTAATATATAAAAGCTCACCGCGCGGCGGTGACGCGAGTGTACCTTGAAAATTAGATAATGTAAGAACAGCTTATGCTAAATAAGCACCGGAAAAGGGTTCAAGTTTCTTTCGAGAAACTTAAATTAATTTCTTTGAGAGCTAAGAAAAGCAATCATAATTTAGATTATATCCGCGAGAGCGGTTATGAT
>CAKUAS010000026.1 GCA_934636655.1 uncultured Oscillospiraceae bacterium
CACCATGTCCAGCGCCGTCGCGGGAACGTACAGCGTATCCGTTCCGGCGTAGCGGATCATGATATAGTCCTTTTCAAAGCCGTCCACCTTCATCTTTTTTATGCCGGCAAAGCGGCCGATGCCGTGCACCTCGTGAACGACGAGGTCGCCCGGCTTGAGGTCGGCGTAGGAGTTTATGCGCTGTCTGTTCGATGGCGCTTTTTTCGATGTTTTATGCTTATGCTCGCGCACTCGCAGAAGCTGCATATCGCTTATGACGGCAAGCTTTATCCCAGGGTATTCCATGCCGGCGGACATACCGCCGACGGAAATAGTGCAGAAGCCCTCCTCGGGCAGCTTTTCGAGCTTTTCCTGAACGTAGGCAATGATGCCGGAATCCTTCAAAAAGCTCTGCAAAAGCTCCGCTCTGCGCATATCGCCCGCCAGAACGACGACGCGAAAGCCCTGCTTTAGATACGCAGAAACATCCTCGGCGGCGGTTTTGACCGAGCCTGCATACGACGGAAGCTGCTTTGCCGGGATGCTCACGAGCGTTTTCGGCTCAACGGGGTAACGCCCGACGGTGAAGGCGTCGGCCATGTACACCGCGTGCTCGGACAGCTTACCCGTCAGCTCATCCCATGAGATCCTGAACGACGGCGCATCGGTCGCGAGCATGCCCTTTTTGACGAGCTCACCGACATCCTCGCCCAGCTGCTTAGAGAAGCCCTTTGCCCTGTCGGCGCACCTTGGCGGCTGGTCGATGAAAACTACGGCCTCCTCGGGAATATAGTCCGCTCCGGATGCCTTTTCGTACAGAAACGGCATGTAGCGGTCCGCATACTCGAGCTTCACGTTCTGCTCTAATTTTTCGATATCCGTACGCAGCGTCCGCTCAAGCTCCCGAAGCTGCTGCGAGCTTTTATGCTTTGAGCACTTATCCGCCGCAGCACGCAAGGCCTCAGTGAGCGCCTCGACTCCGCCGGAAGCCAGCGTTGCAAGGCTTTCGGCGGCCGGGAGGATCCGACAGGACTCGACGGCTTCCGTCCTTCGCTGAGTTTTTACGTCAAAAAAGCCCATGCTGTCGATATCGTCGCCCCAGAATTCTATGCGCACAGGCTCGGGGTACGAAGGCGAGAAGAAGTCTATTATACCGCCGCGGCGAGAAAACTGACCCGCGCCCTCTACCTGCTCGCATCTGGTATAGCCGCAGCGCAGGAGAGCGGCCTCAAGCTCCTCCGGAGGACAAGGCTCGCCGTCAGTCACCGTAAAAGCGGCTTTGCCGAGCGTCTGAGGCGGTATCGCCCTTTGCATGAGCGCGGATACCGTTGCCACAGTCAGCGGGCTTTCGCCGCTTCTGAGGGCGTTTAAAACATAAAGGCGCTTCTGCTCGGCCTCACGCGAGGCAGCAAGCGAGGAATAGAAGGTAAAATCACGCGAATACAAAGTGTTTACCTGTACTCCCGTCATGGATTCAAGATCGCGGGAAAAGCTCTCGGCCGAGCTGTCGTCGGGACATACCACAAACACCGGCAGCTCTAATTTTTCATACAGCGCCGCTGCGAGATTCACCCTGTGTATGCCGGAAAGTCCGGAAACGAGCGCAGGAAGTCCTCCGCTCTCCATCAGACCAGGGAGGGCGGCAGCTTCCTTGTTTTCAAATATCTGCTGATTGAGTATTTTCATAGTCTTGATATTATATGCTTTTTCTAATACGATTTCAAGTTTCAGCGTGTCGTTTTTGCGCTGCCCCAACGGGGCGAGCAGATAGCTGATAGCTAATTGTGTTTGCCTTAGGCAAACTAATTTAATTACACCTCATCCGTCGCGCAAGCGCGACACCTTCCCCTCAAGGGGAAGGCAAGGCAGGCTGCGCCTGCAAGTGAATAGTGAATAGGTGAGGTGTGCGCAGAGCGCACAAATTTGAACAGACAACCCCACCGGCTCGGCCAAGGCCGACCCACCTCCCCTTACACAGGGGAGGCAATGGAAAGCGGCAGTTTTCCGGTTTTGCCGGAACTTTCGATACCGGGTCCACGCAATAAGCGTATCGGTACGGTTTTAATGCGCCTCTGAAATGCCTTCCCCTTGAGGGGAAGGTGCCGCCATCGGCGGCGGATGAGGTGATATTAAATCCGTGCGGCAAAGCCGCACACATATGGCTATCAGCTATCCACTGTCTACTATATTAAAATATATATTGCAATGAAGTTTTGGATTTGATATAATAAATTAATTTCAAAAATGGGGTATTTTGCGGAAAAACGAGGACACTGACATGAGCGTAAATTCACTTAACGATATATGGCAGGCGGTGCTGGGCGTATTGGGTCAGAACCTGACGGATACGGCTATCTCCACATGGTTTGAGGACTGCGAGCCGGTCGAGATCGACGGTTCTACGCTCGTTCTCAAGACAAGCTCCGATTTTAAGCGTGATATCATCGTAAAGCGTTTTTCGGAAACCATAAAGCGCGCGATGAGCGACATTTTTTCCACCGAATTCACCGTAAAGGTCCTCACCGAGGATGAGCTCGGCGATTATGAGGAGCGCAAGGCCGACGATGATCCCCTGCCCGAGATGGCGGGATACACCTTTGACCGCTTCATCGTCGGAAACTCCAATAAATTTGCGCATAATGCCGCCGTCGCCGTCGCGCACAAGCCCGGCAGCGCATACAATCCGCTGTTTATCTACGGTAACTCGGGCCTCGGCAAGACGCATCTGCTGCTTGCTATCGGCCAGTACATCCGCGAAAATAACCCGGGCGCGAAGATTGCTTATATAAAGGGCGATGAGTTCACAAATCAGCTTCTTAAATCCATAAAAGAAGGCACCGGCGAGGAATTTCGCATGAAATACCGCAATGTAGACCTCTTTCTTGTCGACGATATCCAATTCATCGCAGGAAAACAGGCAACTCAGGAGGAGTTTTTCCACACCTTCAATAACATTTACGAAGCCGGACATCAGATAGTCATAACTTCCGACCGTCCGCCTATAGAGATGAGCCTTCTTGACGACCGTCTCATGAGCCGTTTCCAGGGCGGTCTCATGGCGGATATACAGCCGCCGGATATAGAGACGCGCATGGTGATAACCCGCGCCAAGGCAGCGCAGCTCGGCCTCGTTCTGGAGGATGACGCCGTCGCGTACATAGCCGAGACCATAACCTCGAACGTTCGCCAGATAGAGGGCGTTATAAAGCGCCTGACGGCCTATAGAGAAATACTCGACAGTACGATAGACACGGCCGCCGTAAAGCGAGCCATAAAGGATGTCGTGCGCATAGGAACGTTTATCCCCTCGCCGCAGCTAATCATTCGCGAGAGCGCTCGTTATTTCCAGCTGACCGAGGAGGATCTCCGCGGCCAGAACCGCAGCAAGTCGACGGCTACGGCCCGTCAGATATCCATGTATCTGATCCGCACGCTTACAAATCTTCCGCTTAAGGAGATAGGCGCCGAGTACGGCGACAGAAACCATTCCACTGTCCTTTCCTCTATCCGCAAGGTCGAGGAAATGATAAAGGAAGACCCCATGTATTCCGCCGCGATCAGAGACATTACCTCAAATATTAATTCGCAGTAATTTTTAGAGGCGAACGGACACACCTGCCGATACGCTTATTGCGTGAACCCGACTGGTGAGTACAAACCAAACCATAGCAAACGGGCGATCGATGATCGCCCCTACGAATAGATTTTAGTATCTTAAAATTTGAACTGCTCTCACGAGAGTCGAAACCTTACGGTTTCCACCAATTTCTCGACACCGGGCTGCCGCAATAAACGTATTGGTAGCTGCCCAAATGCGCCTCTGAATATCAAACATTGGATTGTGGATTGTTTGTTATTTAATGTTGAAAACTCGTATGAGAAATTTTGCATGTTGAAAGCCTTAAAATTATAAACATTTTTATCGACACGAAAAAGCGAGAATTATCAGATGATTTTCCGACTTTTCCACAATAATTTCAACTACTGCTAATACTACTGAATTTTTTAAGATTTATTTATTATATATCATTTTATTTTTTCGTTTTTAACGGGAGGATCGTTATGAAATTTTCATGTGAAAAGCATATTCTTCAATCTGCCGTCGCGGTCTGCGCAAGAGCGGCCGCAGCAAAAAGCCCGATCCCGACACTCGAGGGCGTTCTTCTTGAGGCCGGCGAAAGGCTGAGAGTTACTGGCTATGACCTTAAAAAGGGCATATATACGACAGTTGAAGCCGACGTAGCCGAGCCAGGCAGCATCGTTCTGGATGCAAAGCTGTTCGGTGAGATGGTGCGCAGAATGCCAGACGGTATGGTGACGATATCCTCCGATCCCGATAATAAGACCACTGTCAAGTGCGGAAAGACCGAATTTTCGTTTATGGGCATGGACAGCGGGGAATACCCCGAGCTCCCGAGCGTCGACGGACTCAAGAGCTATAAGATAAAGCAGGGCGTTCTCAAGAGTATGATCAATCAGACTATGTTTGCCATCAGCGATAATGACAGCCGTCCGGTGTATACCGGCTCGCTGTTTGAGGTCGAGGCAGGCACTCTTGCCATGGTCTCCGTTGACGGCTACCGCCTGGCTATCCGCCGCGAGGCAATAGAAGGTCCGGAGGAGCACAATGAATTTATAGTTCCCGGCTCCGCTCTTTCCGATATCGAGCGCATCAGCGCAAACGACTCCGAGGAGGATACTAACATCTTCGTCGGTGCAAATCATGTTTCTTTCACAGTCGGCAGCACGGTTGTAATAAGCCGCCGGCTTGAGGGAGATTTTCTCAACTACCGCAAGGCAATGCCAGATACGTTCAAGATGCATATCAAGGTCGGCAGAGGCGAGCTTTTAAAGGTAGTCGACCGCGTCGCGCTCATTATAGACGAGAAAACGAAGAATCCAGTTCGCATGACCTTCAACGAAAATTTCATCGACTGCCTGTGCAATACACCCATCGGCAAGGCCGAGGACGTGTGCTTTGCCGAGGGCAACGGCGAGGGTCTGGAGATCGGCTTTAACGGCAAGTATCTCATGGATGCTCTGAAGGCCGCACCCGCAGATGAGATAGACCTCTGCCTTAACAGCAACACATCCCCCTGCATCATGGTGCCCTGCGACGGAAGCGATAAGTTCAAATACATGATCCTGCCTATAAGATTGAGAAGCTGATTTTAGAGGCGCACGGACGCAGCTACGGATACGCATATTGCGGTAGCCCGGTGTCGAAAGTGCCGACAAAACCGGAAAACTGCCGATTCACGGTAGTGCAGTGTGAATTTTACATCGCGTTCAGGGGATGCGAAACGTCATTGTTTCCACCAATGTTTCGATACCGGGACACCGCAATAAATGTATCGGTAGAGGCGCTAAAGCGCCACAGAAAAAAGGAGAAGCGCCAAAGCGCTACTGAAAAAATGGATATAGAAATCACAACGGAATTTATAAAGCTCGACGCGCTGCTTAAATTTGCGGCGCTGGTGGGCACGGGCGGCGAGGCTAAATACGTCATCGCCGAGGGTCTTGTCAAGGTAAACGGCGAAACCTGCACCATGCGCGGAAAAAAGCTGCGCGAGGGTGATGTTGTCGAGTTTGCCGGCGAGACCGTTAAGATCACAAGATGAAAATAAACCGTATCGCCCTAAACGGCTTTCGTAATTATGATTTTGAAACGGCTGACTTTTCACCCGGAACAAATGTAATTTACGGAGAAAACGCACAGGGCAAGACAAATCTTCTGGAGGCTGTGTACATGCTTGCAATGGGACGCAGCTTCCGCACGCGCTTTGACCGTGAGCTTATCGGCTTCGGCTGCGACAGCGCGGAGATTTTGGCCGACGTGGTCAGCCACGAGCGCGAGCAGACAGTCAGAATACTGCTCAGAAACGGTGTAAGAAAGCAGATAACCGTCAATGCCGTCAAAAAAACCGCGTCAGAGCTTGGTGAGACGCTTAATGTCGTTCTGTTTTGTCCGGACGATCTTAACCTCATAAAAGAGGGAGCGGCGGCGCGAAGAAGGCTGATGGACAATGCAATCTGTCAGATCAGACCGCGCTACGCCGAGTATCTTTCGCAATTTAACAAGTTTTACGAGAGCAAGACGCGCATTTTGAAGGATTGGCGCGAAAAGCCCTCGCTGCTGGATACGCTCGACGAATTTTCCGACGGTATGTGCCGCACCTCGGCGCAGCTTATCCGATATCGCGCATCGTTTGCCGCGCGCCTTGCCGATGAGGCCGCTCCGATACACGGCGAATTTTCCGGCGCGGACGAGAAGCTCGGCATAGAATATTCGACCGTATCCGCGGTAAAGGATCCGACTGCGTCGGCAAAAGAAATATTTTATGACCTGTGCGACCATATGGAATCGCACAGAAAGGCTGAGCTAGACAGCGGCCAGTGTCTTTCCGGCGCACACAAGGACGATCTTATAATCAGCATAAACGGCAAAAATGCGCGCAGCTTTGCAAGCCAGGGGCAGACGCGCACAGCCGCATTATCAATAAAGCTCGCCGAACGCGAGATATACCTCGATGAAAAGGGCGAGTACCCGATACTTTTGCTTGACGATGTCCTTTCGGAGCTTGACACAAAGCGTCAGGAATTTGTCCTGAACCGTATCGGCGGCGGACAGACGCTTATAACCTGCTGCGAGGATGAGGGCATATCACGCCGCACCGGAGGAAAGGTGCTGCACGTTAAAAACGGGAGGATAGGCTGATGTATCTGCATCTCGGCGCGGGCGCAGTTGTCCGAACGGACAGCATCGTGGGTGTTTTTGATCTCGATAATACCAGTCAGTCGCATCTGACGCGAAAATACCTAGCCGCAGCGGAAAAAAGAGGTCAGGTCGTAAATGTCGCGGAGGATATCCCGAAAAGCTTTGTTGTGTGTAAAGACGGCGGAAAAATGACGGTATACCTTAGTCAAATGTCGCCGCAGACGCTTCAGAGGCGAATTGAGGCTGTACCGATGCGATGAGTGCGTTTGCTGCGGTTTTTTGCGCACTCCACGGTCGGGCTACCGCAAAAAAAGTATTAATACAATGTCAAATCTCCACTAAAAAAACACCTCATCCGTCGGCAGTGCCGATATATATTGCGTCAGCCTGATCGGTAAGTACCGACGAAACCGGATTGAACGGGCGAGCAATGCTCGCCCCTACGACACAGTTTTTAGTTTAAGCAAAATTTTTTGCACTAATATAGAACACAAACTGCGTACAGCGACCCCTCAGCCGACTGCGTCGGCAGCTCCCCTTACGCAGGGGAGCCAAGGGAAGTGCGGAGCAAAATCTGCACCGCAGTATCGGGAAGCGGCAGTTTTACGGTTTCGTCGGTATTCTCGATACCGGGCACCGGAAATCACCGTATCCGTAGCAGCGTCCGTGCGCCACTAAAAATTTTACTTGTACGCAAACGTACAAGCTTTGCCCGAAAACAGGGGTATATATGAAGAGACTTTTTTAATTTCAGAGCAAATTACATTGAAAGGCGATATAAAATGTCGGATATTAACGAGAAGATCACACAGGAATATGACGCATCAAAAATCCAGGTGCTCGAGGGGCTGGAAGCGGTCCGCAAGCGTCCGGGCATGTATATCGGCTCGACATCGTCGTCGGGTCTGCACCATCTTGTGTATGAGATCGTCGATAACTCGATAGACGAGGCGCTGGCAGGCTACTGCGACCGCATCGAAGTCATCATCGAGCCGGGGGACGTTATCTGCGTGCGCGATAACGGCCGCGGCATACCCGTTGACATTCAGGAGCAGACCGGCAAAAGCGCGCTTGAAGTCGTATTCACTGTGCTGCACGCCGGAGGAAAATTCGGCGGCGGAGGATATAAGGTATCCGGCGGCCTGCACGGCGTCGGCGCTTCGGTCGTCAACGCCATGAGCGAATGGCTCGTAGTTCACGTCCATAAAAACGGCAAGATCTACGAGATGAAGTTCTCCCGCGGCAACATCACGCAGGAGATGAAAATAGTAGGCGAGACAGATCGCACCGGCACGACCGTAAGGTTCAAGCCCGACCCCGAAATGTTCGACGATACCGTCTACGATTACGATACGCTGCACACCCGCATGCGCGAGCAGGCCTTCTTAAACGGCGGCCTGTACATCTCCACCGAGGATCAGCGCGAGGGCAAGGAGCAGAAGGACGAAATGTGCTACGCCGGTGGTATCCGCGAGTTTGTTTCGTTCATAAACCAGAACAAGACCCCGCTGCACAATGAGGTAATATACATGAAGGGCGAACGCTCCGACTCCGAGGCCGAGATCGCACTTCAGTATAATGACAGCTACAACGAGGTCATTGTCTCGTTTGCAAATAACATCCACACGCCGGAGGGCGGCATGCACGAGACCGGCTTCCGCACGGCCTTAACGCGCGTACTCAACGCCTACGGCACGAAGGTAGGCATACTCAAAAACGACGACAAGCTCTCCGGCGAGGACTGCCGCGAGGGCATGACCGCGATAATCTCCGTAAAGCTAACCGAGCCGCAGTTCGAGGGTCAGACCAAGGCAAAGCTCGGAAACAGCGAAATGCGCACGCTCGTCGATAATGTCGTGAGCGATAAGTTAGAGCAGTTTTTGGAGGAAAACCCCGCCGTCGGCAAGGCGATACTCGACAAGGCGATGACCGCCTCACGCGCCCGCGAGGCAGCGAGAAAGGCGCGCGAATCCGTGCGCAGAAAAACCGGGCTCGAGTCCGGGCAGATGCCGGACAAGCTGCGCGATTGCAATGAGCGCGACGCGTCTTTGACCGAGCTGTACATCGTCGAGGGTGACTCGGCAGGCGGCTCGGCGACTCAGGGCCGCGACTCGCGATTCCAGGCGATCCTCCCGCTGTGGGGCAAGATGCTCAACGTCGAAAAGGCACGCGCGGACAAGGTCTACGGCAACGATAAGCTCGCGCCGGTCATAACCGCTCTGGGAGCGGGAATCGGCGACGAGTTCGACGTCAATAAGCTCAGATACCATAAGATCGTCATCATGGCCGATGCCGACGTCGACGGTGCGCATATCCGCACCCTGATGCTGACCTTCTTCTTCCGCTTCATGCGCCCGCTCATCGAGCAGGGCTATGTATATTCGGCCGTTCCGCCGCTGTATAAGCTCTCGCGCGGCAAAACTACGCGTGTGGCCTTCTCCGATGAGGAGCGCGACAAGGTTTCGGCAGAGCTGCGCGGCGATAATCCTAATGCGAAGGTCGATATCTCGCGTTTCAAGGGCCTCGGCGAAATGGATCCGCACGAGCTGTGGGAGACCACGATGAATCCCGAAACGCGCACCCTGCGCCGCATCTGTCTCGAGGACGCCGTCAAGGCCGACGAGATATTCACCATCTTAATGGGCGAGCAGGTCGAGCCGCGCAAGGCCTTCATCGAGGAAAACGCAAAATACGCCGTCAACCTGGATTTTTAGTAGCGAATTTAGGCTGCACCTATACGGTGATTGCGGTTGCCCGGTGTCGAGGTTACCGACGAAACCGGAAAACTGCCGCTTCCCGTGAGTGCGGAATGCTATGGTTTATGCCGTCGTTTCGATACCGGGCTGACGCAAAAAACGTATAGGTGCAATGTAGGTGCGCCACCGAAAAAACACCTCATCCGTCGGCTGCGCCGACACCTTCCCCTCAAGGGGAAGGCAAGGCAGGCTTCGTCTGCAAGAGAGGTGTGCGGCAACGCCGCACAAATATGAATAGACAACCCCACCGAGTCGGCCAAGGCCGACCCACCTCCCCTGCGTAAGGGGAGCTGCCGACACAGTCGGCTGAGGGGTCGCCGGTATGCAAAAATTGTTCTGTATTAGTGCAAAATAATCCGCCGTACCATTGTAGGGGCGAGCATTGCTCGCCCGCATGGTCGGAACAAAAACCAAGCATAAATGCTGAAAAGACAGTACCGATATATACTGCGTCAGCCCGACCGATAAGTGCCGACAAAGCCATATCAAACGGGCGACCGATGGTCGCTCCTACACGGTGCAGTCAAAAATTGAACCAATATAGCACAAATTTTAGTCATGCGAATGTCCCGGTTTCCACCGCGCTCTCGCTGCCGGGCAAGCGCAATTAAGTATAAATACCCCCCGGTTCGCTCTTAAAAGGCGCGAAACGATATGGTTTATTCCAATGTTTCGATACCGGGCTGACGCAATAAACGTATAGGAGGAGCGCCAAAGCGCTACTGAAAAAATGGCTAGTAAGAATAAGGATTACAAACCTGAGGACATTGCATTTCCCGAGCAGCACATAGTCCAGTCCGAGCTGGTCGGCGAGATGAAAACAAGCTATATAGAGTATGCGATGAGCGTTATCATCGGGCGTGCTCTGCCCGATGTGCGCGACGGTCTGAAGCCCGTTCACCGCAGAATTTTGTATGCGATGTACGAGGATAACCTCACGCATGACAAGGCATTCCGTAAGTGCGCGACGGCAGTCGGCGACGTGCTGGGCAGATATCATCCGCACGGCGACGCGTCGGTCTACGATGCGCTGGTGCGTCTTGCGCAGGACTTCTCGATGCGCTATCCGCTCATCGAAGGCCACGGCAACTTCGGCTCGGTCGACGGCGATCCCCCCGCGGCTTACCGTTACACCGAGGCGCGCATGGCGCGCATGTCGGACGAGATGCTGCGCGATATCGAGAAGGACACGGTCGATTGGGACCCGAACTTCGACGAAACGCGCAAAGAGCCGCGTGTGCTGCCGTCAAGATTCCCGAATCTGCTGGTAAACGGTTCATCTGGTATCGCAGTCGGCATGGCAACGAACATCCCGCCGCACAACCTCACTGAGGTCATAAATGCCTGCATCTGTGTTTTGGATAATCCCGAGGCAACGATGAACGAGCTTCTGCAGCACGTCACGGGTCCCGATTTCCCGACTAAGGGCATCATCATGGGCCGCAGCGGCATCCGCCAGGCTTACATGACCGGCCGCGGCAAGGTCATCATGCGCGCGCGCACGGAGTTTGAGGAGTTCGGCAAGGACAGAACGAGGATCATCGTCACCGAGCTTCCGTATCAGGTCAACAAGCGCCAGCTCATCGCGACGATCGCCGAGAACGTGCGCGATAAGCGCATCGAGGGCATATCCGACCTGCGTGACGAGACCGACCGCAACGGTATGCGCATAGTCATAGAGCTCAAGCGCGACGCAAATCCGCAGGTCGTACTCAACCGCCTGCTGACTCAGACCCAGATGCAGACGAGCTTTTCGATAAACATGCTGGCGCTGGTCAATAACCAGACCCAGCCGAAGATATTAAATCTGCGTCACATCATTGATGAGTACCTCACCTTCCAGGAAGAGCTCATCGTACGCAGAACGAAATTTGACCTCAAAAAGGCCGAGGAGCGCGCCCACCTGCTGGAGGGCCTGCTCATCGCGCAGGATAACATCGACGAGGTCATCCACATCATCCGCAACAGCTACGACAACGCAAAGCAGAACCTTATGGAGCGTTTCGGCCTGTCGGACGTGCAGGCGCAGGCGATACTGGACATGCGCCTGAAATCGCTTCAGGGTCTCGACCGTGAAAAGCTCGAGAACGAGTACCGCGAGCTCGAGGAGCGCATTGCGTACTATAAGGAGCTGCTCGCCGACCCCGAGAAGATCAAGGGAGTGCTCAAAACAGAGCTCATCGAGATCCGCGACAGATACGGCGACGAGCGCAAGACCGAGATACAGGACGTCGAGGACGAGATAGACATCGAGGATCTCATCGACGAAGAGGACTGCGTCTACACTCTCACCCATAACGGCTACATTAAGCGACTGCCCACGGCGGAATACCGAGCCCAGGGCCGCGGCGGCAAGGGCGTCAAGGCCATGGCAACGCGTGAGGAGGACTATGTCGAAACGGTGTTCACCGCTTCGACGCACGACAGCATTCTGTTCTTCACGAACCTCGGCAAGGTCTACGTCCGCAAGGGCTACCGCATCCCCGAGGCGGGAAGATCCGCGCGCGGACAGAATATAGTGAATATAATCCCAACCGATCCCGGCGAAAAGGTCAGCGCCATGATCGCAGGCCGCGGCATAGCGGAGGATAACTACCTCGTTTTCGTGACGCGAGACGGCACCGTCAAGCGCACCGCGCAGTCGGCGTTCAAAAACATCCGCTCGAACGGCATCCGCGCCCTGTCGCTGGACGAGGGCGACGAGCTTATCACCGTTTTGCAGACAGGCGGCGAGGATAAGATATTGCTTGCAACGCACGACGGCATGGCCATCTGCTTTAACGAGACCGACGCGCGCGCAATGGGACGCGACGCTGTCGGCGTGCGCGGCATCCGCCTGCGCGAGGGTGACTTTGTCGTCGGCGCGGGCATAGCGGCCGAGGGCTCGGCGATACTGAGCATAACCGAAAACGGTTACGGCAAGCGCACCGACGTCGGCGAGTACAGCGTGCAGAACCGCGGCGGCATGGGACTTAAAAACTACAACGTCACCGATAAGACTGGTCCAATCGCCGATGTCGTCATCGTTCACGGCGGCGAGGATCTGCTGGTCATCTCCGACGACGGCACGATCATCCGCATGGATGTCGGAAGCATAAGCCTGCTCTCGCGCAGCACCCAGGGCGTGCGTGTAATGCGCCTCACGGGCGAGGCGAAGGTTATATCCATCGCCCCGACGGATAAGGAGTCGGATGCGGATGAAGGCAGTACCGATACGGAGACTGCCATCGAAGCCGGCGGAGAATCGGACAGCTAAAGATATTCTCTCGAATTATACATCACAGGCGACCGGCTAACAGCTGAAGGAGTACTGATATGGAGATCAGAACAGCGATTCACAAGATATCCGGATATACGGCGGCGGTATCGCTCGCGGCACTGATGGTGAAGTATCCGCTGCGCAAGCTCGGCATGAACAAGGCAAATGCCACCATGATGCAGGCGCATGAGGCGGCAAGCGGTGCGTATTTTCTCGCGGCGCTCGCACATATGGCAACCGGACAAAAAGTTGTAAGCTTCAAAACAATTAGCGGCGCTGCAGCCTTTGCGATAAGTGTTGTACTTATTGCTGACTGCCACATGGCTAAGGATCAAAAGACAAAAATGCAGCGCCACCGCGGATATTCCGCAGTGCTTGCTGCGGCCGCCGCAATACATTCGGTGGCGAGTGAATAGTGAACAGCTGACAGCTATATGTGTTTGCCTGCGGCAGACGGATTGAATATCACCTCATCCGTCGGCTCCGCCGACACCTTCCCCTCAAAGGGGAAGGCAAGGGTGCGGCGCAAAATTTGCACTAAATCAGCACAATTTTACGGAGCGCGAAACGCTGTAGTTTTGTCGTACCCTCGATACCGGGACACCGCAATAAATGTATCCGTAGGCGCGTCCGTGCGCCACCAAAAAATAGAAAGGCGAGGCTAAAATAATGAATAATAACAACAGGAAAGATCAGAAGCCGGAGGGCGGCATCGCGAAGCTTGTTATCTTCGCCGTCGCGGCATTTATTGTGTTCATCGATGCGATCGGGATCGACGGCAGCAGCATATTCTTCATCATTTTGATGATAGGCGTTGTCATTGTCGTGGCGGTCGCGATAAAGAAGCAGCAGGCCGACGCAAAGGACGAGGCATTGGATGCGGAGAACGCAGCACACGAGCGTGCGGAGCCCGCAAAGAGAGAGTTCAAGCTTCAGCACTTTGACATGTCGAAGTTTGTCGGTAAGCGCGAGGGTGGCGAGAGCCTAAGCAAGCGACTTACCGAAAAAATGCGTGACGACCTCAGCCGCTGCGACGATGATCATGAGCATGTCGAACCGACTATCAGCGGCACGGCGGATGAAAAGCGCGCAGCGCAGCTCAAGGAGCTCATGCGCAACGGCCTCATTGAGAAGGATGAGTACAATATCCTCATGCGAAAGTTTGGACTTAAATGATGAAAACAGTTACGATATACACCGACGGAGCGTGCTCCGGCAACCCGGGACCGGGCGGCTGGGGCGCGATTTTGTGCTATAATGGTGCAAAAAAAGAGCTCTCGGGCGGTGAGAAGCAGACTACGAATAACAGAATGGAGCTCACCGGCGTGATCTCGGCGCTCAAGGCGCTGAAAGAACCCTGCATCGTTGAGCTGTACTCGGACTCGAAGTACGTCATCGACGCGCTCAGCAAGGGCTGGGCGGTCTCGTGGCGGAAAAACGGCTGGAAAAAGGCCGATAAAAAACCGGCGCTTAACCCCGACCTCTGGGCGGAACTGCTTGATTTGTGTGAAAAGCATGAGGTCCGCTGCCACTGGGTCAAAGGCCACGCCGAGAACGAATATAACAACCGCTGCGACGAGCTTGCCGTCGCGCAGTCTCAGCTTTTTTAGAGGCGCACGGACGCACCTGCGGATACATTTATTACGTCAGCACGACCGGAGGATGCGGAGGAAACCGTTAAAAAAGGGCGGGCAATGCCTGCCCCTACGATATAGATTTTAGTACCGACCAAGATTTGGCAAACGGAACGGGCAAGCCCATTCCCTACAGGGTGCGGCGCAGCGCCGTAGTGCGATACAGAACCGGTTTCCTCCGTACCTTCGATACCGGGCAAGCGCAAAAACCGTATCGGCACAATTTTAAAGCGCCTCTGAAAAAGCCTTCCCCTTGAGGGAAAGGTGTCGGCGGAGCCGACGGATGAGGTGTTTTTCAGCAGTGCAGACGAATATTTGCACCAAATCAGCACAATTTTGCTGCGCGAAACACTCCGGTTTCCACCGATATCACCGGTCGAGCTGACGCAAAGAAAGTATAGGAGAAGCGTATGAACGCCACTAAAAGTCCGTTTAAAATTTTTCTCGCGTATATCATGGGAGAGAAGAAGCTGTTTATAATCGACACGATATGCGCGGTGCTGGTCGCGGCGATCGACCTTGCGTTCCCGTATGTGTCGAAAAGCAGTATGCAGACCTACCTGCCGCAGAGCATGTACAAGACATTTTTCGTCGTCATGGCGATCCTCGCTCTGGCATATGTGCTCAAAGCGGGTCTCTACTACGTCATAACGGTGCTCGGACACCGCATGGGCGTGAATATAGAATCGCGCATGCGCGAAGACCTGTACACCCACATGCAGGAGCTGTCCTTCGGCTTTTACGACCGCAATCGCACCGGCACGCTCATGAGCAGACTTACAGGCGACCTGTTCGAGATCACCGAGCTTGCCCACCACGGGCCGGAGAATATCATCATCTGCGCTCTGACGATCGCCGGCGCTATGGTCATCATGGCGACGATCAACTGGCAGCTCACGCTGGTGCTGGCGATACTTCTGCCGCTGTGCCTGTGGTTCACGCTCAAATGCCGCGTGAAAATGAAGGAGGCCAACATGGAGGTCAAGCGCAAGCTGGGCGTCATCTACTCGGCGCTCGAAAACGGAGTTTCCGGCGTGCGCACGGCCAAGGCATTTGCAAACGAGGGGCTCGAAAAGGAGAAATTCGACGCGGCCAACGACCTGTACCGCGGCGCGAAAAAGGAGTATTACAAAACCATGGGCGCGTTCATGAGCGGCATGGAGTTCACGACCGGCATCATGCCCGTCGCGGTCATCGCAGTCGGCGGCCTGATGATAATGCGAGGCAGCTTTAACTACATCGACCTCATCACCTTCACGCTGTACGTCTCTACCTTCATAAACCCCGTGCGCAAGCTCGCACAGTTTGCCGAGATCTACATGCAGGGCACGGCCGGCTTCGAGCGCTTTCTTGAGATCATGCGCACCGAGCCGGAGATAAAGGATGCACCCGACGCGGAGAACCTGGGCCGCGTCAAGGGTGATATTGCGCTTAATGACGTGAGCTTTACCTACGACAGCGTCGAGGTGCTGCACGATGTTACTCTGCGCGCCGAGGCTGGAAAGACCCTCGCGCTCATCGGCCCGTCGGGCGGCGGCAAAACCACGATAAGTCAGCTTATCATGCGCTTTTACGATGTGTCCGGCGGAAGCGTCACGGTTGACGGCACGGATGTGCGCAGCGTAACACAGGCGTCGCTGCGGCGCAGCATCGGCATCATCCAGCAGGATGTTTACATGTTCGCGGGCACCGTGCGCGAAAATATCCGCTACGGACGACCGGACGCGAGCGACGAGGAGATAGTTGAGGCCGCGCGTCTTGCCGAGCTGCACGATGAGATCATGCAGATGCCCGGTGGCTACGACAGCTACATCGGCGAGCGCGGCGTGATGCTCTCGGGCGGGCAGAAGCAGCGCATATCCATTGCGCGTGTGTTTCTGAAAAATCCGCCGGTGCTGATCCTTGATGAGGCGACCAGCGCGCTGGACACCGTCACCGAGCGGCGCATCCAGGCCTCGCTCGACAGGCTCTGCGTCGGACGAACCAGTATCGTCATTGCCCACCGCCTATCCACCATCCGCAATGCGGATCTCATAGCTGTCATCGAGCACGGCCGCGTTGCCGAGCAGGGCACGCACGAGCAGCTTATCGCCAAGGGCGGCGTGTACGCAAAGCTCACGGAAGCAACTTTTTAGAGGTCTTTTAGAGACGCATTGAGGCTGCTGCGGATACGGGGATTTCCGGTGCCCGGTATCGAGACTTCCGGCAAAGTCGTAAAATTTCCGCACCGCGCAACATCGCAGCAAATTTTGTGCGCCCGATTCAAGACTTACTATTAAGCCGGGAAGCGCGCATCCCGGTGGCGCGGTGAATAGTGTGCAGCGACCCGGTTCGAGACTGAAAACAGCGTACAATTGTGCTGTATTAGAACAGAAGCTATTGCAATTTGACTCTTTGCCGGCCGGCAATGTGTGATCTAATGCGTTATTAACAGCATGCAGATAGAAAAACGAGAGTGCGGATCAAGTAATCTGCACTCTCGTTTTTGCGTTTTATCAAATTTTACGGGTATAACTTCCGGGAAGCGGAAGTTATATGGCTTCCTCCGCAATTTCGGATCGGACTGCCTTAATATGTATCCGCAGCAGCCACAATGCGCCTCTAAAAATTTATAAAAGAATGTCTTCGTAGCTTACCGAAAGGGCGCTGCGAAGGGCTTTGATCTCGTCGGGGCAGAGCATGCGCTGACCGACTTCGATCTTCGCAAGCGCCGAGCGCGTGATGTCGCAGCCAAGCAGCTGCATACGCGTGACAAGCTGCTCCTGCGTCAGCTTCTGCTGCTTGCGCAGCCAGGATAAATGCGAGCCTACTCTGTTTGCATATGCCTTGTTCATGAGCGTTTCTCCTGTCCTATATCAGTGCAATGTTTTGTGTGATCGATAAGTCGATTGTAATCGAAAGTTGTCGATACTATGCACCAATATAGAACAAAAAGTCGAACAAGGCAATTTTTTTCACCGCAAACGTCTATATTATGTGCTTCCCCGCGGCCATCGCAGCTTTGAAATGAACAGCAGTGCCGGAAGAATGACAAAAAGTATGGCAAGACTCGCGCCGGGAACGACCATTTGAGAGATGCTGCGCAGAGACTCCTCGCTTGACGGGATCAGCGCCGCGGCAACGGCGGTGAGGGTGGCGCAGATGAGGATCAGAGAGCGTCCGTTCGACATATCGAGCATGCGTGCGTCCGTTTTTTCGATCTTGAAGCCGAAAATAAGGCGCATGATGTGTGCCGCACAGCACAGCAGCAGCGAAAAAATGACGAAGTCTGATAACACCCACAGTGTCGCGACGAGCGCCTCGATGCGCTCGATGGTTTTCATGATCGTAACGTCGCGTACCGTCGAGAAAAAGGGTTGGGAAAAGCGTGCAATGAGCTCCGCGCCGTAGCAGCCGATGATGACGGCGCAGAAAAATGTCAGCAGAGCGCATATGAGCGCGAGCCAGCCGGCGTGCGAGGAAAAGCGCCGCCCTTGAAGCGGGGCCTGATCCTCGATAAATGCCGCGCAGTACAGCACGCCGCCGTAGATCTCGACGACCGCGAGGCTGGACAAGAACAGCTTGCCGAAGCTTGTTTTTGTGACCGGGAGAAGATTGCGGACATCGACCGAGCCGAGCGAAAACGCAAGCGCCAACAGCATCACCGCCAGCAGTATCGGAGAGAACACCCTCGCGGCGCGCGGCAGGGCCTTCACTGGGCCGAGCGCGGCCAGAGTGCCCATCAGCAGCATTGCGGCAATGAAAAACCACGGCCCGGCAGCAGGATAAATGGTCGAAATGAGTCGATGCGCGCCGGTACGCAGGATGAATCCGGCGGAAAAGAGCTGGAAAACGGCGATCAGGCCGAGCCCGATACTGCCGGCCGTGTGCCCGGCACGGCGCATGACGACCTCGCCGAGACCCTCGCCCTCGCGGCGCATTTTCATCAGCGCCGTCAGGATCAGAAGGTAAAGCAGCAGCAGCGGCATCGCGCACAGCGGCGCAAGCCAGCTCGCGCTCCCGGCTACCTGAGCCGTCGCCTTAGGCAGCAGCCGCGTTACCGGCGCGAGCGATGCGACAAAGCACATCGCCTTGAGCTGCCGTCTGTCATAGTTTTTCAATGGCGCATCAACTCCTTTCTTATACGCTTATATTGGTGCCCGGTGTCGAGAATGCCGACGAAACCGTAAGTCTGTCGCTTCCCGCAGGTACGGCGAAGGTTTTGCGGTTGCCCGGTATCGAGACTTCCGAAAAAAACCGTGTCATTTTGCGTAACGTGAAATTGTGCTGATTTGGTGCAAAAAATTTGTCGTGCCATATAGGGGCGAGCATTGCCCGCCCGTTCGCTCCTATTCTTTCTACACTTTATATATAGCTTTTGTTCCGACTATGCGGGCGACCGATGGTCGCCCCTACGAGCCGGAATCGGTTCCGACCAAGGCCGCGAGAAGCGGAACGCCACGGTTTGCGCCATCGTACCGATACCGGGCACATGCAATAACTGTATTGGCAGCTGTGTCCGTGCGCAGGAATTACTCTGCACTTGCGTGACGCGGCAGCTTCACGGTTTCGTCGGAACCTTCGATACCGGGCACCTGCAATAACTGTATTGGCAGCTGTGTCCGTGCGCAGAAATTACTCTGCACTTGCGTGACGCGGCAGCTTCACGGTTTCGTCGGAACCTTCGATACCGGGTTCACGCAATAAATGTATCGGTACAGCCTAAATGCGCCTCTAAAAAAGATCGAGGTGGAAACTGCGGTCGAGATCGGCGGTAACGTTGACGCTGTAGTCTAAAGTGGGGGCGATAAGGGCGAAGTTTTCGGCGGCACCGCGCAGGCGGTAAGGGTGCTGTATCTCGAGGATGCTGCCGAGGTGCAGAAAATCGCAGCCGGAGCTTTTTTGCAGCTCGAGTACGTCCTCGACCCAGCCGCGCGCCATGGCTTCAAACTCGCGCGTGAGCGCATCGGAGTCAAACTCTCCGCGCGCCTCGGCGAGGGAGGAACTTATCTTAATATCTATCGTTATGCCCTCGAGTCCATCGCCGAAAACGGGCTTAATTGCGCATGAGGTGCGGTCGATCTGCAGCGTCGCGTTACCGACTGCGACCGACATCGAGCCCGCCTCGTTGAGGATGAGGCTCACTCCGCGAGCAAGCTCCATCGGGATGTGACCTGCGGATTTATTCTTGTTTATAATAGTATAGCCGTCGGGCACGATCGCCATTTCGCCCTCGGCGGCATCGGGGTCGATCGTATCGTCAGGAACGGCTTTGACCGCGCAGATGAGCGCCGCGCCGTTTGAGTCGAGTGCCGAAACGATCTCGGCGGCTGTGAATATGTGCGCATCGCCGCGCAGGCGGAGATTTTCCGTCACCGCACGCATGAGCCTTGTCGCGTCATGCTCGTCGGCGCCTGCGCCCATGACGAGCTCGCTCGCGCTGCCGGACGAGGCGGCGAACATGGGGATGCACAGCCGAAAGGCAGCGTCGCGCTCGATGCAGTCGAAAAACTGCGCCGTGTCGGTGGCGAGAACATTCTCGCCGAGGACGATATAGGCCGTGTGGCCGAAGAAAAGCTGAAGTCCGCCGCTGTAGTGCTGCAATGCGTCCTGCGCTTCGGTCATGGAGGCCGCATCCACGCTCAGACGCACGGGCTTTTTGCTCTCGTTGTCCTTTCCCGCGCCGGAGCTGCCCTCGGCCGATACCGAAAGACGAACTCCGCCGTCGGCCAAGTCGAAGCCGAGAGTTTGAATGACCAGCAGCTCGGCAATGTCGCGATAGTTCGAGTATATGCTGCCGCCCGAGCAGCCCGAGGCCATTAGCAGAAGACTCAGAGCACACGCGGCGGCGATAAGTTTTTTCATGCCTGCTTCCTCCTGTCGGGCGTGTTCAGCTCCGGTTCACGCATTTTTTCCTCCGGCAGCGGCCGCCGAAGGAAGGTGCGCATGAGATTGCGCCGGCGCCCGCCCGACCATGGTGCTGTGTAGTTGCGCCCGAAGGAATCGATCGTACACAGATACCACACGAAGAAGCATAGCGAGATCACCACGCCGTAAAGCCCCGCGGCTATGGCCGTGATGACCAGAATAAAGCGGCCTATCCGCAGCGCCGCGCCGAGATCCTGGCTCGGCTGCGCATAGCCCGCTATGCCGGCGGTCGCGACGACGATGACCGCGATGGGGGATATGACCTTCGCTTCAACTGCCGACTGGCCGACGATGAGCGCGCCGATGATGCTGACAGTGTCGCCGATCGGGTCGGGCAGGCGCAGTCCGGCCTCCTGCAGGAGCTCAAATGCGATGAGCATGCCGATAAGCTCCAGCGCCGTCGAAAACGGCACATCCTGCTTTGAGCTTATGACAGAGAGCAGCAGCTGCGTCGGGATCATCTCCTGATGATACATGGCGATGGCCGTGTAAAACGCAGGGAGCGCCAGCGCGAGAAGCACTGCCGCCCAGCGGATGATGCTCAGCGCAGAGGAGACGATGTAGTTCTGACTGTCCTCCTGCGGCACACGCAGGAACTCCGGAAATGTGACCGGTACGAGAAACGCGATCGGTATCCCGTCGATGATGAGCCCAACGCGCCCGTTTAAAAGCTGCCGCGCAAAGCGGTCGGGGCGTTCGGTGTGCACGACCTGCGGAAAAATAGAACGCGGCCGGTCGGTGATGTACTCCTCGATAATGCCGGTAGAAAGTGCGCCGTCTACATTTATATTATTAATTCGTTCTGTGAGCGCTGTGACGACCGCGGGGTCGGCCACGCCGTCGACGTAAAGTATCGCCGCCTGCGTCAGGCTTTTGCGGCCGATGACCGTACTTTTGATCTTCAGCGAGGGATTCGCGATACGCTTGCGAACGAGGGCAGTGTCGGTGCGCAGGGTCTCGGTGAAGCTGTCCTTGCCGCCCTTGAGCGATTTCTCCATTGTCGGCTCACTGATGCCGCGCTGGATCTGCGCGCTGCGCAGTTCGAAGCACACGGCGCAGCGCTCATCCTCAAAGATGACCGCGCAGCAGCCCTGCGTGATGTCGCCTACTATCTCGTCGAGCGTCGTGCGCTGCACTGCCTGCGAGCTGTAAACTGCACCGTCAAGCAGACGCTGCGGTGACAGGGCCACACCCGAGCGCAAAAGCTCGGTCAGCGGCCGCAGTACGTCCTTTGAAATGTCGCCGCCGGAGGCCACGCCGTCGAGCCAGCAGACGAAAAGCGTCCGATCGCCGGACAGACCCGGGCGAATATCCCGTGACTGAAAGTCCGAGCAGCTGTCAAATATATTGTTGAGAGTTTCCTTGCTTATCGTGCCCGTGAACGCGGGCGTTTGCCGCGGATGGGGCTCATCGCCGCTTTTTTCGCGGCGGAAGAGATTCATAAAATCAGCCATATTGTTATTATGCGCGCTCTTAGGCACAATATTTAGTGGCACAGGAAAAAGTTCAAAAAAAGTTGTGAAAATAGTCGAAAAAAGTGTTGACAAACCGTGTACACGGTGGTATTCTAAGCAAGCGCCTCGAGAGAGTGCGCCGCATCGATGCGAGAGCGAGTAAAAAAACTTCAAAAAAGTTTGAAAAAACCTCTTGACAAATGCGAACCTTCGTGGTAAAGTAAATAAGCTGTCCGCTGAAAGCGGCGGCGCGAATTGTACCTTGAAAATTAGATAATGTAAGAACAGCTTATGCTAAATAAGCACCGGAAAAGGGTTCAAGTTTCGAAAGAAACTTAAATTAATTTCTTTGAGAGCTAAGAAAAGCAATCATAATTTAGATTATATCCGCGAGAGCGGTTATGAT
>CAKUAS010000027.1 GCA_934636655.1 uncultured Oscillospiraceae bacterium
GGTAATTACATTCTACCAGAGATTCGTATGAACTTCTTTTCTTTTTTTACTGTTGCACTTGATAGTATAATTCACCGAAGCACAAAAAATCTCCGTATCATTTCTGATACGGAGATTTTTCTATAGCTCAGCAATTAATTGGGGGGTATCGCTTAGTACATGCCCATGTCGCCCGCGGGAGCTGCGACAGGTGCGGGAGGAGTGGGAATATCGGTAACGAGGCTCTCGGTGGTCAGAACCATGGAGGCGACGCTCGATGCATTCTCCAGTGCGCTGCGGCAGACCTTGGTCGGGTCGATGATACCGAGCTGGATCATGTTGCCGTACTGCTCTGCTGCCGCGTCGAAGCCGTAGGATGCCTCGCTGCTGCCGTAAACCTTATCGAGGATAACCGCGCCCTCAAGGCCTGCGTTTGCGGCGATCTGCATGATGGGTGCTCTCAGAGCCTTTGCGATGATGGATGCACCGGTCTTTTCATCGCCGTCGAGAGTTGCGACGAGTGCGTCGGCTGCCTTTGCAGCTGCGACATATGCCGTGCCGCCGCCGGCTACGATGCCCTCTTCAACTGCGGCGCGGGTCGCGTTGAGCGCGTCCTCAATGCGCAGCTTCTTTTCCTTCATTTCGGTCTCGGTCGCTGCACCGACCTTGATTACAGCAACGCCGCCGGAGAGCTTTGCAAGGCGCTCCTGGAGCTTTTCCTTGTCATACTCGGAAGTGGTGGTCTCGATCTGAGCGTTTATCTGAGCGATACGAGCCTTGATATCGGCCGCTTCGCCCGCGCCGTCGACGATGACGGTGTTTTCCTTGGTGACCTTGACCTGACGTGCCTGGCCGAGCATCTCGATCTGAGCGTCCTTGAGCTCCATTCCGAGGTCGGAGGAGATGACCTGACCGCCGGTGAGGACTGCGATATCCTGGAGCATTTCCTTACGTCTGTCGCCGAAGCCGGGAGCCTTGACGCATACGCAGGTGAAGGTACCGCGCAGCTTGTTGAGGATGATGGTGGCAAGAGCCTCGCCCTCTACGTCCTCGGCGATGATGAGGAGTTTTCTGCCGGCCTTTACGATCTGCTCGAGCAGGGGCAGGATCTCCTGAATGTTGGTGACCTTCTTATCGGTAATGAGGATGAGAGCGTCCTCAAGGACTGCTTCCATCTTCTCGGTATCGGTCGCCATGTAGGGGCTGAGGTAGCCGCGGTCAAACTGCATGCCTTCAACGACCTCGCTGTAGGTCTCTGCGGTCTTGGATTCCTCAATAGTGATAACGCCGTTCTGCGATACCTTCTCCATCGCCTCTGCGATCAGGGTACCGATGACGTCGTCGCCGCTGGAGATAGCACCGACACGGGCGATGTCGCCGCTGCCGGATACGGGCTGGGAGTTTGCGCGGATAGCATCGACGGCGGCCTCGGTCGCCTTCTTGATGCCGCGCTTCATGGTCATGGGATTTGCGCCGGCCGCGAGGTTTTTAAGTCCCTCGTTTATCATTGCCTGAGCAAGAACGGTCGCGCTGGTGGTACCGTCGCCGGCCACATCGTTTGTCTTTGTGGAAACTTCCTTGATAAGCTGTGCACCCATGTTCTCGAACGGATCCTCGAGCTCGATCTCTTTTGCGATGGTAACGCCGTCGTTCGTGATCAGCGGTGCGCCGAATTTCTTATCGAGCACAACGTTGCGGCCCTTGGGGCCGAGGGTGATCTTAACGGTATCTGCAAGCTGATTCACGCCGCGCTCTATAGCCTTGCGTGCCTCTTCGCCGAAAATTATCTGTTTTGCCATGATATAAGCGCCTCCTTATTCTACGATAGCGAGAATGTCGCTCTGACGGACGATGGTGTATTCCTGCTCATCAAGCTTTATCTTGCTGCCGCTGTACTTGCCGACGAGAACCTTTTCGCCGACTTTGACTTCCATTTTGACCTCATTGCCGTCGACTATGCCGCCGGGGCCGACCTCAACGACTTCATATATCTCGGGCTTTTCCTGCGCAGATGCCGCAAGGAAGATACCACTCTGGGTCTTTTCCTCGGCTTTGGACTGCATAAGCACTACTCTGTCTGCCAAAGGCTTGAGTTTCATCATATATACCTCCAATTGAATAATATACAAATTAAAAATTCGACCGAGTTAGCACTCTTTCGCCCTGAGTGCTAACTCGGTTATTATAATAGCACATATTTTTTAAATTTCAAGCCCCTAAGGCAAAAAATTCGCAAAAATTTTTATATATTTTTCTCCGCAAGTTTATTTAAGGTACATGAACAGGTCGCATTTGATCATCCCGTTATAGAGCTTGCGCTTTTTATCGGCGTTTTTCCCGAAGGTACGTTCAAATTCCGTGTGCGATGAAAGCAGGTACAGCTTCCAGTTTGCCGTTCTGCGCCAGGCCTCGCCGAAGAGGCGGTAAAGCTGCTCGGCCTCCTGCTTTTCCATGATACGCTCACCGTACGGCGGGTTGGTAACGATGATGCCGTTTTCGGTTACACGGTCAAACTTAGTGGCGTCGGCCTTTTCAAAGCGGACAATATCCGAAACTCCGGCGCGTTCGGCGTTTTCTCTCGCTATCTCCAGCGCGGCAGGATCAATGTCCGAACCTATTATATTATAGTTGCCGTTAAACTCGCGTGAGGCGGCTTCCTCGCGCTCAAGCTGCCAGACTGAGCGGTCGAGGCTTCTCCACCGCATTGCCGAAAACTCTCGGTTCAGGCCGGGAGCGCGATTTTTGGCGATAAGCGCTGCCTCGATGGGTATGGTTCCGCTGCCGCAGAAGGGATCGCAGAAGTCCTCCCTGCCGCGATAGCGTGAAATGCTTACCATGGCTGCGGCCATCGTTTCCTTGAGCGGAGCCGCGTTATGCGCCGGACGGTAGCCGCGCTTGTGCAGTCCACTCCCGGAGGTGTCGATGCACAGCGACGCAACGTCCTTCATTATAGAAAACTGTATCTGGTAAGTCTCCGCCGTTTCGGAAAACCACTCGATGCCGTACACGCTCTTGAGTCGCTCAACTATCGCTTTTTTGATTATCTTCTGGCAGTCAGAGACCGAAAAGAGCTTAGAGTTGAGACTGTATCCCTTGACGGGGAAGGCCGCATCTTTCGGTATGAGCATTTCCCACGGCAGAGCCTTCGTGCGTTCGAAAAGCTCGTCGAAGGTCTCGGCTTTGAATCTTCCGAGTTCGAGCAGCACCCTTTCGCCGATACGCAAGTTTATATTCGCCTTTGCTATCTCCTTCGCGCCGCCCGTAAAGTAAACTCTTCCGTTTTCGTTCTGAACGTCCTGCATCTTCATGCGGCGCAGCTCGTCCGCTATCGGCCCCTCAAGGCCGAGCAGGCAGGGCACGCAAAGCTTAAAATTGTCCATGTAAGTTTCTCCGTAAATTTTCAAAATTTCGTCGCTTTTCATGATACTTCATTGTTTTGTACTTGTAAAGGAGCATTTACTTTTTATATATGTATAAATCGTTAAGATTAATATTTTCTTTACTATCTTTTGTGTAACATGACAATTTTTAATGCTAAAAATACCGAAAAAGCACTTGATTTTCACAGCACAAAGATATATACTGTTAACACGTTTGGATATTTATTTAACAATTTTCATTTTTTATTAACATACATTCCGAAAGGGTGAGACGATGACCAGAATCGAAGCAATAGATAAGCTTTGCGAAAGCTATTCCGTTTACTTCGACGTTGAGCGTTTTGAGGAAAACGAAGACCTGCTGGCCGCAACCGCTTTTCTGTACGTTCATTCGGAGAAATACGTTCTCGTCAAGGCCGCTAAGCTCTGGGAGGCCGACAGCAACGAGTATGTCTATATCTTCAACGTCCCTCACCTTACCAAGGATATCTTCACAAAATGCCGCGATTACGCCCATAAGGACGGCATGAGACGCATCGAGCCGAAGCCCGGCCACATGTGCTCATATATAACGGCACTGTTTATATGCGATACCTGCGATCCCGACGCCGTTCGTGCGTTAAAGAGGACAAGGATATATAAGAGTTTCCGCTTGGCTTACTACGGCTGGATGGATTTCCACACCGGACTTATAGAGCTTCAGACGGGAAAAACTGCCGCAAACGGCAGTGGAAGAAGTACAGCACAGCTTTTGAAAAAAACGCTGCTGAAAAAAAACATAATTTTTGAAGGGAGAGAACCAAAATTATGAATGCTGCTGTATTACTTATCATCAGCATCGCCATCCTCGTCGTTGGTTACATCTTCTACGGCAGATGGCTGTCCAAAAAATGGGGAGTAGACCCCAGCAAGCCCACCCCCGCTCACACTATGGAAGACGGCATGGACTATGTCCCCGCAAAAGCGCCTGTCCTTATGGGACACCACTTCTCCTCCATCGCCGGCGCAGGCCCGATAAACGGACCTATACAGGCCGCAGTTTTCGGCTGGGTACCTGTTGCACTGTGGGTACTCATCGGCGGTATCTTCTTCGGCGGCGTACACGACTTCGGCTCGCTGTTCGCTTCTGTCCGTAACAAGGGCAAATCCATCGGCACCGTTATCGAAGACAGTATCGGTCTGAAGGCAAAGCGCCTGTTTATCATCTTCGCTTACCTTACCCTCCTGCTCGTCGTCGCTGCATTCGGCTCGATCGTCGCAAACACCTTCAAGGCAACCTACCTTGAAAACGGCGCTATCGACTATGCCGCCAGCGCTGCAAACGCCAGCACCGCGATGATTTCCATCTTCTTCATCGTTCTGGCTATCCTGTTCGGTTTCTTCGTTTACAGAAGAAACGCACCTCTCGGCGTTTCCACCATCATCGGCGTTGCTCTGATTGCTGTTGCAATGTACATCGGCCTGAACTGGCACCCCATTTACCTCAGCTATGAGACCTGGATGATCATCTGCGGTGTTTATATCCTCATCGCCTCCGTAACGCCTGTCTGGATCCTGCTGCAGCCGCGTGACTACCTGAGCTCCTTCCTGCTCTATGGTATGATGATCCTCGCCGTCATCGGCATCATCGGCTGCCATCCCAGCATCGACGCAATGCCCGCATTCACCGGCTTTACCGACACACTTGCCCCGACCGGTACCTCTCTGGGATACCTGTTCCCGGCACTGTTCGTTACCATCGCCTGCGGCGCTATCTCCGGCTTCCACTCCCTCGTTGGTTCCGGTACGACCGCAAAGCAGCTCAACAACGAGCGCGACGCACGCCCCATCGCATACGGCGGCATGCTCATTGAGTCCGCTCTGGCTATCATCTCTCTGTGCGCAGTTGCGTACATCTGGAAGGATTACTCCAGCGGCACCACCGTCGTTCCTACCGCAGTTTTCGCAGGCGGTCTGTCCGCAATGCTCGGTGAGCTCTTCGGCTCCGGTGCACAGAGCGTCACCTACTCTCTGCTCATTCTGGCAGTTTCCGCATTCTGCCTGACCTCGCTTGACACCGCTACCCGTCTTGCCCGCTACATGTTCCAGGAATTCTGGGTCAAGCCCGGAGAGGATATCAAGACTCTGACCGGCGCACGCAAGGTTCTCGTTAACCCCTACGTCGCTACATTGATCACCGTAGTTCTCGGCGTTGCACTCGGTATGACCGGCTATGCAAAGATCTGGGCTCTGTTCGGCGCTGCAAACCAGCTGCTGGCCGCTCTCGGTCTGCTCGCAGTCGCCGCATGGCTCGGCAAGGTCGGCAGAGACAACAAGATGTTCTACTTCCCGTTTGCCTTCATGCTGATCGTAACTCTGACCTCGCTGGTCTTCACCATCAAGGCTCAGATCGGCCTCATCTCCGCAGGCACCGACACGACCTGGGCTGTTATCCGTGCCGTCATCGCCGTCCTGCTCATCATCCTTGCCATCGACCTCGTTATCGAGGGCATCAAGACCCTGAAAAAGCAGGCTCAGGCAAAGGCTGCAAACTGATTAAGTTTCCCCACAAAATACAAATCGCAATACATATTCGGGAAGCCGTCACAAGACGGCTTCCTTTTTTAATGCTCAAATCAGCGCCATTTTACAGATTTTTAACTAAAACTCTTTTTTTATCTGTATAATTACTGTATACTGTTTTTAATTAATAGTAATTATAATTCTGATCCAAGGGGGAAATAATATGAGCAAAAAAGCCCTTGTTGTTGAAGACGACGTTAATATCGCCGAGCTTCTCATGCTCTATCTTGAAAAGGACGGCTTTGAGGTCAGCATCGCGCACGACGGCGGCCGCGGCATAGATATGTTCAACGAGATATCGCCCGACCTCGTGCTGCTTGACATCATGATGCCTGTCATGGACGGCATGCAGGTCTGCCGCGAGATTCGCAAGACTTCTTCCGTTCCCATCATCATGCTCACCGCCAAGGGGGCAGTGGGCGATAAGGTCGCCGGGCTCGATATCGGCGCGGACGACTATATAACAAAGCCCTTTGAGGTAAAAGAGCTTCTCGCGCGCATCCACGCGGTCATGCGCCGCTCGGAAAACGACACCGCTCCGAAGGAGAAAAAGCTGTGCTACGACAAGCTTATAGTCAACCTCGATTCCTACGAACTCATAGTCGACGGCGTTAAGGTCGACACTCCGCCCAAAGAAATGGAGCTTTTGTACCATCTCGCGGCATCGCCCAATATAGTTTTCACCCGCAATCAGCTTCTTGACGAGGTTTGGGGCTTTGATTACTTCGGCGATTCGCGCACCGTTGACGTTCACATCAAGCGTTTGAGGGAAAAGCTCGAGGGCGTATCTCCTCAATGGTCGCTGCAGACCGTCTGGGGCGTCGGCTACAAGTTTGAAGTCGTAAAATAAAAGGGGCCTGCTCATATGAAGAGCATATACTTACGCAATTTTCTTGCCACGGCGCTTCTTGTTTTCTTCTCTTTTGCCATAATAGGCACGGCGTTTTTCTTCCTCGGCAGGAGCTATCTCATAAACTCCACACGCGAAAGAATGAGCTCCAGCGCCGACGAGGTGGTCAAGTCTGCCCTTGCACTTTCCAGACAGGAATCGCTAAGCAGCTGGAATCTGCGCCTGACAATAAGCCCGATCGCAAACGTCACGTCGAGCCACATATTCATCTGTGATCAGGACGGTCTTGTACTGTCCTGTTCCGATTTGACCCTGTATTGCACGAAGCATCAGGGCAAGCAGCTTGATCCCTCGGTCATGCAGGCCGTTAGCTCAGGCGGCGAATTTGACAGTATGACGACGCTCATGGGCTTTTATTCAGAACAGCAGTACGTCGTGGCAAAGCCTATAGTTTCGGGTTACGAGACGCTCGGTTACGTCTTTGTCGCGTCCGACGGGCTGAATATTATGAATAACTGGCAGGCTTTCCTCGGCGTTGTATTCGCCGTTGCGATAGCAGTCGTGCTCATTGCGATACTCATGAGCCTTGTGTACTCAAAAAAGATGGCGGAGCCGCTCGATGAGCTCACGCTCGCGGCGCGAAAATTTGCTCTGGGCGACTTCTCTGTGCGCGTCAGGACGAAGGAAAAGCGCGACGACGAGATCGGAACGCTCATAGAATCGTTTAACCTCATGGCAGACACGCTTGAGAAGAGCGACAATAAGCGTCAGGAGTTCATCGCAAACGTATCACACGAGCTGCGAACGCCGATGACGACCATCGCAGGCTTTGCCGACGGTATACTCGACGGCACGATACCGCGTGAGCAGGAGGATAAATACCTGCGCAAGATCGCCGACGAAACGCGGCGCCTATCGCGCCTTGTGCGCAGCATGCTCAACCTCAGTCAGGCCGAGAGCGATGCCGTAGACCTTTCAAAGCGCAGCCGCTTTGACCTGTCCGAGCTTCTGCTGCAATGCCTTTTGAGCTTTGAGAGCAGAGCAAAAGATAAAAACCTTGATGTTGATCCGCAGCTTCCCGAGGATCCTATTGAGGTCTTTGCCGTGCAGGACTCGATAACGCAGGTCATCTATAATCTCACCGACAACGCAATGAAATTCGCATCTCCCGGGAGCACAATAACAATAAGACTGTATAAGAAGGGCTCGAAGGCCTATGTTTCTATCAAAAACATCGGCGAGCCCATACCAGAGGACGATCTGCCCTACATCTTCGACCGTTTCCACAAATCCGACCGCTCGCGCAGCATGGATAAGGACGGCGTGGGACTTGGGCTGTACCTCGTGAAAAAGATCCTCAACAGCCACGGCGAGGAGGTCGCGGTATCAAGCCGCGACGGCGTGACTGTGTTTGTATTCACTCTCCCCCTCGCACCGGCAAAGCAGAAGAAAGAAAAAGTCGAGCGCAAATAATACGCGCGGCAGATTGGAGAAACACATGGGCTGGTATGATCCGAACAGCAATGGCTGGTACAAACCGAACGCACGTCCGGGAGCGCGCACTGCGCAGCAGACGGCGAATCTGCCCTCCGGCAGCAGGAAAACACGCTACGCCGCGCTTGCAGCCTGTCTTGTATTGCTCATCATCGTTGTGACCTATGTCATATGCAACTTCGGCGCAGACACCGTTGACTATAATTCCGACGGCAGGCCTTCGGACTGGCATGTGTATTTCGATAAGCTCTACGGTACCGAGGCTCCGTCGACGGCATCGGCAAACGTAAACATCCCGCTCGCCGAGGATCGCGGCAGCCTGACGATCAAAAACGGCGCAGCCGGCGCAGACCTCGATTTCAGCGATATCTATGAAAAATGCAGTCCCTCCGTTGTCGGCATCAAGGTTTTCAGCGACGATGATGGCGAGGATTACTACGCCTGGGGCAGCGGCGTTATCGCTTCCTCGGACGGATATATCATCACGAACACACACGTCATCGACGACGGTGACTCGGCCAAAGTTGTTCTCTATGACGGCAGTGAGCACGACGCAAAGCTCATAGGCTTTGACGCGGCAAGCGACATCGCCGTCATAAAAATAGATGCAGCGGACCTCACGGCGGCGGAATTTGCGTCGAGTTCGACCCTCAGCGTCGGCGACAGCGTTGCAGCCATCGGCAACCCCCTCTCCCCTGACCTGCGCCTTACCATGACGCGCGGCATCGTCTCGGCATTAAACCGCGAGATGAGTTATAACGGCGCGACGATGTCGCTTATACAGACCGATGCGTCGATAAACGAAGGAAACTCCGGCGGGCCGTTGTTTAACAGCCGCGGTCAGGTCATCGGCATAACAAATATGAAAATGATCTCCTCATTCGGCTCAGGCGTCGAGGGTCTCGGTTTTGCGATCCCTTCGGATACGGTCGAGAGTATCGTGCAGGCGCTTATTGAAGACGGTGCCGTATACGGCCGAGTATCGATCGGCGTAACAATAGGCCCTGTGAGCGAGGATATCGCAAAATACTATGACATTCCACAGGGGCTGTATGTAAGCTACGTCACCAAGGGCTCGGACGCCGAGGCTCAGGGTATTAAACGCGGCGACATTATCACCAAGGTAAACGGCGAGGATACTTTTGCAAACTCAGACGTTGCCGATGCCAAGGACGGACTGAGCGCGGGCGATACGCTCACGTTTACTGTCTGGCGTGACGGCAAAACGATGGAGATAACCGTAAAGCTGATGGATCCGGCGGATATGAAATAATAGCGAATCGTCAAGCCGTCGGAGCAATGCTTCGGCGGCTTGCGCATTTTATTATAAAACAGGAGGAAAAGAGAATGGATAAAGAGCGCCGCATAAGCACCGGCATCGACGGTCTTGACGAGGCCATCGACTTCCTGCGCCCGGGCGACACTGTCGTCTGGCAGTGCGAACACATAAGCGACTATATGTACGTCGCGACGAGATTTGTGACCAACATAGCCCGCCAGGGCAAGCGAATAGCCTACATACGCTTCGGCGACCATGAGGAAATAATGGATACCGCTGCTCTGTGCGAGGGCGGAGCAAACGCTCAGGAATACAGGCTTGACCCCCGCGTCGGCTTCGAGACCTTCGCCGTACAGGTACACCGGATCATCGACAAAGAGCCACTGGGCACGTTTTTCGTGTTCGACTGCCTGTCGGATCTGCAGAAATACTGGTTCTCCGACCTCATGATATCGAACTTTTTCCTGCTCATCAGTCCGTTTCTTATTCGCCGTCAGGCGATCGCATATCAGCCCATTGACTACGAAAAGCACACATACGAAACGATATCGCGTATCCGTAAGGAAGCGCCTCTGCTCGTAAATATCCGCACACTCGACGGCAGTGTCTACATGCATCCCGTAAAAGTGCGCGGACGCAACACCGCAACTACTTACTTCCCCCTGAAGATCACCGGCACGCGGTGGCGCACGCTCACCTCGAGCGCCGACAACTACGCCATATTCGAGCGCTTTACGCAGACCGGCGAACGGCGCGATTGCTGGGACAGCATGTTTGACTCTGTTGCCGACGGCCGCGAACCGACCGATGAAGCCGGAAAGCTTTTAAAAGAAAACATCATGCGCTGCCTTCTCGGCAACGAGCCGACGCGCTTTGCCCTGTGCAAAAAATACTTCACGATGAAGGATCTCATGTACATCAAAAACCGTGAGATCGGTACAGGCTGTATTGGAGGCAAGGCCGCCGGTATGCTGCTTGCGCGAAATATTCTTCGCGACGAAGCCCCCGAGCTGTATAACGCACGCATAGAACCGCACGATTCGTATTACATAGGTGCCGACGTATTCTACACCTACGCCGTTCAGAGCGGACTGTGGGGCTCCAGAATCCATATGATCGAGGCGGACGATTACCTCAAGTACGCCCCAGATATCCGAGAACTGCTGCTTAACGGCACATTCATGCCGAGCATCAAGGAACAGTTCATGTCCATGCTCGAATACTTCGGTCAGTCGCCGATCATTGTACGCTCAAGCTCCATACTGGAGGATGGCTTCGGCAACGCCTTCGCCGGGAAATACGAGAGCGTTTTCTGCCCCAATCAGGGCAGTCTGAAAGAACGCTACGATGTATTTGAGCGCGCCGTAAAGCAGGTCTATGCCAGCACCGTCGATCCCGACGCGATAAAATATCGCGCAGAACGCAATCTCCTCGACCGCGACGAACAGATGGCGCTGCTGGTCATGCGCGTGTGCGGCGACGTTCACGGCGAATATTACTATCCTCACATCGCCGGCGTCGGCCACTCAAAGAACCTGTACCTGAACAAGCAGAACTCCTCGGCAGAGAATAAGGGCATGCTTCGCCTCGTTTTCGGCATGGGCACACGCGCCGTCGACCGTGAGGCCGACGACTACGCAAGGCTTCTGAACATGGATGCTCCCACCGCACCGCCAATGGTCGCATACGGCGACGAATACAAATACTCGCAGCATAAGATGGATGTAATAAGTCTCAAGGACAACGAATTTGAGACAATAAATGTCGAGAGCATAGATAAGCGCGACCTCAAGGCCGATTCGTCACTGTTCATGGAACTCGACTACCCCACCGCAGCGCGTCTGCGCGAGATGGGACTTAGCGCCGCCGACGCACCGGATATCCTCAATTTCCGCAAGCTGCTCGGAAAGACCGACTTTGCCGCCGTCATGACCGAGGCCATGCGTATACTCGAGGAAAAGTACGACTACCCTGTCGACATCGAGTACGCCTGCAATTTCGACCCTGAGGGCAATTACCGCGTAAACCTCCTGCAATGCAGGCCGCTTCAGACTCGGGGCGTAGGCGCAGCCGGCGTCATGCCCAAGGTCAAGGAGCTGTACTTCCGCACAGAGGGAAACTTTATGGGCGGCAATGTATGTCTTCCGGTCCGATACGCCGTCATGGTCAAGGTCGAGCCATACCTCGCCCTGCCGGAGCAGCGCAAATATCAGGTAGCCCGTAAACTCGGCGAGCTAAACACCATTCTTCGCGGCGAGGGCACTATCCTGCTCGGTCCGGGACGCTGGGGCACGACAACGCCCAGTCTCGGCGTACCTGTGCATTTCATGGAGATAAACCGCTTTGACTGCATTGCGGAACTGGCCTACAGCTCCCACGGACTGCGTCCCGAACTGAGCTACGGCAGCCATTTCTTCCAAGATCTCGTTGAGGCCGGAACGTTCTATGTTGCGCTCTATCCCGGCGAGGACGGCTGCGTGCTCAATGAAGAGCTGTTTGACGGATGTGCGAACGTTTATTCTAAGCTCGTGAAATCTGAAGATGGCAACGCCATGGCAGATGTCATAAGCGTTTTTGACATCGGTGAGGGCGGGGCAATACTCTACTCTGAGGTTGAGAGCCAAGAGTGCTTCCTCGCAAAAGTATAATAATTGACCACATTTTTCAAAAAAGCAGACGCTAAGCGTCTGCTTTTTCAGCTTTCCATCTGCTTGCCGAGGAACGATGCCACAGTCTGCACGAGCTTGAACTCGATATCGCTGCCTGCGGCTGCGTTTTGGCTTACAAACATCACACAACCGAGTATGTCGCCCTCGCTGATGATCGGAGAAGCGGCCGAAACGTAGTAACGCTCGTCGCCGTCGAGAACGTGTATGGGGTCTGCGCCCTCATAGCGTATACTGCTGCGCGATTCCATTATGCGTTCGAGCGCCGGTGATACTCGTTTTTCAAGAAGCTCACGCTTTGACGCGCCGGACACGGCAATGATGCTGTCACGGTCGCAGACCGCTGCGATCGCATCGGTCGAGCGGTGCAGGCTGTCGCATATCTGTGCGGCAAAGTCGCTTAGCTCACCTATCGGCGAATACTTTTTGAAGATGACCTCGCCGTCGCGGTCTGTGAATATCTCCAACGGGTCGCCCTCACGGATACGCATTGTTCGGCGTATCTCTTTAGGAATAACAACCCTGCCCAGATCGTCGATGCGCCTGACTATCCCTGTTGCTTTCATATCTATGATCCTCCGTATTTTTTTGGTGCAATGCTTATTCTCTGCAATCACGCAAAAAATATGTAGAAAACAGTTTGCTCTTTTTTGAAGCTAAAAAACACTATTTGGCAAAAACGAAAGTCAAAATCCACCATTTTTATACATGCACAATTCTCATTCAAAAAATTTTTTTAAAAAAATATGTCGAAACATGTCCCCAAACGGGATAGTTTCGACATATTAATATTTGGTGGCTTTTTTGCGAACAGCTAAGCTTTAATGAAAGGAGATGATCCCGCAGGGCAAGTTATTTTATATATTATACCAATTCTCTTTAGCTCAACTATGATGCTGAAATCTATACCGTTTTTCATGTTACAAACAAATCAAGCAATATGTTATTTTTCTTTTTGCGTTTTCACTGTTACGTTCTTAAAAAGCTGTTCGGCAAATTGAATCCGCCTAAGAAAGAGAAATGGAGCATAAATCATGAAAAAAGAAAAAATATCAGCCATCGTATCTGATGTCTCTTTGCAAAGTTCAGTCTTTGCGCAAAAACTGCCGCTCGGAGCCAAGATACTAATAGTTTTGCTCGGCATCACCGGTATCGCATACCTTAGCCATCAAACAATTGCTGATAATAGGATCACCGAAACTGTTTTAAGCAGCGACGAAGAAATACAGGAAAGAATAAAAGAAATAGCCAAAACTCAAAGTGAAATTTGCATCTCGAGCAAAGATCTCAGCTGGATGAATGAAGAAATCGAAAGCATCATTGCCGACAATGCCGCGAACATTCTCCTTTTTGTAAAATCCGAGACCGCAGAAACAAGAAAACTCGCGGGAAAAGGGGTGAGAGTTAAATACTACGGAGAAACAGGTTTTACCCCAACGACACGATTTACACTCGTTCAGGTCTGCGAGTAAGCACTTTTGCATAAATGGCTAAAGATTGTCGCGACATAATGCTTCCTAAAGAACAAGCCTTTAAGTATATAATGGACTTATCGAAAAACATTTCTGTCAGAAATATAATTGCATCCCGATAGACAATTCAACACTTTCCTCGGGGAAAATATAATTATCCCCACAAGGAGTTGATATCATATGGACAAGCATGAACTTGCCACAATTATCGGGAACAATTTATGCAGTTTAAGAGCCGATGTCGGCTTAACACAGGAAGAACTTGCGGAGTCGGCCGGCATAAGCACATCGTTTTATGCAAACCTTGAGCGCGGCAACAAAGGCGTGAGCGTTGCCGTGCTTTATAAGCTTGCCGAATGCTTAGGCGTAACAGTTGATCGTCTGCTCTATGAGCCGACCGGCGGCACGCATATAAAAAATATAGAAATGCTTCTGAAGGACAAATCGCCGTCCTTTATAGCCGCGATTGAGAAAATGATACGTCTCTGCATAGACGCATTCGACAATAATTAGCTCATTTTTTGTGGGAGAAATAGATATGAGCATAGAGATAGAAAGAAACAAGATCATTGAAGAACTGTACATTGAGATGTATCCCAAACTCCTCATATATGCAAGGAACTCACTCAATGACCGTCATTTGGCCGAAGAGGCCGTTCAGGAGACCTTCCGAATAGCCTGCGCAAGAGCAGACAGGTTCATGGAAAGCCAAAACCGGCAGGGCTGGCTTACCATCACTCTGAAAAACATAATTCTTAACGCCCGCAGAAATCAGGCAAAGCTTAAAAAAGTACTGCTGACCATAATGACCGTAGAGAAAATGTCGACGGATATATCCGAAGATAACGTAGATTTGGAGATGTACTGCACCTCCGCCTTGGGAAAAGAGGATTTTGAGCTGATAAAGCGGATCGTTATAGAAAACAGACCCGTTATCGAAGTCTCGAAAGAGCTCGGCATATCGGTTGAAGCCTGCAAGAAGCGTGTTCAGCGCGCCAAAAAGAAGCTCAAGAATTCACTTACAGAAAATTTTTTATAATTGCATGTCCCCAAATGGCGTTCTGCGGACATATATAAGCAAGGAGGTTATTATTGATGGCTGAATCAACCAGGCAAACAAGCCATGATTATTCCAGGTTTGACAATATGAGCACGGCTGAGCTGAATGAATATCTGCGTCAGGATTCGTATCGAGACGATTCGGATATGGACGAAGTTTTGTATGTAATGGAGGTGCTTGCCCGACGAGAAAAAGAAGAGAACAAACATCACCTACCCGATGTCCAAAAGGCATGGGAAGAGTTTCAGAAGTACTACAACACCGAGGATAATGACGGAAAACCCTTACACGACTTTGATGATGAGTTCGACGACGGCTTCGATGACGAACCTGTCGCCGAAATTACGAGCATCAAAAGCTCGCGCAAGGGCATAAATCGCGGAATAAAGTCCCTAATATCCGTCGCCGCAGTCGTCTGCATAATCCTCGTCGGATCGTTTACCTCCAAAGCGCTGGGGTATGATATTTGGGACGCGATCATAGTCTGGACGAAGGACACCTTCGGCTTTGAGACGGCCGCGAACGAGGCCGAGCCTACCCCCTACGTCAAGCAGATACCCGAGGAGCTGGAGAAATTGAAAATTATGATGAGCGAACATGGTCTGCTCACCAAACTCATCCCCAGCTATATCCCAGAAGGATATGAAATCTCGGCTTTACAGTGTGACGATCTCGCCGAAACTGTCAACATTTTTTGTCAACTAAGCAATGGTTCAAATGACATCATGCTTATGTATAGTATATATTCAGGGGATTCCACATCTTTTCAGCTTGAGAAGGATGCACTTTCTCCCGAAAAATATGAAAGTGACGGGACCACATATTATATAATGTCGAATATGGATGATTACTTTGTTACCTGGCTTTCGGAGAACGTTGAATGTACGATCCTCGGCATTCCATCCCATGATGAGGCTTTAAAAATAATAAACTCACTTAAGCAAAGCTAAGGAGAAAAGTAATGAGCAAAAGGATACTGAAACTGATTTCGGTAATACTCGTGATCGTGTTTTTAGTCGGCGTACCGGTGTACGCCCTGGCCGCGGAAGCAAGGGCCAGCGCATGGTTTTCGGGCTACGGCGCTTCGGTCGTAGCATCAAGCAACGGGAAACTTTATATTGATTTTAGAGTTGTCGGGACCGGAACGATGACTAAACTCGGTGCCAGCACAATTGAGATATATAAATCAAACGGCACGTTTGTAAAATCCATCTCATACACTGCAAGCGGAAACGAATATATGATGGGCTATAACACAGCTTACCACAGCGGCTCTGTCCCCTACTCCGGCGTGGCCGGTCAGAAATACTACGCTGTTGTCACATTCTTTGCAAGGAACAGCAGCGGAGCAGATACCCGCACATACACAACATCGATCACAACCGCAAAATAAATAAAGCCACACGGTTAAAAGACCGTGTGGCTTTATTATTGATTTTATAAGGAAGTGATTTAGACAAGCGTGTCATCCAGCAGAAAGTCGATGACGCTGATATTGAGAATGCCGTTGTCATCGTACCAACGCTTGCGAATGTCATGACGCACGATAATCTTCGGGAAGGAATCGCCGGTCAGCGCAAAAGGCTTATTCTCGGTGATTGCCTTTTCCTCCGATCCCAATGCGTAGGCAGACTGAATGTAGGTCTTCTTGCCGCCGGAGGTCGCAATGAAGTCGATTTCCCGCGCAACCGGAGTTACCTTTCCTTTGGCATTTTTCTCATTGCCATAGACGATGCCGATGTCAACGGAGCATTCACGGATCTGTAGCTCATTGAAAATGATGTTCTCCATGATGTGCGTCATTTCCTGCTGGCGGAAGCCGATACGGGCATTCCTCAGTCCGATGTCCTCACAGTAGTATTTGTTGGGATAGTCAAAATAGCTCTTGCCCTTAACATCCCAGCGTTTGCATTCGGTGAAGAGGAAGGAATCCGATAAGTGATCCATATAGGCTTTCACAGTATTCAGGGCAACTACACTCTCACCGCTGCGCTTCTGCATGGTGTTGATGGCGGCGGCCACCTTCGTGGGATTGGTCAGGGAGCCGATGGACGAACAAAGGAGATCAAGAATAGCGGACAGCACATCCTCTCGCTTGATCTTCCCCCGCTCCACAATGTCCTTCAGATAAACCTCCGAAAACAGCGATTTCAGATACGCCATCTTTGCAGCGTCTGTGGGGCGGGACAGGATCAGCGGCATACCGCCGTAGAAAGCAAACTCGTCAAAAGCGTCCTGCTTATCTCCGCCAACCGCCGAGTAGTATTCAGCAAAAGAAAGCGGATGCACACGGATCTCATCGCTCCGCCCTCGGAACTCAGTCAGTATGTCAGAGGACAGCATTTTGGAGTTGCTTCCGGTCACATAAATGTCCAAGTTGGAAAGGGACTTCAAATCGTTGAGCGCGTCGTAAAAGGTGATCTTCTTTCCGTCCGGATTATAAGGATTCGGAACCTCATCGGACATCTGAATCTCGTCTACAAAGAGATAATATTGATCCGCGCTGTGTTCAACGATCTCCCGTACATGAGACGCAAGCTCCAGCGGATTGCGATAGCGAATATCACGGGTCAAATCCAGCTCAAAGGATAAAATGTGATCTTCGGCAACGCCCTCGCTTAGAAGGTAACTTTTGAACAGATTGCGAAGCAGATAGGACTTGCCGCATCTGCGGATGCCGGTGATCACCTTTACCTGACCATCCCACATAAAGGAGATGATTCTCTTCAAATAGCGATCTCGTTTTATTTCCATACCTTAGCCTCCATTGAAAACTTGCTGGTATTATCATGCTACTTTTCAATGAGCATTATACGCTGTTGGAGGAAGAAAATCAACCGTCTCGCTGAAATGTTCATAAGTAAACCCAGCAACATTTCAACGATATAGATATGCAAATCTCTCATGTACGGCGGTCCAAATCACACAGCAGCTGTTTTGCACAGTATGACATGGTTTTGTTTTTTATAAGCAGAAATGGTCAAAAGCTGACGTATTAAAAAACGATAGGCGGAAAAATCGCCCAAATTCAGCTTAGCAGTGTTGATAATTTTTAACTAATAGTATATAATACCAGCTATGATCAGTTAAATTTTGACTGGTAGCGTAGAAGAGAAATAAAAATATAGAGGAGATTTAGGGATGAGGAAAAAGAACATACAGCATCTTGTGATAGCCGCAGTGCTTTTGATCGTACTGCCATTCGTGATATCCCAATTTATGCTTGAGTGTTTGACGAAACTATTTGCGATGGATCCCGAGCAGGCATCTACAATAGCATCAACAGGGCAAGTAATAGTTCAGGCACTGGCCGCCGTGATGATCATAGTCCAGCTTGGTCAGGATAACCGGGAGGCCAAGCAACAGAGCGAAATAGAAGCTGCACGATTCCTGTTTCAGTACAATCAATCATTTTTGGAAGACGAGCATGTGATTGAAATTGAACGTCTTATCGATAAAGAATACATGGATGAAATAGACGGTATACCGCGAACTAATTCGGTGATAAATAACAACAACAGGCAATATGTAGTCAATTATCTGGTTTATCTTGAAGGACTTGCCCCACTGGTACTTAACGGAACGCTGAAACTTGAGGTCATAGACGATCTCATGTCATATAGATTCTTCCTGGCTGTCAACAATCCCGAAATTCAGCAGAAGCATTTGTTCGTATTCCCCGATGATTACAGAGGATGTTTCAAGCTATATAAAAGTTGGAAAGCATACCGAATAGCACATGGCAGGGAAATACTCCAGGCGCAGTATTCTTTGGATCATTGGCATGATTTTAATCTATACGCAAATGACACAAACTCCGGGAAAATTGAGATAGAAAAAGGTGCATCCGCGAAATCGTATGAAGAGATAGCCGCAATTATGTTTGGCGCAGATCCATACATATTCCCGGCCGCTTTTTCACGAAGAACAATAGCTAAAACCGTTTTGCCAGAGTTCTTTGCAGATGTCGATGGCCCTTTCGGAAGCAATAATATGTATATTGCAAAAAGTGACGGACGCTTGGCGGGAGTATTATGTTTTTTTGACAAAAGCACTAAATGCGAAATGGATTACAAAGATTTAAAGAAAAAATATGCTACCCTGCCGAACAGTTATATATATACATGTGAAAATTATTTTGAAAAAATTCTAGATAATATACGCTCCGAACCGGATAATTCGCTATATCTCCATAGTTTCTGCATTGCCACTAACTTTAGAGACAGAGGAATCGGCAAACAGCTACTCGTTCGGTTTATTGAGGATAATTCGAATAAGGATATGTATCTGCATGTGTTGGAAGATAACGTGGCCGCCATTAAATTGTACAAAGATGTTGGCTTTGTGATTGAAAAATCGAATATACGCGGCTTCTCTGCAAATCCTAATAAGCGGCCAAAATGTCTGCTAATGTTGAGACACGGTCAAAAGTGAGTCGCCGAAGGCAACTTGTCTCTTTTTGCCGTGTACTTTTTGCGTTCAACTGACACCTCTCTCGTCCTGGTATTTTGCGAGCCAAGTCAAAACCTATGGCTAAGCCGGAGGTTTGACCAGGCCCTATAAGGGCCTATTACTGGCAAGCCCCTCAAGGGGCACTGAATTTTTCTTCGCTTGTATTCTCTGCCCTACCGCCCGTAAACGGGCTATCACCATCACCGGATACCTTTTTGCTTGTCGGTAATTCTATTGCTTGTCATGAATTAGTCTCCTCGTTTTTGTAAGTATTGGTCGGCAATCTTTTCACTTACTCTAACTTGGAGACTTTTTCTTTTCTGCTCTCTTCCACGCCATAGGCTCTTTTATCCCCCCGGCAGAGCCGGGGGTTCTCTTTTGTTGCCAAAAGAATACGGTGAGGATGACGAGCATCCTCACCGTACATACGATAGGTCTATTCAGTTTTCCTCTGACGGGACGATAGCCTACTTTTCTTTAATAGCAGCCTGTGCGGCGGCGAGACGGGCGATAGGAACGCGGAAGGGGCTGCAGGAGACATAGTCGAGGCCGACCTTGTGGCAGAACTCAACGGACGAAGGATCGCCGCCGTGCTCGCCGCAGATGCCGAGGTGCAGGTCGGGACGGGTGGCGCGGCCAAGCTGGCATGCCATCTTGACGAGCTTGCCTACGCCGACCTGGTCGAGCTTTGCAAACGGGTCGTTCTCGTAGATCTTCTTATCATAGTAAGCGCCGAGGAACTTGCCGGCGTCGTCACGGCTGAAGCCGAAGGTCATCTGAGTAAGGTCGTTGGTGCCGAAGGAGAAGAACTCTGCCTCCTTGGCGATCTCGTCTGCGGTCAGAGCAGCTCTGGGGATCTCGATCATTGTACCGACAAGGTACTTCATCTCGATGCCGCTTGCGGCGATCAGCTCGTCTGCATTCTTGACAACGACGTCCTTAACGTACTTGAGCTCCTTGACCTCTCCGACCAGCGGGATCATGATCTCGGGAACCATCTTCCACTCGGGATGACGCTTCTGGACGTTTATAGCGGCGCTGATGACAGCGCGGGTCTGCATCGCGGCGATCTCGGGATAGGTGACGGCCAGACGGCAGCCGCGGTGACCCATCATGGGATTGAACTCATGCAGAGATGCGATGAGCGCTTTGATGGCCTCGACGGACTTATGCTGCGCCTTTGCCAGTGCCTCGATATCGGCTTCCTCGGTGGGAACGAACTCGTGGAGAGGAGGATCGAGGAAGCGGATGGTTACCGGGTTTCCTTCCATTGCCTCGTAGATGCCCTCGAAGTCGGCCTGCTGCATGGGCTCGAGCTTTGCAAGAGCCGCGACGCGCTCTTCAAGTGTGTCGGCGCAGATCATCTCGCGGAATGCTGCGATACGGTCGCTGTCGAAGAACATATGCTCGGTACGGGTCAGGCCAATGCCCTGTGCGCCGAGCTCACGAGCCTTGCGTGCGTCGTACGGAGTGTCGGCGTTCGTGCGTACCTGCAGGCGGCGATATTTGTCGGCCCATGCCATGATGCGGCCGAACTCGCCCGCGATGGAAGCGTCAACTGTGGGGATAATGCCGTCGTAGATCTTACCGGTCGAGCCGTCGAGGGAGATGAAGTCGCCCTCGTGGAAGGTCTTGCCGGCGAGGGTGAACTGCTTGTTATCCTCGTCCATCTTAATGTCGCCGCAGCCGGAGACGCAGCACTTGCCCATGCCGCGGGCGACGACTGCCGCGTGGCTGGTCATGCCGCCGCGAACGGTCAGGATGCCCTGTGCGGCCTTCATGCCCTCGATATCCTCGGGAGAGGTCTCGAGACGGACGAGAACGACCTTTTCGCCGCGCTCATTCCATGCCTTTGCTTCCTCAGCGGTGAACACGACCTTGCCGCATGCAGCGCCGGGAGATGCGCCCAGGCCCTTGCCCATCGGAGTTGCGGCCTTGAGGGCGGCAGCGTCGAACTGGGGATGCAGCAGAGTGTCGAGGTTTCTCGGATCTATCATCGCAACGGCTTCTTTTTCGCTGATCATGCCCTCGTCGACGAGGTCGCATGCGATCTTGAGCGCGGCCTGTGCGGTGCGCTTGCCGTTACGGGTCTGGAGCATGTAGAGCTTGCCGTTTTCAACGGTGAACTCCATGTCCTGCATATCGCGGTAGTGATTCTCAAGAGTCTGGCAGACGTTCTCGAACTGAGCAAATGCCTCGGGGAACTTCTCTGCCATCTGAGCGATGGGCATCGGGGTGCGGACACCTGCGACGACGTCTTCGCCCTGTGCATTGGTCAGGAACTCGCCCATGAGCTTCTTCTCGCCGGTAGCGGGGTCGCGGGTAAACGCAACGCCGGTGCCGCAGTCATCGCCCATGTTGCCGAATGCCATGGACTGCACGTTGACAGCGGTGCCCCAGGAGTAGGGGATGTCGTTATCGCGGCGGTAGACGTTTGCGCGGGGGTTATCCCAGCTGCGGAAAACTGCCTTGATAGCGCCCATGAGCTGCTCTTTCGGGTCGGTGGGGAAGTCCTCGCCGATCTTTTCCTTGTATTCTGACTTGAACTTGCCCGCAAGTTCCTTGAGGTCGTCCGCGGTCAGCTCAACGTCCTGAGTTACGCCGCGATCCTCTTTCATTTCATCAATAAGCTGCTCGAAGTATTTTTTGCCGACCTCCATGACAACGTCGGAGTACATCTGGATGAAGCGGCGGTAGCAGTCCCATGCCCAACGGGGGTTGTTGGACTTCTTGGCTATGACTTCAACGACCTGCTCGTTAAGACCGAGGTTGAGGATCGTGTCCATCATGCCGGGCATGGATGCGCGTGCGCCGGAGCGAACGGAGACGAGGAGAGGATTTTCAAGATCGCCGAACTTCTTGCCGGTGATGCCTTCCATCTTCACTACATACTCCATGATCTCGGCCATGATCTC
>CAKUAS010000028.1 GCA_934636655.1 uncultured Oscillospiraceae bacterium
GGTTAAGACGTAGGCCTCTCACGCCTGAATCAGGAGTTCGACTCTCCTACGGGTCACCATATGCACCATTAGCTCAGCTGGTAGAGCACCTGACTCTTAATCAGGGTGTCCAGGGTTCGAGTCCCTGATGGTGTACCACAAGGGGAAGATTTTTTCTTCCCCTTGCAAAAAAGCTCTTGACATTGAGAGCGTAATAATGTAGTATTTGGTGTGTTCCAAATGCAGTTGGTGTTTTTAACGGTGAGGGTCCACCCGTTCCCATTCCGAACACGGAAGTTAAGCTCACCAGTGCCGACAATACTTGTCTGGAGACGGACCGGGAAGATAGGTCAATGCCAACATCGAAGGGTTTGGCGCAAGTCAGGCCCTTTGCTTTTGCCTCCTTAGCTCAACAGGTAGAGCATGCGGCTGTTAACCGCAGGGTCGTAGGTTCGAATCCTACAGGGGGCGCCAATGGTATTGCCGCCACATTTGTGACGGCAATACTGATATTAGGGCCTTTAGCTCAGTTGGTTAGAGCAACCGGCTCATAACCGGTCGGTCTGGGGTTCGAGTCCCTGAAGGCCCACCAATTTTATAGGGGAATAGCTCAGCTGGTAGAGCGGCGGTCTCCAAAACCGTAGGCCGAGGGTTCGAAGCCTTCTTCCCCTGCCAGAACGAACTGTCCGATAGAATTTGTTTGATTCTATCGGGCTTTTTTTATTTTTTCTGAACTTTTTGCGACGTTTTATTGTTTGGCAGAATAAAGAAAAGTGACTATTAATGGCATTAATCGGCTTCTGGGCCTAAGGTTTTGCTTATAGGCCTACGGTTTCTTAGATTTTGGACTGTAGGATACGAATTGAAACGAGTATTGATTAATTGCGAATACGCTATTATGAGTGGGCTGTTTAGCCATGCTATTTGCAGTCCTTAAGCTGCTATGCTATAATGAGCTCAAAGAAATATTAAGGTGGTGTAACAATGAAGCGATATCTCAGCGTGATACTCGCTGCAATTATTCTGTCGGTGTGCCTGTGCGGCTGTGAGAGCGACGAGAGTGCGGCCCTGCGGCATTTGAATAATGATCTGGGTACAGACATATCCGAAAAGCAGATCAGCTCATACAGCGATACACATGGCGGATTTCTCGGCGACGGCGAACTGCGTATAACGGTAGAGCCTGACGGTGACTTTCAAGCTGACGTTATATTAAAGTCCGACGCATGGAAGCCTCTCGGTGAGGACGAGACGGCATACGGTGTTTTATACGGTACGGATTCTGTCGCTCCTATGTTCCCGATCCTGCCCGAGCCTGAGCATACGTGGTGTTGGTTTAATGATAGGCATACCGACACGCAGATACCGTTCTTTGCTCGCAATTCGTATAATTTTACTATCGCAGTTTACGATAGCGACACCGGTACACTGTACTATTACAGGCTTGACACATAAATTTAAGAAAACAGTCTCCTGCAAGATTATCTTGCAGGAGACTGTTTTTATGTTTGATTTACAGGATGCTGGACATCTCCATGTAGCGATGGAGCATTGCTGCCATCTCAGAGCGCAACGCGGTACGGTTCGGGCCGAAGCGGCCGTCAGTGTAGCCGTGGATAACGCCAAGAGAGGTTGCCCAGATAACCGCATCCTTTGCCCATGCGCCGATGGAGGATGCGTCGACAAAGCCGCCGAGCGAGCCGCTGACGCTGGGTGAGCCTGCGTAGCGGTAGATCATTGCGACAATCTCCGCACGGGTTATCGAAGCATTAGGATCGAAGGTGGTAGCAGTCTTGCCGTAGGTGACGTGGGTGTTGTATGCCCAGATTATTGCGTCATAGCACCACTTAGCGCCAATGTCGGTGAATGCGGGGATCTGCATGCCTTCAACGGACGGGGAGCCCTCCAGACGGTACAGAACGGTGACGAACATTGCACGGGTCATGTAGGTGCGGGGACCGAACTTCGTGTCGGAAACGCCGAACATGATGTCATACTGCCAGACGTACTTGACGTCGTTGTAGCACCAGTCGGTCTTCTTCACGTCAGTGAAGGGGAAGGGAATTTCGTCGCCGCAGTTTGCACATACCTTGTGTACATAGTTGTGACCGGTTGCGGGGATGACCTCGGATTTGCTGAGGACCTCGCCGCATTCACTGCAGTGGCTGCCCTCGGTGCAGCCGTCCTTTGTGCAGGTAGCTGCAACTGCAGGGGTGTCGATGACCTTGGTGTGCTCGTGAGCGGCAACGGTCAGCTTTGCCTCGTTGGTGATGTACATGGTGGGGCTCTTAAGATCAACGTTGTAGATCATGCAGGCGAAGGCTCTGCCGTTGTCGCTCGCGGCGGCCTTTGCGATGGTAAGGGTATCGGTGGTGCTCAGGGATACCTTCTTGAGCGCCGCAAGAAGCTTGAGCGCGATCTGCAGCTTGCTGCCGGAAAGATCGATTCCGCCGAAGTCGATGCTCTTAACGGCATCGGGCTCGAGCCACAGATACTTATATGTTCCCGCGGTGTTTACCTTAACCTTGAACGTTGCGCTCTCGCCCTCCTTGACGGTAACGTCATTGGGGCCGGTAACGTCAAGCTCGCTGCCCATGAGACCAGCGATGAACTTGAGGAAGGTGTAGGCGTCAAGATTTTTCAGCAGGCCGTTTATGTCAAAGCCGCCCTCGAGAAGCTTTTTGAGTATATCCGCGATCTGGTCGGAGTCAAGATTCTCCAGCAGCTTTTTGAGCGTCTCGTTGTCGTCGATAAACTGCTTGAACAGCTCAAGAAGCTTGTCCTTGTCAAGATTCTTAAGGATATCCTCGATGTCTCCGTTCTTATCGAGAAGACCCTTGATGATTTCCTTGAGCTGCTCGATATCAAGATTCTCCAGCAGCTTTTTGAGCGTCTCGTTGTCACCGAAAAGGCTTTCAAGCATCTTCATCAGCGTGTCGATATCGAGCTTCGGGAGAAGGTTCTTGAGATCATCGAAATTTCCGTTCAGAAGTCCCTCAATAATACCCTTGAGCTGCTCGATATCAAGCTTTTCGAGTATTTTACCGATGTCTTCGTTCTTCGCAAGAAGGTCTTTGAGCGCCTTGATGAGAGCGTCCTTGTCAAGATATTTAAGCAGATCCTCGATGTCTATATTCCCGTCGTCGCCTATAAGACCCTTGAGCGCTTCAAGGAGGGTTTCCGGATTGATGTTTTCGAGCAGCTTGTCAAGAATATCATTTTTCCCCTTGAGGCTTTCCAGCAGAGCTTTGAGCGCACCTTCCGGTATGAGTTTGAATATGTCTTCAAGCTTGCCGTTGCCATTGAGGAAGTCCTCAAGTAATTTTTCGAGCTCCTCCTGAGGAATATTATTAAAAAGCCTATCAAGCTCGTCATTATCGATGAACAGTTCTAAAAGAGCTTTGACCTGGTCTAAAGAGAGGCCGTTGAGAAGATCTTTTACATCGCCTTCGCCAGCAATAAGTTTCTTAATCGTTTCTACAAGAGCCTTAGCCTCATCGCTCTTGAGCATACCGAATATTTTCTGAAGTGTAGGATCGTCAAGAGCGCCAAGCAACTTGTCAAGCTGATCTTTGGGGAGTTGCTTGATGAGCGCCTTAAACAGCGCGGACATGTCCTTGCTGTCCAAGTCCTTGAGAAGCTCCTGAAGCTTAGTCTTGAGCTGCCCATTGTCTTGCTCGCCGTTAAGCAATTTTTTTATCTGATCGACGAGCGCCTGTATGTCCGGACTTTGCTCAAGCGTCATGCCCGGATCGTCCTTGGGTTCGGTTTCCGCATTGGCGTCTGCAATGGCGTAAACCGGCAGCAGCGTGAACACGAGCACCAGCACCAGCATCAGGCTGATAATGCGATTTTTCATAATATTCCTCCTTGCTCTATTGACATAAAATAAATGGCCAATAAAATATTTACGGTGTCAATATGTCAACAAATATTATACAGAATTATTACAGGACTTGCAACGGTATTCATACAAAAAGTTTAAAAACGGCAAAATAACCAGTTACATAAGAAAATAATTGTGCACAATTTGTGCTCTCGCTACGATTATATAATTACGCCCTTGTCGTTTTCCGACGAAACTCGGGCGGAACGTCGTATAGTGTTTCGTGTTCGCTTATCGCTACCTCGCGAAAATCGAAGCTGCCGCCCGTGAGACACCATTCATAGGCTGCTCCGATGGCGATGCGGATGCCGAGAGCGACTATATCCTCGGGCTTGTTTTTGTTGCGTATAAGCCCCTGACGCTGGCAGCTTGCGATGAGCAGAGCAAACCACTCGTTGAAGGAATTATACACCTCGAATAGTCCGACAGGCTTTTATTTGACCTCCTGCTCGCTTATGGATGCTCACGGATCTGAACGACTATCCATTCTCCGCTGTCATTCCTTTCTACTTTCCAGAGAGAGGGAATATTCCGGCTTCCGTGAGCGATACTTCCGTCGTGATTGAAGGTTTCGGACGAGTAATAGACCCAGATATAGCCCTCGTCTTTCCCAAGATGAGCAGACCACAGCTCTAACGAATGTTCATTGAACGCCGTATCACCATAGCTGTCAGTATCGGTCGCATATCGAGCGAGCAGACCATATTTTTCTTCGTTTTCAACGCTTGTATGCTGCACATCATTGAACGCCTGATCCGCCAGACGCAAAACTGTCTGTGCTTCTCTGCGGTCGGATGCAGAGCCGATATAAAGCGCCTTGGCAATCTGTTCACCGCTATAATAGCCGCCAATCGACATAGAGCCAATATCCACGATGCGGTACACAGGGAAAAAGTGAAGCAGTACGCATATGGTGATAAAGATTCCGGCAATAACAGCCGCAACGCGGTATGCCTTTTTACGGAAATTCTTACGGGCAGCCTTCATGGACTTCATCACTTCCGTTTCCAAACTGTCCCTCATTTTGCTGCCGACTTTTTCAACCTTTGGCCCAGCTTTCAATGTTTCAAACTCCGCGGTACATTCCGGGCAGACTTTGAGGTGTTCTTTGACAAACGCCCCCGTCTCATCGCTGACCATGTTTTCAAGGTACAGGGGCAGAATATCCCGAACGATGCCGCACTCATTTTTCATGTTCATTCTCCTCCAATCTGCGTTGTATCATTTTTCTTGCCCGGTGGTAGGTAACGCAAGCCCAATTATCGCTTTTTTCGTAGAGAGCGCCGATTTCCTTGAATGACAATTCTCCGAATACACGCCACATGAAAACTTCCTTATATGGTTCGGATATATCGTGCAGGATCTTTCGTATTTTGCGGGCATCCTCTTGCTCACCGATTTGTGTATCAATAAGAACGTCCTCGGCGGCAATACTCTGTAAATCCAGCTCGTCGATGCTCGATACTCTTTTATTCTTTTTCAAGTATGAGTAATAGGTGTTTTTAGCGATCTGACAAAGCCAGACGCGCATATCACAGTCACCGCGAAAATTATCTATGGAATTGATGGCTTTGAAAAAGGTTTCGCTTGTGATCTCCTCTGCAATATGCTCGCTGCCCGAAAGCTGCCACACATAGTGATATATTGGCTTGAAATAGGTACGATATATCTGTTCAAACTCCACTGCGCTACCACCTCCTTTTGCAATTAAGACTCCGCAGACGAAGAAATCTTACAAAAAATCTAAGCAAAAGCTCAGGTCATTTGACCTGAGCTTTTTTGCATATCTCACTGCCGAAGCGCACGGGGTGTTCCTTGCCGCGCAGAGTGTCGGAGAAGACCTCCGGCGGAATATCGAGCACACCCTCCTTAAACAGCAGGACTATAGTCGAGCCTCCGAAGCGGAACAGACCCTTTTCCTCGCCGCGGTGAATGACGCCGGCTTGACGGTAGTTATCTATCTTGCCGACAAGGCACGCGCCGACCTCTATCTGCACGACCGGGCCGAAGTTTTCTGTATACAGGACGCAGTATTCGCGTGTATTCTGTATGAAAACAGGCCTTTTTCGCACAACGATCGGCTGCACGGGGTGATAGCGCCCCTGAATGTGCCAGTTGCGGCTTTTGAAGCCGTCGTCTATGTAACAGTAGCGGTGATAATTCTCAACGCCGAGACGAAGTACAAGACATGTGCCGTTCATGTAATCTTCGGCAATATCCGCGCCTCCGACGAGATCCTCGACGTTGTACCAGCTGTTTTTTATCGCAAACTCAGCATCGCTGCTGATCTTATACGCCGACATGTAACCGTCGCAGGGGGAGATGAGCGTGTCGGGATTCATGTTCACGGATCGTGCTCCGTCCTTCACCTGACGGGTGAAAAAGTCGTTGAAGCAGCGGTAATCCTGCTTGACATAGTCGCTCATGTCCAGCGCGTTTGCGCGGATGAAACCGTCGATGCGCCGCGCTGAACACCTTGTGTCCATATAAGCGCCGATAACGGCCGTGAGTATAGGATTCGTCATAATGCGCCGCGCCGGCCAGCCGAGATGCTTAAAGTAGCAGCAGGTAAGGCCGATCGCCATTTTCTTAGAGGTCATGTTTTTTCACCGTTTTCATTTTAATAAGTACGAACAGCAGCAGTATGCCGCAGAACAGGATGGTAGAGTAAAAGCTCACGCCACGGCTCAAAAGCTCAATGCTCACAGGATCGCGCACGAGCTGCTTAAAGCCGCTGAGCAGGATATAATCGGCAATGCCGACAGCGCCGGGAACCGGCACGGCGTTCGATCCCAAAACCGCGAGAGCCTGCACCGAGAAGGCCTTGAACGCGCAGCCGGCCTTCCCGCCGACCGCGAGAAATACGCAGACCGAGACCAGGATGACCGACAGCCGCTGGGCAAGATTGCAAAGGAACACTTTGATAAGCAGTCCCGTCTCGCGCCGCAGAAGCGCGCCGCATTCCTTATACTGCTTTATCATCGCAAGCAGCTTTTCGTACTGCTCGTCATAGTTCCTGTAAATATGAAGCCTGCAAAGCAGCTTCAGTCCCCAACGGCAGACCTTGAGAATGAGCCTGTCGTTAAATATGCACATCAAAAACAGCGCTATGAACGCTATCTGAACGATAACGCCGAAAGCTATAAACAGCTTGGGTACGAGGCTCATTCGCAGAAGTATGCCGGGATACACGAGGCAGCACACCGCACTTATGAGCAGTATCGCTACCGTGTACATCACAAGATTTAAAAGCAGCGCGATAGCCGACACAGCGGCCGGAGTTCCGTACTTCATCATGAGAATTAGTGCTGCCGGCTGGCCGCCCGTTGCCGAGGGGGTTATCGCGGAAAAGAAAATGTCGGACGCGGAGAAGATTATGCCCTTTCCTGCGGAAAAGCCGTGCCCGAAAAAGCGGCATGTGCATTGCAGGCCGAGCCCTTCAAAGTAGACAAAGCCGAATGCACACAATGCGGCAAGGACCATCCATAAGGGGTTTGCACCCTTTAAAAAGCATACAAAACGTTCCCACGAAAAGCCTTTCGAGCAGGACGTGACTATTTTTATGGTTATTGCCGATATTGCGACAAGAAGCAATATCCACAACAGATTGTTTTTGAAATTATTCTTCATAAGCCTTTTAACTGCAAAGCGAAAACCTGAACTGTGTGGTTTTCATTAGCACAGTCAGTATACACGCCTGATATATATTTGTCAACGCTTTTACATATAAGCGTTGACAAAAAGAAGTAAGGGGTAATATAATTCCCCTATTAGGGTGCTTTTGCCCCGATGCAACGAAAGGCGGATCTGTTTATGAAAAATGTTATAGAAATGTTTGGATCGATGGTGTTTAACGACTGCGTCATGCAGGCGCGGCTCCCCAAGCAGGCATATAAGCAGGTCCAACGCTCCATAAAGCTCGGCGAGCGGCTCGACGGTGAAACAGCAGAGGTAGTTGCAAATGCCATGAAGGACTGGGCGCTTGAAAAGGGTGCAACGCATTTTACCCACTGGTTCCAGCCCATGACCGGCATCACCGCCGAAAAGCACGACAGTTTTATTTCACCCAGCGATAACGGCAGAATAATCATGGAGTTTTCCGGCAAGGAGCTCATTCAGGGCGAGCCTGACGCTTCGAGCTTCCCCACGGGCGGACTGCGCGCAACATTTGAAGCGCGCGGATACACGGCATGGGACCCGACTTCATATGCATTTATAAAGGATAATGTCCTGTGTATACCGACGGCCTTCTGCTCCTACGGCGGCGAGGCGCTGGATAAGAAAACGCCGCTGCTGCGTTCGATGGAAGCATTAAACCGTCAGGGGCTGCGCGTTTTGAGGCTTTTTGGCAATACCGACGTTACTGCGGTCAGAACAACAGTCGGCCCGGAGCAGGAGTATTTTCTCATCGATAAAGGCGTTTACGAAAAGCGCAAGGATATAATGTACACCGGCCGAACGCTTTTTGGTGCTCAGCCGCCCAAGGGGCAGGAGCTTGACGACCACTATTACGGAACGATAAAGCCGCGCGTCGCGGCGTTTATGGAGGAGCTTGACGAGGAGCTCTGGAAGCTCGGAGTTTTGGCAAAGACCGAGCATAATGAGGTAGCCCCCGCGCAGCACGAGCTTGCGCCCGTGTATACGACGACGAATATCGCGGCCGACCACAATCAGATAACCATGGAGCTCATGCAGAAGCTTGCGCGTAAGTATGATATGGTGTGCCTGCTGCACGAAAAGCCCTTTGCCGGCGTCAACGGCTCGGGCAAGCACAATAACTGGTCGATGACGACCGACACGGGATTAAATCTTCTTGAGCCGGGCGAAACTCCGTATGAGAACGCGCAGTTTTTGCTGATGCTGTGCGCTGTTTTGCAGGCTGTTGACGATTATCAGGATATGCTGCGCATATCCGTTGCAAGCGCAGCCAATGACCACCGTCTCGGCGCTGCCGAAGCGCCTCCGGCGATCATTTCCGTGTTCCTCGGCGAGGAGCTTGAGGAGATACTTGAGGCTATCGAAAACGATACGCCCTACGGCGGCAAGGAGAAGGAGCAGATCAAGGTCGGCGTTCACGTTCTGCCGAAGTTTGCGCGCGATGCGACCGACCGCAACCGCACCTCACCCTTTGCGTTCACGGGCAACAAGTTTGAGTTCCGTATGCTCGGCTCATCGACCTCGATTTCCGGCGCAAATGTGGTTCTCAACACCGCTGTGGCAGAGTCGCTGCGCAAGTATGCCGACATTCTCGAAAATGCCGATAATTTTGAAACGAGTCTGCACGAGCTCATCCGCAGCGTTATCAAAAAGCACAAGCGCATAATATTTAACGGCAACGGCTACGGAGACGAGTGGATAAAGGAAGCCGCCGCGCGTGGACTTAAAAACTTCCGCACGACGGTCGACTGTGTGCCGTACTATCTGGATATAAAGAACGTCGATCTTTTTGCGCGCCACAGGGTGTATTCCGAGATCGAGCTTGCCGCGCGATACAAGATGAAGCTCGATAATTACTGCAAGGTCATCCGCATCGAGGCGCAGACCATGCAGGAGATGGTCTGGCAAGATATCCTGCCTGCTGCGAGCGCATATTCAAAGCAGCTTTCAGACACTGCGCTTTCAAAAGTGCAGCTGGGGATAGATAACAGCTTTGAAAAGGAGCAGGCCGCAAAGATAAGCGCACTTATGAGCGAAACGGTCAAAAACGTCAAAGAGCTTGCCGCCGCGGCTGCGAGCGCAGACGAGTTTTCCGATAACTATACAAGGGCGTCGGTTTTCCGCGATAAGGTGCTTCCGGCTCAGGAAGCGCTCAGGCAGTCTGTTGACGGCCTTGAGGTAAATACAGCAAAGCAGTTCTGGCCGTATCCGACCTACGGAGATATTCTGTTCAGCGTGCAGTAAAAGGAGTGATAGCTTTGGACATCAGCAAAAAAACCGTAAAACGAATACTGCTCATCATAACATTTACTGTTGTGCTTATATGGGCGGTGTATAATCACAAGCTGCTGTTTAAGTACATCGGCGAGCTGTATGCAATCATCTCGCCATTCGTCATCGGCCTGTGCATAGCCTATGTCGTCAATGTCATCATGCGCCCGATAGAGCGGATGTGGCTGAAAATTCTCAGCAAATGCAAGGGCAATTGGGTGCAGAAGCTCAAGCGCCCGATATGTCTGCTGCTGAGCATACTGCTCATCATCGGCATTATTCTTGCGGTCGTCTTCCTCATCATACCCGAGCTGAGCGATTCGATATCCTCGCTCATCAGCATGGTCCCATCCTATGTCACCGAGGTCGAGAGCTGGTGGAGCTCTCTCTCTGAGCGCCTGGTCAAATACGGCGTAGACCTGCCGCAGTTCAACTTTAACCCCGATAAGCTTATCGAGTTCCTCAAGGACGGCGGTACGGCGGTGCTGAACACGACGCTGTCGGCAACGACATCGATAGTCACGGCGGTCATTAACTTCGTTCTCGCCCTTGCGTTTTCGATCTACGTTCTTGCGCAGAAGGAAACGCTCAAGCGTCAGTCGAAGAAGGTGCTTGCAAAGCTGATGAAGCCCGAGAAAATGCAGAAGTTCCTCGATATGCTTGACCTGATAAACCGCACGTTTACAAATTTCATCACAGGCCAGCTCACGGAAGCCGTCATAATAGGTGCGCTGTGCTTTATCGGCATGTCGATCTTCCGCATGCCCTACGCTCCGGCGATATCCGTGCTCGTCGGCTTCACGGCGCTCATCCCCGTGTTCGGCGCGTTTATCGGAACTGCCATAGGCGCGTTCCTGATCCTTCTCGTAAAGCCTATACAGGCCGTGTGGTTCGTTGTATTTATCATTGTCCTTCAGCAGTTTGAGGGCAACCTCATTTACCCCAAGGTCGTCGGCAAATCCGTCGGACTTCCGGGCATATGGGTGCTCGTCGCCGTAACGATCGGCGGCAACGCAATGGGCGTTGTCGGTATGCTCATAAGCGTTCCGCTGTGCTCGGTTCTGTATGTCGTTGCGCGAAACGCCGTAAACGGCCGGCCGCTTGCCGAAAGACAGGATTAGAAAATAAAAATCCCGTATCGTTCGATACGGGATTTTTTATGCGTATGTTTACTTTTCTTCCTCTTCCTGCTGCGCCTGAAGGCGTTCGACCTCAGCCTTGAGCTCGGCGTTCTGAGCCTTGAGCTCATCGAGCTTTTTGTTGACCGGCGTGAGCTGACGCTTGAGCTCGCCTGCGACGATGCCCTTATAGAACGTGTAGCGTCCCGTAAGGCTCATGACCGACAGCACGGCCGCCGCGCCGCCGGCGACAATGCCGACCTTTTTGATATCGACCTTGCGCATAAGACGCATGACGTTGCGCTTATTCAGCTTGCCGGGCTGCAAAAGCTCCAGAGGGCTTATATCCTCGGGCTGTACCTCGACGACAACAGTGTTCTTTGAATGCTTTTTCATAAAAAACCACTCCCCAAAAAGTCATTGCTTGTATTATATCACAATCTCCGTTTTTTTCAAGCACACAGTATTGAAACCGGGCACTCAATGTGCCATAATGGGAAAATCAATTTGAAAGGGGCTTTGAAAATGAAAAGATTTATAGCAAAAAGATTCCGCACCTTCGGCGGCGGCCTGAGCCTCGATACCGAGGCGTGGGGAAAATACGCCGACTTGATTGATTTGAGCATCGGTGACACCGATATCGTCACCGATGAAAAAATTATTGACGCCGCGTTCCGCGACGCGAAGGCGGGATACACCCATTACGGCGATCCGCACGGCGACCCTGAGCTCGTTGACGCTTACTGCCGAGCATGGGAGGAGGATTTCGGGCAGAAAATAGAGCCCGAACGCGTCCTCATTACGGCATCGAGCGGACTGGGCATGGCGCTTGCACTGCTGTGCGTTCTGGATCCCGGCGATGAGGTCATACTCTTCTCACCGTACTTTTCAACATACAGAGAACAGATAAGGTTTGCCGGCGGCGTGTGCGTCGAGGTCCCGACATATGCGAGAGAGGGCTTTGAGATGAAAAAGGAGCGCCTTGAGGCCGCGATAACCGAGCGTACGAAGGCTATCATTTTCAATAACCCGGCAAACCCCACGGCGATGGCCTACGGTCCCGATACGATGAAAATGCTTGCCGGCGTTGCTGCCGAGCATGACCTTCTGATAATCGCCGATGAGATATACACCGCCTACATGTACTGCGAGCCGTTTGTGCCCATCCGCACGGTGCCCGGCGCTGCCGAGCGGACCATCACGCTCAACAGCTTTTCAAAAAATTATCTCATGACCGGCTGGCGCGTCGGAACAGTGATCGCGGAGCCCGAGCTCATAGAGGCGATGCAGAGTATAAACAGCGCGCTTATATATTCAACGCCGTCAATTTCCCAGCGCGCGGCGATACAGGCACTGCACGATAGAAAAGATATCCGCGCACGGTATGTAAAAGAGTACCGCGAGCGTGTGTTCTACGCTGTTGAGAGAATAAAGGCCATCCCGTATTTTGACCTTCCCGAACCGCGCGGGACATTTTATCTTTTCCCCTCAATAGCGAAAACGCGTTTGAGCTCCGAGCAGTTTTGCGACGAGCTGCTTCATAAAGCGCATGTTCTGGCAGTCGGCGGCGACAAGTTCGGCACAACGGGCGAGGGACATATCCGCATAGCCTGCACAGTCAGCAAGGATAAGCTGCGCGAAGCTTTCGACAGGATGGAGAAGCTGGAATTCTAAATACGGTGGAAAAAACGGCCACGCGGCGCATGCTGCGTGGCCATAAATTTTGTTATTTTGCGGTTACGGTAGACGTTGTGTAGTTCAGCGTGTCCGAGCCCTTGCTGTCCTTGGCGAAGAACGTGACGATCGCGTAATAGCGCTGACCGGATACGCCGGCGTATGGTACGGAAGCGGAGTGTGAAAAGGTGTTATAGCCCATTATGTAAGAGTAGGCGTTGAGCGCGAATGAGCAGGACGCGACCCGCGTACCGTCGGCCTTGAAGATCTGGACCACGCTCGAGCCAATCTTGGTCATCGTTCCGGTGCCAACGACGTTAAAGTTAACGTTTATCTTTCCACTGCCAGAGGTCGAAATGTAGGCACTGTAAGAGGAAAAATACGCGCTGGCTCTTGCCTCGGCCGCCGCGGCATAAACGGGTATGGCGGCTAAAATGGTGATGACGAGTATAAGTGAGATTATCTTTTTGAATTTGCTGTGCATATACTGTTCTCCTTAGTTGGGATCGATTGAATCAATGATTTTTATAAGCTCATTGTGCGACTGCACGCCGAATATTGAGCACACGGTGTCGCCCGAAAGCCACGAGGCAAGATAGTTTTCCATGTTTGTCATTATGTAATACACTGTCCCGTTGTGCTCGTATTCCTCGGGGGCGTCCGAATCCTTCTGAATCTCCGGTATTGGTGGTTCAGATGAGCAGCTATCGTATGTGAGTATTATAGAGTTTGAGCCGTTGCTCAGCTGGCAAGCGATAGTCGTGTTGTCGGGCAGCTCTTCGCATTTCACTGCCGCTACCTTGTAGCCCTCGGGAATATAGCTCGGCAGGAGTGTATTCGGCAAGCCGTGCCTGCGCAGCATGTGGTCAAGCTCGTACAGTTCGTCGGGTATCTGCTTTGTGTGCGGCGTTTCTGCCGGTATGTCCGTTGTGTTCACGAAGCTGAACGTGTCAAGAGTCCATGCGGTGATCGCGTCCAGAACGTTAAATCCGCGAGCGTTCGCTGTTATTGAACCGATAAGGATTATAAAGACCGCCGCCGCTGCCGATATAAACGGTTTCATGCTCCAGCTCCTGCGCTTGGGGGCAGGTTCCGGCTCATCATCCTCATCGTCAAAATCGTACAGAGATTTTCCGTCACCGTCTTCGGTGTAATAGTTCTGAATAAATGATGCCCATGCGGCTTGTACATCGGGGACATCACATGTGGGGTCCTGTTCTTCTCGCTTGGCAAGCACCTCCATTACGTACAAAATTTCGTCCATATTCGATTCGTCGCTGCTTTTATAGGAGTCTTTGCGCAGATATTCGTTTAGTTCTTCCGTGCTCATGCGGTCAAACACGGAATAGTCCTGGCCTGTGCTCCTGTTTGCTTCAGACATAGTGAGAACCTCCTTTACCTATATATGTACGCAGAACCCGATTTGGGGACATCAAATTAAAAATTTTTTTAAAAATTTTCTGAAATTGACTCTTTCAGCTTTATTTTGGCGCGCTGTACCCGCTTTTTACAGGTGTCGACGGGTATGCCAAACTCATTTGAGACCTCGAGCAGGGTCAGTTTTTCAACCGCGACCCGCTTTAACATCTCAAAATCCTCTTTGCCCACAACGCCGGTGCAGAAAATTTCAAACTCCACGCTGTCACATGACGGAGCAGCGGCCGCATCGTATTCCGCCATTGCCGCCGCGAGCGTGCGGTCAAGCTTTGTCCGGCATTTGCGAATGTTGCGAATGACGTTTTTCAGGGTGTTCGTCATCCAGCCCTGCCTGCAGCCGCTCTCGATAAGATCGTCGGCTTTCATGCATGCGATGCGGAACGTATCCTGCACCGCCTCCTCGGCAAGCCGGGAGTCGCCGATCGAGCTTACCGCATATAGGTATAGCCGGGCATGCATTTCCTCGTACAGATCCTCGACGATCTTGTATTTTTCGCTGTCTTTGCGCATATTTATATACTCCGCAAGAAAACTCATCTTTGTTCAGATTATTTCCAATAATTTTAGTATATGTTTTTTGAAACAGCCTGTCAACAAGTCAAAAGCAGGAGCACGTCCGATTATGTGCTCCTGCTTTTTAATAAAGAATATATTGATTAAAGCATGTTTAAATACTCTGTCACCGCCGTAAGTCCGCCGATAAGCTCTTCCTTTGAGCAGGCATAGCCGAGACGGAAGCTGTGCGGCTGCTCAAAGCAGTCGCCGGGGGTCACGAATGCGCCGGTCTTGTTATACATGTCGAGGCAGAAATCGTAGGATGGCATGTCGACATCGTAGTAAACGAGCGCGGTCGTTCCGGCCTGCGGTTTGACGTAGTGAACAAGCGGTGTTTCCTGCACCCATTTATCCAGTATGTAGAGGTTTTCGCGCACGATGTGTTTATTGCGCGCGAGCAGCTTATCACTTCCGGAAAGCGCAAGCGCGCCGATGGCCTCGTCAAGCATGCTGCCGCAGATGAGGTTGTAGTCTCGGTGCGACAGGCATGCCTTTATGACGTCTTTATCGTGAGTTGCGATCCAGCCGAGGCGGATGCCGGCCAGCGAGAATACCTTGGACATGCTGCTGACGGATATGCCCTTGTCGTAGAGATCGACTATGGATTCGCTCCACTCGTCGTCCTGCGTAAGGTGGCGGTAGACCTCGTCGCACATGACGTATGCATCCACGCTTTTTGCGATCTCAACGATCTGCATAAGCATGTCCTTGCTCATCAGCGCGCCCGTGGGGTTGTTGGGGTTATTTATGCATATCATCTTCGTTCCCGGAACGGCGAGAGCCTTGAGCTCCTCAAGATTGGGAAGAAAGCCGTTGCTTTCGCTCAGGTGAAGAAGCTTGAGATCCGCGCCGAAGGACTCGGGGATGGAGTAGAGCTGCTGATAGGTCGGCATGATGCTGATAACGCGGTCGCCGGGGTCGACGAGAGAATAGAATATGTGATGGTTTGCGCCCGATGCGCCGTGGGTCGTGACGATCTCGTCCGGCTGCAGGGTCTTGTACAGCTTGCAGATGCCGCTTTTGAACTCCGGCAGACCTTCGATATTGCCGTAAGTCAGACGCTGCGAACTGAGAGCGTTTAGAAACGCGGTCTTATCCGTGCCGGTTATCTCAAAAAGCTCGTCGAGCGATACGGAGTTTACGCATGTCTCGGCTATGTTATACTTTGCGCCGGTCTCGTAGGCGTTCATCCATTCTTCAACTTCAAAAGGCTTGATCTTCACTGTTATACCTCCTAAAAAACAATAAAACGCCCGAGGCTCTTCCTTATAACGTTTAAATAACGCCGTACCTACGGAAAAGTCCCGTGCGCTTGTGACCCCTCACCCGGTGGTAAGGGAAGCAAATATTATATTGACAAGATGGATTAAAACACACAATTTGGGCTTTGTCAAGCATAAAATGAATATATATTCGCTGTTCACTGCTTGATATATTGCTGACAATGTAGTATCATGAATATAAACTGAAAGCAGGGGGCATAGAATGGAGTTTCGGCAGCTTTACTATTTCGTAGTCGTTGCGCGCGAGAAGAATTTTTCGAGAGCGGCGGATAAACTGAAGGTATCCCAGCCGTCTCTCAGCAAGGCCATACAGAGTATAGAAGAGGAATACGTGGTCCAACTCGTGCAGAGAACGACGCGCACATTTAAGCTCACGCCGGCCGGAGAAATGCTGTATCGGCAGGGCGAAAGGCTCATTTTCGATTACGAGCAGCTCAAGGACAGGCTGAGCGAGCGCTCGCTCGACAGCATGAGCGAGATACGGGTCGGTATACCGCCGGTCCTCAACACCATAATGGCCGCGGATATCCTCTCCGGCTTTGCAAAACAGTATCCGAGGATAAAGCTTTTGTTCACAGAGCTTGGCAGCAAGCCCATAATCGAGGATGTATTGCAGGGTAAGCTGGATGTCGGCTTTGTGCTCCTGCCGGAGGATCGGTCAGAGCTTGACGTGCGCAGGATCATGTCGGATGAGATAGTGCTCGTTGTTCCCGAGGGTCATGAGCTGGCGCAGCTTGGGGAGATATCGATAAATGCACTCAAGGACAGGCCGCTTATTATGCTCGACTCAACGTATCAGATCTATGATAATGTTATGCACGCATTCAAACGCGTCGGGATCGAACCGAACATAATCGCAGTGAGCAAGAGCTGGGACTACATTGCCGAGCTCGTGCAGCTGTCGCACGGTATTACGATATTGCCCCGGCCTATACTTAAAAAGACGCATGGACTTGTGGCGATACCTTTCAAAGAGGAGTTTGCCAAGTGGGAGATCGTCGCCGTAACGAAAAAGGGCGAGTATGTTCCGACACGGGTCGAGAACATGATAAGCTATTTTCAGAAGATATACAAATAAATACGGCAGCAAAAATCGCACCGCGGCTGCGGTGCGATTTTTTGCTGCATGATTTATGCCTTGAAAGAATAAATCATATTCATTTTTGGTATTTCTCACATAATGCGCCGTCGGGTATAATCGAAATATAGTTAAAATAACAACAATGCCGGACTTGGCTGCGAATACTCGCGGTAAACATATAAAAACACACAAAGGAGGAATTAATAATGAAAGAGTATCAGTATTTCCGCGTTGAACTTGAGGGTCACATCGCAACTGTGACGATATCCCGTCCCAAGGCGCTCAATGCTCTCAGCAGCGAGCTCATAAAAGAGCTTGACGCTCTGGTCGACGACATCTCGGCCATGGAGGATGTGTGGGTCGTGATATTCACGGGCGACGGCGATAAGTCTTTCGTTGCCGGCGCGGACATCAAGGAGATGTACACGATGACACCCGAGGAGGCGGTCGCTTACGCAAAGCTCGGCACGAGCGTGCTCAACAAGATAGAGCACATGCCTCAGCCGACTATCGCGGCGGTAAACGGCTTTGCTCTCGGCGGCGGCTCGGAGCTGTCGATGGCCTGCGATATTCGTATCGCGTCCGATAAAGCGTCCTTTGCTCAGCCCGAAACCGGCCTCGGCATAATCCCCGGATTTGCCGGAACTCAGCGCATGCAGCGTCTGATAGGCAAGGGCATGGCCAAAATGCTCATATACAGCTCCATGCGCATAAAGGCCGACGAGGCGCTGCGCATCGGCCTTGTCCAGCGCGTCGTTCCGCACGAAACGCTTATGGAAGAGGCAAAGAAGCTCGCGTCCAAGATAGCCGCATGCAGCCCGAGCGCGGTCCGCTATGCAAAGATGGCTATCAATCAGGGCGGAGAGATGGACCAGTGGTCCGGTACGGTATATGAATCGCATGTGTTCGGCATGTGCTTTACAAACAGCGATCAGGTCGAGGGTATGAGAGCCTTTGTCGAGAAGGATAAAGCAACATTCACCGGCAAATCGCTGCCCAAAGCATAAGTAAGACCAAAAAAATCACTCGCCATCGGCGAGTGATTTTTTTGGTCAGTCGTTCTTAAATTTTTCCCTGTCCAGCATTTTTATGACCCTTGCCGGATTTCCGACGGCGACGGCGTAATCCGGAACGTCCTTTGTCACGACCGATGCAGCTCCGACTATCGCGTGCTTTCCAACGCGCACACCGGGCAGGATCGTAGCACCCGCACCGATCCAGGCCGCTTCGCCGATCAAGACCGGCTTGCATGTCAAAATATCAAGGTCATACGGGTCGTGATTGTTGGACAGAAGCTGAACGTTTGCCGCGATTCGGACATTATCTTCAATGATGATCCCGCCGCGTGCCATGGCAAGAAGACTGCTGTTTATAAAAACATGTTTTCCGATCTTCATAGAGCTTACGCACGCACCGCTCAACGGCGGCGCAACGGAGCTGCCCTCTCCGAGGTTATCGCCGAAAAGCTCATGAAGCGCGGCGTTATATTCGTCGGTAAACGGCATTGTATGGTTGAGCTTAAAAAGGAGCTTTGCGCAGCGCTGCCCCTCGGCACGGCTCTGCGGGTCGGCCTTGCGCAGATCAACGCGAATTTCTTCACAGTTCATGATTTGACCTCCTTGATATGTTTCATCATAAGCTGACGGGGTTCAACTCCCGTCAGTTTACAGCCATCGCAGAGCAGTGTCAAGAACGTCGTGTATTGACAAGGTCTGCGTCGGATAATAAAATGATGAACATATATTAAAAGAGGTGATAGCTGTGCTGCTGGGCGGGCTGTTTTTGCTCGGAGCGGCCGGAATAGTTTTTTTGATCCACTGCGTGAGGAAATTCAACATAGTTGCTGTGTTGTCGCGCGGGAATAAGGTGGTGAGCGCGGCTACACCGGCGACGATCTTATCGCGGAGCTCGAAAAAAACGGCGTTACCGTGCTTCAGGACGAGAGCGTGCTCATAGACGGCCGCTTTTATCTCGTCGGCTGTCAGGATGCGTCGGAGGAACTCGACTTCGGCGGCCGCCGTGCTGCGGTTTCCGAATTGACGTCGGCTCTGGATAAGGACAGGTTTTCTATCGTTTTGGATCACCAGCCGCGCGATTATGCTGCCGAAGCGGTGAGTGGCGCAGACCTCGTACTGTCGGGCCACACGCACGGCGGCCAGCTTATACCGCTCGTGCAGCTCGTCGGATGGTTTCACCTCGGCGGTGATGACAGAGTATACGGTTTTGAGCAGCGCGGTGATACGGATTTTATAGTCACCTCCGGCATTTCCGATTGGGCGATAAAATTCAAAACCGGCTGTCGCTCGGAATTTGCCATCGTCGATATACAGGGACGGTAAATAATTTTCCCTTTTGGCACTTGAAAAGAGAAAAAACAGTGCTAAAATGCTAATGTAACTTAAAAAGCTGCCGGGAGGCGGCTTTTTGAAAACTCGCGGGTTAGCGAATGCTAACTCGTGCGGGAAAAACCGACAGAGGTGAATAATATGAATGAGAAGATAACACTTTCCGGAGTGCCGGAAACGATGCTGCAAACCATATACGCCCGTGCCAAGGAGAGCAGGACCCGAGGCGCGATAAAGGACGAAAAAGCCGAAGAGATAATCGACAGGATCGATTACGATTTCTCGCTTGCAGATAAGGATGCCGCCATGCACAGCGGCGTCATCGCACGCACGATCGTTCTGGATAAGCTGGTCAGTGACTACCTTGTACGGCACCCGGGAGCGGTGGTCGTGAATATCGCCTGCGGACTGGATACGCGCTGCTACCGTATGTCCGGCTATTGCCGCTGGTATAACCTCGATCTGCCGGAGACTATCGCGGTGCGCGCGCGGCTCATGCCGGAAAGCGGTGTTATCTCGCAGATAGCAATGTCGGCAATGGACGATTGGGGCGCTGAGATAAAGGAGCAGGATGCACCGGTGCTTGTTATAATCGAGGGACTCACCATGTACTTGAATGAAGCCGACGTGCAGCGCATTTTTGAGGTTATCTCAGGACGCTTCAGCGAGGTGAGCGTATTTGTAGAGACGATGAATCCCGCCGTGGTCAAACGCTTTAAGGAAAAGTCCATTGAGGGCAGCAACGCTAAATTCACATGGGGCGTCAAGAACGGCGAGGAAATGGCGCAGCTTCTGCCGGACTTCCGCTTTGTGCAGGAGCATTGCCTCACTGAGGGAATGGCGGAGTTCGTGCCGATCTACAAGCTGATAGACAAGCTGCCGGCCGCGCGGAACATATCGAATAAAATAGTCGTATTGGAAAAAAGCGTGTGAAGTATTTTTCGTTCGGCGGGGACAGTCTTACCGGAGAGCATCCCAAAAAAATTTTTGAAGGAAGTACATTGCGCACCGGCGCTCGTTTGAAAAAGCGAGGAATAAATAAAAGAGAGCAGCTTTCAAGCTGCTCTTTTTTGATTATCAACTTAGCTGTCTGCGGCGGGTATTTCCTCCACGAGCTTTGCCTGAACGAGATATCGCTGGTAGCGATCCTGACGGTAGCAGGTGGACAGCGTAAGGACCTTATCCTTTTCAAAATCGGGCTTAGCGCCGTCAACGAAGTTTGCCGACGGGCTGAGCGAGGCGAATGCCTCGGTAAAGAATGCGTTGAACTCCGTGCGGTTGTTGAAGTCGTTATTCAGCAGCAGATGCTTGCTGCTGTAGGGATAGGCAGCGAAAATTTCGTACACCAGCATTTTATCCGGCAGATAAATGTTTATATATCGGTGGGAGTTGAACACCGCTCTGTCGGCAAAGTCGTTAAGATAGGCAAAGGCCTTACCCGAGGAGAGATTGTGTCCGTAAATGACAGTCATTCTGTCGCTGAAATCGCGCTTATTATAGTCCTCGGAGAAGATGCAGCCGCCGCTGTAGTACGAGCCGCTTTCGTTCCTGCGCAGATAGTAGGAGTTATCGCCCTCGCGCTGCAAGATCGGATAGCTGATATCCGTGTCGGGGATCTCGACCCATGCGTAGATATCGGGATTGAGCTCATGCAGCGCGTCGAAATCGACGGGGATATCAACGGTTTTAGTACCGCGCTCTATCTGCACCTTGTCGATGTAATTATCGAGCGTTTCGCCGAAGGCGTTGCCGTCGTAATACTGCACGAGAAACCACGCGCACCAGCCGATAACGCCGAGCGCTATGAGTGCGATTATAATAAGGATTATCTTTGTCCGTTTTTTCTTTTCCATAGATAGCACACAGCGAATTGTCAAACTAAGTGCAACAGGAAGAGAGTTCAAAGTCCCACAAATCCTGAGCAGAACGGAAATTAAGAA
>CAKUAS010000029.1 GCA_934636655.1 uncultured Oscillospiraceae bacterium
TTGAAAAGGACTATATCATGATCCGCTACGCCGGAACGGATACGCTGTACGTTCCCGCGACGGCGCTGGACATGGTGACAAAATACCTCGGCGCTGCCGAGGATCAGCATGTCAGGCTATCTAAAATGGGCGGCGCTGAGTGGACAAAGGCGAGGACCCGCGCCAAGGCCGCGACAAAGAAGCTGGCAGGCGAGCTCATTAAACTCTACGCCGAGCGAGCGCGCGTTCCCGGCCACGCCTTCGCGCCCGACTCGCCCTGGCAGCGCGAGTTTGAGGATAACTTCGGCTATACGGAGACCGACGATCAGCTGCGCAGCATCGCCGAGATCAAGGCCGATATGGAATCAACAACACCCATGGATCGCCTTTTATGCGGAGACGTCGGCTACGGCAAAACGGAGGTCGCCCTGCGCGCGGCGATGAAGTGCATTCTGGATAACCGTCAGGCGGCGATACTCGTTCCGACGACGGTGCTTGCCCAGCAGCACTATCAGACCGCCGTGCAGCGATTTTTCGGCTTCCCGATCACCGTCGAGGTATTAAGCCGCTTCCGCACCCCGGCGCAGGTACAGAAAACGCTTGAAGACCTGAAAACCGGCAAGTGCGACCTCGTCGTCGGCACTCACCGGCTTTTGCAGAAGGATGTTAAATTCAAAAATCTCGGGCTTCTTATCGTCGACGAGGAGCAGCGCTTCGGCGTCGGCCACAAGGAGCACATAAAGGAAATGAGCCGCGGCGTGGACGTTCTCACGCTGTCGGCAACGCCGATACCGAGAACGCTGAACATGGCGCTGTCGGGTATCCGCGACATGTCGTCTATCGACGAACCGCCGCAGGATCGCCTTCCGGTGCAGACCTTCGTCATGGAGCACGACTGGGGCATACTCTGCGACGCTGTCCGCCGCGAGATACAGCGCGGCGGGCAGGTGTATTACCTGCACAACCGCATCGACAGCATCGAGCGCACCGCGATAAAGATCCGTGAGATGCTCGATAACGAGGTCACCGTCGGCGTTGCGCACGGTCAGATGGATAAGGATATGCTCGCCTCCGTCATGGAGGACGTGACCGAAGGCAAAACGCAGGTGCTTGTATGCACGACGATCATCGAAACGGGTATAGACATCCCGAACGTCAACACCCTAATCATCGAGGACGCTGACAAAATGGGTCTTGCCCAGCTTCACCAGATCCGCGGCCGCGTCGGACGCAGCACGCGCCGCGCCTCGGCATATCTGACGTTCAGGCAGAACAAGGTGCTCACCGAGGTCGCGGAAAAGCGCCTCGAGGCCATCCGCGAGTTTGCCGAGTTCGGCTCCGGCTTCAAGATCGCCATGCGCGACCTTGAGATACGCGGAGCGGGCAGTCTGCTCGGAGCGGAGCAGTCGGGACATATGACCGATGTGGGCTATGATATGTACATGAAGCTTTTAAGCGAGGCCGTCCTTGAAGAGCGCGGCGTCAAGGTCGAGCATCGTGCAGAGTGCTCTGCCGATCTTGCCGTTGCCGCGAACATTCCGGAGTCGTACATCCCCGCCGAGGGGCAGCGCATGGACATTTACCGCCGCATCGCGCTTCTGCGCACCGAGGATGAGGCCGACGACCTCATAGATGAGCTGATCGACCGCTTCGGCGACCTGCCCTCGGGCGTGAGCGCGCTCATAAACGTAGCTTTACTGCGCGGCGAGGCCGGAAACGCCGGAATAAGCGACATTTCGCAGAAGTCCGGCAAGCTCATCTTCGCCCTGCGCGATTTCGATATGGAGCGCATCTCTGCGCTTTACGCGCGCCCCGAGTACAAGGGAGTACTCAAGGTCGAGGCGGGCACGGCCCCGCGCGTCAGTCTACGCCTTAAATCAAACGCCCGCATAGTTGATCAGGCGCGTAAGTTTATTAAGGATTTTTCGGAGGCGCATTAAGGCTGTGCCGATGAATATTTTGCGGGAGCAAAACTTAATAAAAATAAAGATGTAAAAAGAAAGTGCAGACTTCAACCTTGGTCTGCACTTTCTTTTTCAATATGTCGTTTGCGGAACATAGCGCGTCGAATCACGCCGCTTCTGCGCTATCCGTAGGTTCCGGCGATTCAACGGGCTCTGTCGGCTCAACAGGCTCGACCGGCTCTGTCGGTTCTACCGGTTCTACCGGTTCGACGGGTTCTACCGGATCTTTCGGATTCAGTGCGCGGTAGATGAACGTTGCGACCTGCGCTCTCGAGGCGTACCTGTCTGGCGCAAATGTGTATTCGTTCACGCCGCTCGTTACGCCGTTCTCGACCGCCCACAGCACCGAGCGGAAGTAGAAATTCGTCGGCTGCACGTCGACAAACGGATTTTCGCAGCCGGGCTCTGTTTTGCCGAGATAGCGCCACAGGAACGTCACGAACTCCGCGCGTGTGACCTTGCGGTCAGGTGCAAAATAACCGCGTGAAACACCGGCGGTTATACCCTGTTCGACGGCCCACTGCACGGCTTTGCCGCAGTAGCTGTCAAACTTGACGTCGTAAAACCAGCTCGTCTCGCTTTTCGGAGCCGGGCGTCCGGCGGCGCGCCAGAGGAAGGTAACGACCTGTGCGCGCGTGCATGCAGCGTCCGGCATGAAGCGTGCGGCACTTGTGCCGTTTGATATGCCCTCGTCGATGACCCACTGTATGCCCTCGGCATAATCGGCGTGCTTGCCTCCGGGATATACGTCCACTGCGTCGACTTTGAAGCTGTAGCGCTTCTGCAGATAGTTATAGCTCGAATCGACCGCTTCTATGTACAGCTCATAGCTGCCCGGGCCGAGGCTTGCAAAGTCGAGGCCGGAGTTGAGATCATAAAGATCGGCGGTCTTGCTATTGGGATTAAGGCGCTTGCTGCAATAAAAATCGCCGTCGAGATTGCGGATATCGGCGTACAGCCAGATGAGCAGACTGTTGGACTTGGCAGTGCCGCTTATATTGAAGTCGCCGCCGCGCAGATGACTGTAGGGCGCGCGCACGTCCGTAAGACGGATCGTTCCCACGATGCTGCTTATGCTGCCGTACTGCGGCGTTGCGTAACCGAGAACGGAATTGTCGCGCGGCCGCTCACGGCGCTCGACCATGTCGTTTACGCTGTTGCCCTCGATGGTATAGATCGTTGTTTCATCCGCGCGCTCGACGATGGCGATATGTTCGGGAAGGCCGTCACCGACGCCGTTTGCGTTCAGACCGTCTATAAACAGCAGATCGCCTGCCTGCGGAGTATAAGCTCTGTCCCGCCAAAGTCCGCGCTCTTTGAACCATCTGACGCCGGCCGAGCAGCTTGCAAAGGTCGGGATAACGTTGCCGGGTACGCCGGAATAACGCGCGCACCAGCTGACGAACATTGCGCACCAAGGCTGGTTCGGCAAGCCGTACCATGAACCGTATTTCGTGCCGTTTTGGCCCTTTTCGCGATAGCCGAGCTGCGATTCGGCCATAGCCATGAAGCTTTCGCGCTGGCTGCGCTGCCCGTCCGCGAGCGCAGATGCCGGAAAGAGTCCGAGCAGCATTACCGCGGCGAGAAAAATGCTCAGAATTTTCTTTTTCATCTCTTTCTCTCCCATTCCTGTGTTAAAAAAGACCACCGGTTTGCCAGTGGTCTGTATTATTTATTTATCTAAGTTGTTCGTGCGGAACAGGAAAGTAACGACCTGCGCGCGCGTTGCCGGAGCACTCGGGCTGAAGGCAGTTGCCGATATGCCGGAGGCGATGCCGTTTTCATACGCCCAGAGGATCGCCGAATAGGCAAAGTAGCTCGAGGAGATGTCGGTAAACGGGTTGAAGCCGCCGTAGACCGGTCTGCCGAAGTAGCGCCAGAGGAAGGTCACGAACTGTGCGCGAGTGACCGTTGCGTCGGGTGCAAAGTGCGTATCGTCAACGCCTGCGGTTATGCCCTTCTCGGCTGCCCAGAGGACTGCCTGCGTATAGTAAGCGCTGCTTTTAACATCGACAAAGCCGCAGGAGGAGCTCGACGGCTGCGGCTCGCCCGCAAGCCGCCAGAGGAAGGTCACGACCTGGCCGCGGGTGCACACGCCGTCGGGATCAAAGGTCGTTGCCGTCGTACCGGAGGTTATGCCGTTCGAGGAGGCCCAGATGATCGCGTCGGTGTAGTTTACGTGCCTGCCCTGTGCGTCAATGTCGGCAAACTGGCATTTTGCGCCGCAGACGGAGCACACGCCGTTAACAAAATTGTGGCCAAGCTGACGGACATAGTTTGCCGTAAATTTTTCCGAGCAGCTTTTGCATTCGTATATCGTGTAGCCGCGCTCGGAGCATGTCGGCTTGATAACGGTAGTATTGTAATCGTGAACGTGGTTATCGTAGCTTTCCCAGACGAGGTTGCCGCCGAAGTTTTCACCCTTGTGCTCGCCCCATTTCGTGCCGTTTGCAGGGTACACGATGGTGGTCGAAACGCCGGCGAAAGCATTCGCCGCGACCGAGCCGAATTCGCCTGAGATATTTATGTAGTCGATCTTTGCGCCCGAGGGGAAAGCGTTGTCCTCAAGCACCAGGCTGCGGCAGTCGAGCGTTACAGATTTCATGCCGGTGCAGCCGCTGAAGGCGTTTTTGGTAATGCGAAGGCTCTCTGCGCGCGTATAGATGACGACCTCACGCAGCGCGGTGCAGCCGCTGAAAGCGCCGGCCTCGACAATAAGGCTTGTGCCGCCGTAGCTTTCGTCGTCCTTTACGAAGAATGCTTCGAGCGCGGTGCATCCGGAGAAAAGCGAAGAGGGTATTTTACTGAGGCCGGAGGGCAGCTCGGCATAGGTGAGCTGTCTGCAAGCCAGGAATGCTCCCTCTCCGAGGTAGGTAACGCTCTTTGGAACGGAAATGCTTTTTATCGAAGTTCCCGCAAAGGCATAGCTGCCGACGCTTGTGCATCCCGAGGGGATGCCGATGGCTGTCAGGGCAGAGCAGCCGCGGAAGCACTCGCTGCCGATGCTTTTTACGCCCTCAATGCCCTCAATGTCGCTCAGCGCGGTGCAGCCGTAGAACGCACCGTTGCCCAGGCGCTTGAGCTCGGAGTTTATCTCAACGCTCTTGAGGTTTTTCAAATTTGCGAAAGCATAGTTGCCGACGGTTTTAACGCCCGAGTCGATAGAAACGGACTTTATCTCCGCGGCATACTCGTACCACGGCGCTTCAAGGCCGTTTGCCGAGTGGTAATCGTTCATTTCGCCGCTGCCGTTTATTCGCAGAGCGCCCGTATCCTCGTTAAGGCTCCATTTGAGGTTAGTGCCGCATTCGCCGCGGATGGTCATGTCCTTCCACTGAGCGTAGAGTGTGATGTCCTTCGTGACGGTCATCCCGGCGCTTATCTTATTGCCGCCGGCAGGAGCGTCGAACCAGCCGAGGAAGCGGTAGCCTTCGTAGGCCGGCGTGGGCAGGGTGCCTATCTTGCCGTCTGCCGAGGCGTAAACGTGCAGCGTGTCGCACTCGCCGCCGCAGGGGTCAAGCGTTATGCACGGCAGAGCCTTCCACTGTGCGTATACGGTCGTATCCTTTGTAAATTTATAAGAGCTTGTGATCTTGCTGCCGCCGGATTTTTCGGTGAACCAGCCGAGAAAGGCGTAGCCCTCGCGCGTCGGAGTCGGCAGAGAGCTTACCGTGCCGTCGGCGGAGACGTAGGCGTTAGCCTCGGTGCATTTTCCGCCGTTGGGATCGAGCTTCACCGTCAGCAGTCCCGGACCGCCGCCGGATTTGTTGGATATGTACCAGATCTGCGAGATATTCGCGATCACGTTATCCTGCGAGCCGCGCTTTGACGCGTTGTAGCTCTGCGAAAGCTTTATGCGCTTTGCGGCCGTGCCGGGGTCTGCGCAGTAGAATGTGTCGGTCGCAGCATCGTAATCCGTAAGCAGGACCGCGTGGGGGATGCTGCTGTCGTAGATCTCGACGCCCTCGGGATGCTTGTCCAGCATGGCCAGCAACGCGGCCTTTTTCTCGGCTGCGCTCATGTCCGAGTAGCGCGTCATGCTTACATCCATGCCCATGTATGAGTAGTTATATCTCACGCCCGTGCCGTCTATCCACGCGACGGTGCCGAGCGTTGCGTCGGTGATCGTTTCCCACTGTGCGTTGCCGTCGATGATCGCGCGGCGGCGCAGCATCATGACCGCCGAGGTGAGAGTACACTTGCCGCTTCCGCTCTGCATGAGGAAAACGTTGTCGTCATTTATCGTTTCGGCCAGCGCGCTTATCGCCATTGCCGGCAGCATTGTCAGCACCAGCGCGAGCACCAGCAGCATACTGAGTATTCGTTTTTTCATTCGCCCCTCCTGAGTGTTTTTGCCTATGCGCGCCTATTGTGTATAGACGCAACATTGTAATTATAGCCCAAGAAGCCGTCTCAATCAAGGCATTTCAGAGAATGTTAACTTTTTAGAGGCGTTTTTTTAGAGGCGCTTTGAGGCCGTTACGGATACGGTGATTGCGGCTGCCCGGTATCTAAACACCTGTGGAAACCATGTCATTTCGCCTCCCGTTAGAGGCGCATTGAGGCACTTACGAATACGGTGATTGCGGTTGCCCGGTATCGTGCCTGCCGACAAAACCATACGACTGCCGCTCCCCGCAGGTGCGGTGCAAATTTTGCGGTGCACTGCGGTGCTGAGTTTTTATCCGCACTTTCCAGTCGGGCTGACGCAAAATACGTATCGGTACAATGTAAAAACGCCACTGAAAATACACCTCATCCGTCGGCTGCGCCGACACCTTCCCCTCGAAGGGGAAGGCATGGGTGCAGCACAAAATTTTGCACTAAATCAGCACAATTTCGTGGGTTGTGAAACAGTGCGGTTTCCACCGGTGTTTCGATACCGGGCCACCGCAATCACCGTATCCGTAACTGTCTTAATTCGCCTCTAAAAAAGCGGAAAGGGTCAGGATACCGAGGTTATCGGCGTAGATTTTGTCGAATTGGCTGAGTGGCAGTGGATTTTGGCCGAGACCTGCTTCGATCGTGTAGCCGGGGCGGTCGAAGTCCTGAATGAACCAGTCCTTGTATCCGGCAAAGCCCGAGGCAAAGGGCGTATCCTCAACGGCATAGCCCGAGACGGCGGCAAAGGTGTCGGCGATCGCGCGCGAACCTTGCGGCTCGAAATCGAGATAGCGCCAGTAGATCACCTCACCTTGCGTGTGGTACGCAAGCGTGAGCCTCGGCGAAAGCGATAGCGTGAAATCGTACATCGCACGGCTCTCGGGCGCGGAGAGTGGCGCCGTTCCGACGTAGTCGGCCGGAGCGGGACTCACAACGCCGAGGGCAAACTTATTCTCTCTCGCCTGCTCCCATCCTGCCGGGTACTGCAAGTTGAGGTCCGTGCCGCGTATGTTCGCTTTCCAGCCCGAGGGGAACGGAATGCCGGGGTAGCTTTGCGCGATGCGCACCGCCGCGTCGTAGTACTCGCCGTCCGTCAACTCACCCGTCACGAGATCGACGCCGTCGGGGTCAACGCAGGGCACTATGTAGATCGACGCGGTCCGGTAAATTTCCCGCGCGCTTTGTCCGAAAATTTTGCCGTTTTCCGCATATGCGCGCGCAAATTGCTCGGCAAATTTGAGCAGAACGGGTATAGTTATCCATTCGTTGGCGTGGTGCGCGGCATTGTAGAAAACACGATTTTCGCCCTCGCCGAGCGCAAGATACCACAGCGGCTTTCCCATGACCGACTTTCCGATCTGACCGGTTTTGACAAAAGGATATCGCGCCGCGATGCCGCGCACGCAAAACGACACGAGCGTTGATGTAAAACGTATATTTGTGGGCACAATATCAAAAGGAAGCGGAATTATTACGCTGCTGCCGACAGTCAGATTTTCGGCAGAAATGCCTGGATTTGCCGTCAAAATTGCGGACAGCGGCACGTTATACTGCTTTGAAAGCGAAAACAGCGTATCGCCGCGGTGAACTCGGTGCGCGGCAAAGCCGGTGTAGTACGGCGCGAGCGCACGGTGCGTCGCAGGTCCCGCGATGCCGTCTGCCGAAAGACCGTTATCTGCCTGAAAACGGCGCAGCGCGGCCTTTGTTGCGTTTCCGAAAATGCCGTCGATCACAAGCGTCTGTGCGCCCGCGCGCCGCAGCGCAAGCTGCAAAAGCTCGACCGACGGCCCGACCGAGCCGTATTTTAAAAGCTTCATATATGTCCTCCTTATAGAAGTTAGTGGATAGCTGATAGCTATATGTGTTTGCCTTCGGCAAACAACAGAAAAACACCTCATCCGTCGGCCTTTGGCCGACACCTTCCCCTCAAGGGTAAGGCAAGGGCGCAATGTTCTATATTAGTCCAAAAAGCGTTGTCTGCACTTAAAGCTATTCGTAGGAGCGAGCATTGCTCGCCCGCATGGTCGGAACAACGATTTAATTCAAACACAAAAAGACAGTGCAGGTTTTAAAATCGCACCGATACATTTTTGTCGGTAGCCCGACCGGTAAACTGCCGACAAAACCTTCGCAAACGGAACGGGCAAGCCAGTTCCCTACATGGTGCGCACAAAATTTGTGCTGCACTCACGGGAAGCGGCGGTTTTGCGGTTTTGTCGGTACTTTCGATACCGGGCGACCGCAAAAGCCGTATTGGTACAATGTGAATTCGCTACTGAAAAAAGGCTTATATATTTTATGCGAAGCTCCGCATACTTTATGTGTGGAGGTGAGATATGACGATCAAAAAAATCATGGCGGCGATGACGGCGCTGCTGCTGTGCATTGTGCTGAGCGTGGCCGCGTATGCGGAATCTCTCGTGCCGGGCGGAGGCGCGGTAGGCATACGCATGACAACAGACGGCGTTGTAGTCGCAGGCATTTCCGAGGTCGAAACGCAGGGCGGCAAGCAGACTCCGGCGGCGGATGCGGGGCTGAAAAAGGGCGACGTGATAACGCGGCTGGGCGGCTGCGATATCGCAACGGCGCAGGACTTCAAAGACGCGCTCAGTGCTCTCGACGGCAGCAAAACGACCGTCACGGTCGAGCGAAGCGGCAGACAAAAGCAGATGAACATCACGCCGGCTCAGGATACGGACGGCGCGTGGAAGCTCGGCCTCTGGCTGCGCGACGGCATAAGCGGTGTGGGTACGCTTACGTTTTACGACCCCGCGACCGGCGTTTACGGTGCGCTCGGCCACAGCATCAGCGACGACAGCGGCGAGGTTCTGCCGCTTGGCGAAGGCGGTATCTACAGCGCCGAGATCGTGGGTATAGTCCCGGGCGAGGCCGGTTCTCCCGGGCAGCTTGACGGCAAGACCGACGCGGCCGCATTCCTGGGCGATATCCGCATAAACTGCGGCTGCGGCATCTTCGGAACGGCAAATTTTGACGGACAGACGATAGAAACCGGCGAGTTCGAGACGGGTCCGGCCACTATCCGATGTACGCTCTCGGGAGACGAGATGCGTGAGTACGGCATCGAGATCAAAAAGGTGTACTCATCGTCGGAGGGCACGACGGTGATGCTGACGGTGACCGATCCCGAGCTCATAGTCCAGACCGGCGGCATCGTGCAGGGTATGTCCGGAAGCCCCATCATACAGAACGGAAAGCTTGTCGGCGCGGTCACGCATGTTTTCGTGAATGACCCGACGTCGGGCTACGGCATCAGTATTGGAGACATGCTGCGCATGGCGCAGAGTGTCGGCGGATAAGCAGATGACAGGCAGCAACTAATAAAAAAGAGCGTGGACTTCTTGTCCACGCTCTTTTTCATTATTAATCAATTGTATAAGATCAAGCCATCTTGTTGAGTGCGACGGTCATGGAGCTCTTCTTGTGAGCTGCGTTGTTCTTATGGATAAGACCCTTGCAGGCTGCCTTGTCCACTGCCTTGACTGCGACCTTGTAGCTCTCGGCTGCTGCGGTCTTGTCGCCGCCTGCGACTGCTGCGTCGAACTTCTTCATGACGGTCTTGAGCGCGGTCTTGTCTGCGCGATTCTTTGCGCGGAGCTCCTTGCTCTTTGCGTCTCTCTTCATTGCGGACTTAATGTTGGGCATCGTTGTGCACCTCCTTGTAACTTAGTAACAAAAGTCTACGGACTTTTCCGGCGAAAACCGCCGGTTTACGCCGGCTGCCAGACTGATTTTCCATTCTGGCGGTTACTGCCGTTTGGGACTGAATAACGTAACGAAACGCGAGTAGACGCTCGCGGATAATTAGTTTACCATCAAACCACTGAGATTGCAAGCTTTTTTTGCACTTTTTCCGTTTTTTTATCATTGTATGCATCACTTGTGCCGCAGGTGGGGAAGCTACACTATATATTGATGCTTTTGAGGTGGACTATGCAGAAACAATTTGCCCGGACCGATCTTGCCGCCGAAGCCGCGGCGCGGCTTGAGCATTCGCCCGAGGGTGTGTGTGCCGATACGATAAATATACATGGCTGTACAGTGAGCCGTGTTGTAATCGGATCCGCCGAGGGCGCGGAGGCTGTCGGGAAACCCATAGGTAAGTACCTGACTCTCGAAATGGCAGATTATGTTACACGGCGCGGACAGAGCTTCTCCGACTGCGCGGCAGCTCTGCGCGATCTCCTGCGCAGCTTCCCTGCCGTTGAGCGTGCAAAGAGTTTTCTTGTTGCCTGCCTCGGCAACCGTGCGGTGACGCCGGATGCCGTCGGACCGTGCGTTTCCGATAGTATTATTGTCACGCGGCACCTGAAATCCTCCCTGCCGGAAGACTTCGCGGCGTTTTCGTCTGTCTCTGTCCTGCGCACCGGAGTTTTGGGCACGACGGGCATTGAGAGCGCCCAAGCGATAAGAAGTATGTGCGACCTCGTTCGCCCGGACTGTGTCATTGCCGTAGACGCGCTCGCCAGCGGCGAGATGGCCAGGCTTTGCCGCAATGTTCAGCTTTGCGACACAGGAATTTCCCCGGGCAGCGGCGTTGGCAATGACCGCGCGGAGATAAATGAAGCTTACCTCGGCTGTCCCGTTATAGCAGTCGGCGTCCCGACGGTTACAGACGCGTCGGCGCTGTGCGATGCTGACGGAGCCGAACGCCTTTTCGTCACGCCGCGAAATATTGACGAGCTTGTCAAGTCTGCCTCGAAGCTTATTGCCTACGGCATTGACCTTGCTCTGCACAAGGACCTTACAGTTGCGGACGTTGATGCTCTGATCGAGTGATGTTTCACGTGAAACGAAAAATGCTGCGTTTCACGTGAAACATCGGCGAAAAATTTTCAAATGTTTCATGTGAAACATTGAAAAGCGCGCACAGTCTTGATATAATAGCCGCAAGAGGTGAGACTATGTCAAGAATCATTGCGATAGCCAACCAAAAGGGCGGCGTCGGCAAGACCACGACCTGCGTAAACCTTGCCTGCGCGCTGAAGATGAAAGGCAAACGTGTGCTGCTCGTCGATTGCGACCCACAGGGCAACTCAACATCCGGCATGGGTGTGGATAAGAACTCGACCCCGGGAGCTTACGAGCTGCTGATAAAAAATGCTGATACGCTCGACTGCATCCGCCATACGCCGTATGGCGACGTGATCCCGTCGAATAAGGAGCTGTCCGGTGCGTCGGTCGAGCTTGTGCGCAAGGATAAGCGAGAATTTGTGCTCAAAACAGCGCTGCAAATGGTCTACAACGACTACGACTACATATTTATCGACTGCCCACCGTCACTGGAACTGCTCACGCTCAACGCGCTCGTGGCTGCCGACAACGTAATTATCCCCATGCAGTGCGAATATTACGCGCTCGAGGGAATTGCTGACCTGATGACGACCATCCGCATGTGCAATAAGCGCCTGAATCCGTCGCTGCGTATCCAGGGTATCGTTATGACCATGTACGATGCTCGCACGAATCTGACGCAGCAGGTCGCATTTGAACTGAAGGAATACTTCGGCGCTAAGGTCTATGAGACGGTGATACCGCGCTCCGTACGCCTTTCGGAAGCGCCGAGCCATGGCAAGCCGGGCGTTGCATATGACCGCATCGGCAAGGGAAGCCGCGCATACATGAAGCTCGCGGACGAGTTTCTGCTGCGCGAAAAGTACAGGAAAAGGAGCTAAATATGGCCAAAGATACGAAAAAAGGTCTCGGACGCGGCCTGAGCGAGCTTTTCGGCGACGATATTCTCGATAATGAGAGCGAGGGCGAGCTTATTTATGCACCCATCGCCAAGGTCGAGCCGCGCGCCGAGCAGCCGCGAAATCGCTTCGATGACGACGCATTGCAGGAGCTGGCCGATTCCATCGCGCAGTACGGCCTGATACAGCCGATCACCGTGCGCAAGCGCGAGGGCGGATTTTATCAGATCATTGCCGGCGAGCGCCGCTGGCGCGCCTGCCGCATGGCGGGACTCGTTGAAGTGCCGGTGCGCGTCATTGACGCGGATGACCGCCGCGTCGCCGAGCTTGCGCTGGTCGAGAACTTGCAGCGCGAGGATCTGAATCCGATCGAGGAAGCTCTCGGCTACAAAAGTCTTATTGAGGAATACGGCCTGACGCAGGAGGAGGCATCCAAAAGCGTCGGACGATCGCGTCCGGCAATAGCCAATGCGATGCGTCTGCTGAGCCTGAGTAAGGACGTGCTACCGCTGGTTGAGGACGGAACGCTTTCGGCCGGTCACGCGCGCGCGCTGCTGCCCATAAGCGATCCGGCCGAACAGCTCAAGGCCGCGCGGGCAGTTATAGACGGCGCCCTTTCCGTGCGCAAGACCGAGCAGCTTGTCACAAAAACGCTCAAAAAGCTCGCAGAGGAGCCGGTCGAGCCGTCAAAGACCGACGAGCTTATGGTCGATTACATAGCCGAGACCGAGGATTACCTCAGCCGCTCGCTTGCACGCAAGGTCGCTCTTGAGCAGAAACGAAAAGGCGGCAGAATAATATTGGAATTTTATGACAGCGACGACCGTGAGGCGCTCATATCGAATTTGGCGCGCATGGGCCGCAGCTGGGAAGAAATAATCAAGTAAAAGGAGAAAATTACGATGCTGGATATAAAATTTGTCCGTGAAAACCCCGAGATAGTCAAGGAAAACATAAAGAAAAAGTTTCAGGACGCGAAGCTTCCGCTGGTCGACGAGGTCATTGAGCTTGACGTTAAGTACCGCGCGGCGATGACCGAGGCAAACGAGCTGCGCGCAAGCCGCAACGCTCTGTCGAAAAAGGTCGGGCAGCTCATGGGTCAGGCAAAAAAGGACCCCTCTAAGCTTCAGGAGGCCGAGGAGGCCAAGGCGCAGGTCAAGGCAAATGCCGACCGTCTGGCAGAGCTCGAAACGCTTCATGATGAGCTCGCCGCGCGCATCCGCAAGATCATGCTGACGATCCCGAACATCATCGACGACAGCGTTCCCATCGGCCCGGACGATTCCGCGAACGTAGAGGTCGAGCGCTTCGGCGAGCCGCTGGTGCCCGATTACGAGATCCCCTATCACACCGAGATCATGGAGAGCTTCAACGGTATCGACATGGATTCGGCCGCACGCGTCTCCGGCAGCGGATTTTACTATCTTATGGGAGATATCGCGCGCCTGCACTCGGCCATGACCGCCTACGGCCGCGATTTCATGATAGACAAGGGCTTTACCTATTGCGTGCCGCCGTTCATGATCCACGGCAACGTCGTCGAGGGCGTCATGAGCCAGACGGATATGGACGCGATGATGTACAAGATCGAGGGCGAGGACCTCTACCTCATCGGCACCAGCGAGCACTCGATGATCGGCAAGTTCATCGACCAGATCCTGCCCGAGGCGAGCCTGCCGCAGACTCTGACGAGCTACAGCCCCTGCTTCCGCAAGGAAAAGGGCGCGCACGGCATAGAGGAGCGCGGCGTTTACCGCATCCACCAGTTTGAAAAGCAGGAGATGATCGTCGTCTGCAAGCCCGAGGACAGCAAGGCGTGGTACGAGAAGATGTGGCGCTACAGCGTAGAGCTGTTTCGCAGCCTTGAGATCCCCGTGCGCCAGCTCGAGTGCTGCTCGGGCGACCTGGCAGACCTCAAGGTCAAGTCCTGCGACATCGAAGCGTGGTCGCCGCGCCAGAAGAAGTATTTCGAGGTTTGCTCCTGCTCGAATCTCGGCGACGCTCAGGCGCGCAGACTGAAGATCCGCGTCAAGGGCGAGGACGGTAAGATGTATCTGCCGCACACGCTCAATAACACCGTCGTCGCGCCGCCGCGCATGCTCATTGCCTTCCTCGAAAATCACCTCCAGGCCGACGGCAGCGTCACCATTCCCGAGGTCCTGCGTCCGTACATGGGCGGCAAGGCTGTGCTGGTGCCTAAAAACGCTTGAGGCGTTTTTAGGCAATGAATAGTGAATAATGAAAAATTGCGGTGTGCGGCGATGCCGCACTGATTAAATTACACCTCATCCGTCGCGCAAGCGCGACACCTTCCCCTCAAGGGGAAGGCAAGGGATGCAATACCGTAGTGCGGCGCAAAACCGGTTTTGCCGGCACCTTCGTCACCGGGTTCACGCAATAAATGTATTGGCACAACTTTAAATGCGCCTTTGAAAAAGCGACCCCTCAGTCGACTGCGTCGACAGCTCCCCTTACGCAGGGGCGCCAATGGGGTGCGCTGCCTCCCCTGTGTAAGGGGAGGTGGGTCGGCCTTGGCCGAGCCGGTGGGGTTGTATTTTCCGTGTCGCATTAAAACCGTACCGATACGGTGATTGCGGCAGCCCGGTGTCGAAGCAACGGCAAAAACCGTAATGCTTCGCATTCCTTCAGATTGTTCTATATTAGTGCAAAATTTAGTCCGCACCCCTGCCTTCCCCTTGAGGGGAAGGTGTCAGCCACAGGCTGACGGATGAGGTGTTTTTTCAGAGGCGCATTTAAAGTTGTGCCAATACATGTTTTGCGTCAGCCCGACCGGGAATCACAGGCAAAACCATAACAAACGGAACAGGCAAGCCTGTTCCCTACATGGTGCGGCGCAAAACTATATTTGCACTTGCGGGAAGCGGCGGTTTCACGGTTTTGCCGGCAGGTGAGATACCGGGCTACCGCAGTAAATGTATAAGTACGGCGTTAATTCGCCACTAAAAAGGGAGATGTAGGGATGAAGAAATTTATAAGTGAGTTCAAAGAGTTCATCATGCGCGGAAACGTGATGGACATGGCGGTCGGTGTTATAGTCGCGACCGCGTTCGGTAAGATCACCACGAGCCTGGTAAACGATCTGTTCATGCCGTTTATCAGCTGGCTGTTCGGCACACGCGACATGAGCGCGCTGAATCTGCTCGTGCGTCCCGAGGTCGTCCAGGACGGCGTCGTCGTGCAGGAGGCCATCACCATCGGCTTCGGCAACTTTGTCGCGGTCGTCATAGACTTCCTGCTCATGTCGCTGGTCGTGTTCATCATCCTCAAACTGTTTAACAAGGCCCGCGCGCTGACCGAAAAGAAAGTCGAAGAGACCGCGGAAGAGGAAGAGCCCGCACCTACCACCGAGCAGCTCCTCGCCGAGATCCTCGACGAGCTGAAGAAGAATTCGCAGGTGCATTGACGTACTTGACGATACGGTGCTATACTTACACTGCGGCGCTGCCGCGAAAAAAATATTCAAGGAGAATTGTTTGAAAAACACCAAACTATCGGAGCGTGTTGCCTGACCGGGAGGTCTGGCAAAAACGACACGCGCCATTCCTCCCGAATGAAGATATCATTTCAGGAGGAAACAACATGAACCGTGAAAACAAACGGAAAACATTTGAAAAAGGCTACTATAAAAATCACGCATGCAGCGACAGCTTCACCTGCAAGGTCTGCGGCCGTCTCGTAACGCCGCAGGGCGCCGGAAGTGATCACAGAAACCATTGCCCGAACTGCCTGTGCAGCCTGCACGTCGATATTGAGCCCGGCGACCGGGAGGGTGACTGCGGCGGCATAATGGAGCCCGTGGCGGTCTGGGTCCGCAAGGGCGGAGAGTGGGCGATCATCCACCGCTGCCGCCGGTGTGGCGAGCTGAGCTCGAACCGCGTCGCGGCCGACGATAATCCGATGAAGCTTATGAGCATTGCGATGAAGCCGCTGTGTGAGCCCCCGTTTCCCCTCGAGCGCATCGAGGAGCTGACGGCGCTCATGGCCGGCGACGGCAGCCTGAACTGAAAAGAAAAAGCACAGGGATTTCCCTGTGCTTTTTTCAGTGGCGCATTGGGGCAGTACCTATACGTTTATTGCGGTAGCCCGGTATCGAGATTACCGACAAAACTATTACAGCGGGCGACCATCGATCGTCCGTTTTTTTATGGTTTTCTCCGCACTTTCCGGTCGGGCTGACGCAATAAGCATATTGGTACAATATAAAAACGCCACTAAAAAGACACCTCATCCGTCACCTGCGGTGACACCTTCCCTAAAAGGGGAAGGCAAGGGTGCGGTGTTCTGATTTAGTGCAAAACATTTCCCTACAGGGTGCGGACAAAATTTGCACTGCACCCGCGGGAAGCGGCAGTTTTCCGGTTTTGCCGGCAGCTTCGATACCGGGCAAGCGCAATAAACGTATAGGTACTGCCTTAATTCGCCTCTAAAACTACGATCTGCATTTTCATCATGTTGTCGCCGATGCGGGCAAGGAAGCGGAAAAACGCGCTCACGGACGGATCGCTGAGATCGTTGTAGCCGAGCATATAGCCGCGGGAGGAGACGGAGATGTTTTCGCTCCAGGAGGATAGCTCGGCCTTCGCGTCGGAAACGGCGAAGTATGCGCCGACATCCTGGATTTTCGCATCCTTTATCCAGGTCTTGAGCATGAGTTTGACTGCCTTTTTGTTCGCCGCGTCGAAAACGAGTCTGCTGCCGGGAAATGCCGCGGCCATTGCCTGCACGAGGGCCTTGACCTGATCGGTCAGGAAATAATAGAACACACCGGCGGCGAAAAACACAGCTCCGCCGGACGCGTCGATGCGCTCAAACCATGCGGTATCGTTCAGGTCGCAGCCGATGTTCTCCTCGCGCTCACTGGCGGGAAGCAGCTCGTTTCGGACGGCGATGACCTCGGGAAAATCAAGGTTATAGAGCTTGCATGTGCCGTTATCGCAGCTGCGCCCGGTGCTGTCCAGACCGCAGCCGAGATTTACGACCGCGGCGTTCGGGTGCTCCTTGAGATAGTCGCGCACCTCGATGGCGAGGTCGGTCTGGCGCATTGCGGCCTCGAGAAAGCCGAAGCGCTGCATGATGCTCTCGGACTTTTTCGCAAGCACGGAAAAGTCGTAATCTATCTGCTCAATAAGCCGTGCGGCGCTCTCGTCACGGTACAGCGCCGGGTACAGCTCCGAGCACATTTTTCGCCCGTACAGGGGAATGACCAGCGTCTCCTGCACACTGTTTTTTTCGATGTGATATTTCATTTTATTATCTCCTCAAGCATTGCCGCGAAGCCCTTCGGGTCGCGGATCTGATATTGCATGTGATTATAGCCCTCGAACACAGGGAACTGCGCGTGTGGGTATGCGCGCATTACTGCGTCTCGGTATTTGAAGTGATCCTCTATGCTGCCGAACTCGAAAACGCAGCGGCGCTGGAGCTCCTCCGGCAGCGGCGGGAACGGCTTGTCCTCGAGGCTGTCGGAAAGCTGGCGGCGCAGGCAGCCTAAGCGCAGCGCCTTGCCTGCTGCGATGAAATACGGCTTTATCGCGTCATCGTCGCACCACATGATCTTGCCGAGCGTTTTGCCCTTCGTGCGGTACAGGCTTTTTATCGCAAGATACAGAAACGGCGTCATTATCCGCCGCGTCGGAAGCGGTATCTGCGCAAACTGGCCGCCGTCAAAAAACGCGTGCCCGACGGGCAGAGCGGTGCTAGTCAAAAAAGCCATGGCAAGATCCGCGCCGATGGACGAGGCAACGATAAGCTCGATGCGCTCGACGCCCTGTTTGCGGAGAAAGTCCTCGATCTGCCGCACTTCGTCGGCTTTACTTATGTATTTCTGTCCCTCGCAGTAGACGCTCGAGGTCGGCATGATGCAGAAAAAGCGGTCTTTTAGATGCTCGGCTACGGGCTCGCTGCTCGCGCCGACAACGCCCATCGCGTGGAAAAACAGTACGGCAGGAGATTTCCTGTCGCCCATAGTTTCAAACAGCATGATATCTCTCCTCAGTGAATGAAAATGAGCATGATCCCGGACAGAATGGCGGATATGAACGCCATTCCTACGGTCCCGAACAGCCACTTTTTGCGCTTGTCGGCGGCGGTGATGTACGGGCGCAGGTCCTCCGTGCCCGGAATGATCCATGCATCAGTATGTCCTACCCACCAGCCGTCGACGAGAAAGCGGTCGATGAGGTTCATGATCGACAGGATGACGAGCATCTGCCAGAAGCCCGGCCAAAATCCGCGCGCACCGTTTATGGCGTAGGCGCACACGATGACGTATGCCATGTAAAGCGGGATGCAGCAGGCCTTGAATATTGTCTTGTTGCGCTTTATCCTTTCGCGTGTCGTGAGCCCGAGGGAAATGCTGCGCTCCTGCACGGTGTCACTGTACAGAAACACCATGCCGACAGCGCCCTTTCGGATGCCGAATGCGCACACCGCGAACAGCAGTGCGCCGAGGATGAGTCCTTCGATGATAAGCTTCAGCGCCATTATTTATTCCTCCTGTAGCCGGCCTCGTCGCGATACTCGGGGTGCGCCTCGAGGTATGCGTCGCGATCGCCGACGATAGTATAGTCGCACTTGCAGCCGTTTGCGCAGGTCGTCGTGCGCACGAGCCGCGCGTGAATGAGCTCCATTGCCGCAAAATCCGGATTGCACAGCGCCGGCATGACCTCCAAAAGCCCGTGGGCCTTGGCAAACTCCGCCGTCGGGCACTCGGTGAATTCGTAGTAGATGGGCTTGTCTTTGTCAAACGGTGCGACGTTCATCTTGAAGTCGCCCCATTTATCGCAGCGCTTCTTCGCATTCGTAAACGCGAAGTGCATCAGACGCTTGAAAATCGGTTTATTGCAGTCAACGAATTTCAGCTTGCGGAATGACGGCAGGAACAACTCGCCTTCCATCTCCTCGATCTCCGCGAGGCTCGTTACGTCGCGGCACACGACATAGTAGGCCATCAGCGCCACGCAGTCGTAATTGCCGCCCGGGCCGTTGTGGAAATTGTCTTTGCCGCCGAGGTCCGTGCGCCAGCCGGAGATGAACTCGATATATTTTTTCTGCACGCGCTCCCAAACCGCGTCGCGTTCCTCCGGCGGATAGTGCAGCGCGATCTTCTCGAGCATCTGCTCTTTGCACGGAGCGGAGTACAAAACGTGGCAGCTGCGGTCAAATTCCAGCTCTTCGTCTTTCATTGTCAGCCCTCCTTATATAAGTTAGCACTTGCTAACTTGCGCGGTTTTTAAAAGCCGCCTTCCGGCAGCGAGGTTTTAGAGGCGCATTAAGGCATCTACCGATACGTTTATTGCGTCAGCCCGGTATCTGAGGTGCCGATGAACGCAAAAGTGTTTTCAGGCCGGGAGGCGCATTAAGGCACCTGCCGATACGCTTATTGCGTGAACCGGGATATGAACTGCGGCCGAAACCGCGGCAAACGGATGACCGGAGTTAAAGATGTCAACAAATCATAAATTATTATAGTAAGGCCAAATGCGCTTGTCAAGCGCAAGACGAGTTCCGTTTTTGCAAAAAAGAGCTCCCGCTGTCAGGCGGAAGCTCTTGATGGCGGATAGGGTGGGATTCGAACCCACGAGCCGCTTGCGCGACTACCTGATTTCGAGTCAGTCCCGTTATGACCACTTCGATACGTCTCCGTATTTATCTCAACATCAGCACCTCAGAAAACGGGGAGAACTGATGGGGAGAACAAGCAAAAATATTAAGTTAAGAATACCCGAAAAACCCCGTAAAATCAAGGGATTCCGGTCAGGGAGCTACCGAGTAGCGACCACGATTTCGAGTCTT
>CAKUAS010000030.1 GCA_934636655.1 uncultured Oscillospiraceae bacterium
TCTTAATTTCCGTTCTGCTCAGGATTTGTGGGACTTTGAACTCTCTTCCTGTTGCACTTAGTTTGACAATTCGCTCGTCTGTAAGAATTAGAGGGCAATACTCATTTGTGCTCTGCGCACAAATAGACGTGCTTTTGTTGTATTGCCGGTTTATTGCTTTTGTAAACAAAAAGCATAGAATATAAAGCGTAAAGAGAAAGGAGCAAGAAAGAAGCTCCGATCCAAAGCTTGTGCTTTGATGCAGCTTGGGGCTGCGCGGCACAGCGTCAATGATGATTATAAATTGGAGGCATTTATTATGGTACCCAGTATTTTTAGTGAAAATATGTTTGATGATCTTTTCGGCAGCGACTTCTTCGGCGAGCACAGCCCGCTGTACGGTAAGCACGGCAAGAACCTTATGAAGACCGATATCCGCGAAAAGGATGCAGGCTATGAGCTTGCGGTCGATCTTCCGGGCTTCAAGAAAGACGAGATCAGCGTTGAGATCAAGGACGGCTATCTGAACATAAGCGCTCAGAAGGGTCTTGATAAGGACGAAGAGGACAAGAAGGGCAGAGTTCTTCGTCAGGAGCGTTACGCAGGCGTATGCTCAAGAAGCTTTTATGTAGGCGATGTAAAGCCTGAGGACGTAAAAGCAAAGTATGAGTCGGGCGTTCTGACCATCACGCTTCCTAAGGAGGAGCCGAAAAAGCTCGAAAGCAAGAGCTCTGTTACCATCGAGTAATTAAAAGCACAGCCGCCCGGCTGCCATTTGGCAGCCGGGCGGCTTTTTGCTGCTTTAAATTTTTAATTAAAGCTGGGGGCCTGCTGCGACGAGTGCCTTGCCGGCCTCGTTGCCTTCGTACTTTGCGAAGTTCTTTATGAAGCGGCCCGCCAGATCTTTGGCCTTGTTCTCCCACTCGCTGGGATCGGCGTAGGTGTCGCGAGGATCGAGGATGCCGGTGTCGACGCCCTCAAGGACGGTCGGGACTTCGAAGTTGAAGTAAGGAATGGTCTTGGTAGGAGCGTCGAGGATAGCGCCGCCGAGGATCGCGTCGATGATGCCGCGGGTATCCTTAATGGAGATACGCTTGCCGCTGCCGTTCCAGCCGGTGTTTACGAGGTATGCCTTCGCGCCGCTCATTTCCATTTTCTTGACGAGCTCTTCGGCATATTTTGTCGGATGCAGCTCCAGGAACGCCTGACCGAAGCACGCCGAGAAGGTGGGGGTGGGCTCGGTTATGCCGCGCTCGGTGCCCGCAAGCTTTGCGGTGAAGCCGGACAGGAAGTAGTACTTGGTCTGCTCGGGAGTGAGTACGGAGACGGGCGGCAGAACACCGAAAGCGTCGGCGGACAGGAAGATGACGTTCTTCGCAGCCGGAGCGGAGCTCACGGGACGTACGATGTTCTGAATGTGGTAGATGGGGTAGGAAACACGGGTGTTCTCTGTGACGGACTTATCGTTGAAATCTATCTTTCCGTCCGCGTCGACCGTTACGTTTTCAAGCAGAGCGTTGCGCTTTATCGCGTTATAGATGTCAGGTTCGGACTCCTTATCGAGATTTATGACTTTCGCGTAGCAGCCGCCTTCAAAGTTGAAAACGCCGTTATCGTCCCAGCCGTGCTCGTCGTCGCCGATGAGCAGACGCTTCGGGTCGGTGGAAAGGGTAGTCTTGCCGGTGCCGGAAAGACCGAAGAAAATCGCGGTGTTCTCGCCGTTGAGGTCGGTGTTTGCTGAGCAGTGCATGGAAGCGATGCCCTTGAGCGGCAGATAGTAGTTCATCATGCTGAACATGCCCTTCTTCATCTCGCCGCCGTACCAGGTGTTGATGATGACCTGCTCGCGGCTGGTGATATTGAAGACGACTGCGGTCTCGGAGTTAAGACCCAGCTCCTTGTAGTTTTCGACCTTTGCCTTGGAGGCGTTGTAAACAACGAAGTCGGGCTCGAAGTTTTCAAGCTCTTCCTCGGTCGGACGGATGAACATATTCGTAACGAAGTGGGCCTGCCATGCGACCTCCATGATGAAGCGGATGGCCATGCGGGTGTCCTTATTTGCGCCGCAGAAAGCGTCAACAACATAGAGCTTCTTGCCGCAGAGCTCATTCACGGCGATCTCCTTGACGGCCTTCCATGCTTCCGGAGATGCAGGGTGGTTGTCGTTTTTATATTCGTCGCTCGTCCACCACACGGTGTCCTTGCTGTTTTCGTCAACGACGATGAACTTATCCTTGGGGGAACGTCCGGTGTAGATACCGGTCATGACGTTCACTGCGTCAAGCTCGGTGAGCACGCCCTTGTCGAAGCCCTCGAGGCCGGGCTGCATTTCATCTTCAAAAAGCTTCTCATAAGAGGGGTTGCGGATAATCTCGGTGGCGCCTGTAATGCCGTATCTGCTCAGATCAATAGTCATTTCAATAACCTCACTTATAAAAATTTACTGCGAAACACACAATGGATCTCGCGTATTGTTATGGTTATCATTATATATTTGCGTATCTTAAAGGTCAACAATTATATTAACACAAAAACACAAAATGATGCGCGTAAGCTTTCCGCATACCCAAAAAAGCAGAGCCGTTTTTCGCCAGCTCTGCTTTTTGCATATGTTTATTTACGCACTGATCTTTTGCGCTTTTTTCATGTCCTGCGGCAGCTCGCCTTCGAGCGTGCGTGTGTGGACTATCGGCTGCCAGCCGGGGTTTTTGAAAATCGCCGCTATGCAGATAGGAACGAAGGTCAGCATGAACAGGGGGAAAGTGAAGGAATAAAGAACCTTTTTCGCCGCCGAACAGCGGATATTTTTCCACTCGGTGAGAGTTGTGATGGTACCGACAGCAAACAGCGTAAAGTACAGCCCCACAAAGGTCTGCCAGACCGCAGTGCCGAGGGCGGCCCAGTCGCCGCCGCCAACGAGGTTTGCTATCGCCGCGCCTATGTTCACGACGATGCTCAGCCCGGTGAGGATGGCTGCGGGCATGATGCTCATGGCCATGTCGTAGCAGGAGAAGCTGCCGTGCAGCATCCCGCGCAGAAGCTTTCCGCCGTAGCGCGCGAACACCTGCATATAGCCGCGCGACCAGCGCATGCGCTGCCGCCACGACTGCTTGAAGGTCACCGGCTGCTCATCGTATGTCACGGCATCCGGGCAGTAGCCGATCTTAACTCCGCCGGTCACATTGTCGATGGTAAACTCGATGTCCTCCGTCAGCAGGAAGAAGCGCCAGCCGCCGCAGCGTTCGAGGATCTTACGGGTGAAGAGGAAGCCCGTACCCGACACCGCACAGCTGCTGCCGACTGCGGCTCGCGCGCCGTTAAGATAGCGCGACTCACGAAGGAACCACAGGCCGATGCCCGCGGAGATCCAGTTGTCGCCGTAATTTTTCGAGTTGCGGTAGCAGGTGACGATGTCGTGCCCCTGCTCGGCACAGCCGCACATGTCGAAAACTATGCGCTCGAGATCATCTCTAAGCTCGAAGCTTTCGGACTTCGTCGGGTATTCGCTCAGCTCAAGTTTTGAAAACTCCAGAAGGCGGGCGACCATGTGCTCCATTTCGCTTTCCTTGGTATATATCGTGCCGAGGTATTTCTTTTGCGCCTCGGGAGTATCGGCAACACCCTCGAGCAGAGCCTCGGTGTAAGCGCGGATGGAGGTCAGGGGGCTTTTCAGATCGTGGCTCATGCCGGCGATGAGTTCCTTGCTGCTCTGCTGGCGGCGCTGCTCGGCCTCGAGCGAGGCCTTCAGCTTGGCTGCCATCATATCGACTGCGTCGCAGACTGCTTTGAATTCGTCGGGCTCGGAGTAGCATATGGGGTGATCAAGATCGCCCGACCGGATGCGCTCGACGCCCTCGACAAGGATATCCAAAGGCTTTGATATGTGCGAAAACAGTTCGCGGGTGAGGTAGACGTTCGTAAATAATATAGTAAGTATCAGCGCCATGCCGACAGCGCCGACATATATCCAGACGAAGGTCTCAAAGCTTTGCAGCGGTCCCTCGTACTGCTCGAGCATCAGATGCATCTCACGCAGATTAAGGCCGATCTTCGGCAGATAGTTCGTTTCGAGGATATATATCGCAATGCCGCCGCCCAAGAGCAGAAGCATCGCCGCCGTGAGCATCGGGATAAGGAACATGTGCAGATTAGATTTTCTGAGTCGTTTCCTGACTGTCATAATATCACGCCTTATGTTAATAGCGTGTTCATTATATCAGCATAATCTGCCGTTTACTTAAACAAAATTTAAAACATGTCGGAAAATTTTAAAGCTTTGTTTTATTTTGCGTTATACCTGCTTAAAAACCTCCGGGTAGACTAATAGCCGTGGACAGGAAAGAAGCCCACAAACGAATTTGATAATAATATTTCAGGAGGTAAATAAAATGAAAAACACCATGACTAACGTTGATATAATCACCAAGATCCTTGAGGCGCTTCACCACAGCGAGGAGACCCTTCGCCGTCACGCGGCAGAGGCAGCAGCGGCCGAGATAGGTTACGCATACGGCGCGAGCGGCGCAAGCGTAAAGCTCTTCTCCGACTGCACCGGCAATTACGCCGAAGTAACTCTCCCCGGCAGCTACGACTGCGCCTGCGATATGAAGCTGTGCTGCATCGTCGATACCGACACAATGGAGGTTCGCGGCGTGTGCCCCGTCGAGAGCTTCTGAGAATTTTGAGAAAACAAAGCAAAACCGCGGCCGCATATTGCGCCGCGGCTTTTTTGTAGAAAAAAGAGCGGGAATAAGCTGATTCTTCCGTTTAAACTTGCGCTTTGAACATAGCACGAGTGTTTTCCCATGCGAGAGGCAACGAAGGCGGGAAAGCTATTGCGCATTGACCTCTTGCAATCTCCGAATAATTCTGATAGAATTATTGTAGAATAATTCAGGAGGTGTTGACCCGTGATTATTAAATCTTCGACCGCGCTTCGCAATGACTACGGCATGATCTCCGATCTGGCGCATGATGAAGCAGAACCTATCTATATCACCAAGAATGGCGAGGGCGACCTTGTTGTTATGAGCATCGAAGCCTTTGAACAGCGTGAAGAAGCCTTGAAGCTGCGCGCAAAGCTGGAGGTTGCAGAAGCAGCCCGGCTTTCCGGCGCACCGACTTATACGCTGGAGGAATCCAGAAAACGGCTGGAGGCGATCTATCAGCGTGGCTAATCTTGTGATTCTGGAACCCGCCCAGCGGGAGCTTGAAGAAATCGCACAGCTCCACATGAACCTTGTGGGGCCAAACTCGGCAAGGAATATCACCGATCTGATTTTGGATACATTTTCCCGTTTGGAATTGTTTCCGCTGTCTGGTCATATCCCGCAGGACAAGGAGCTGCGAAACGGCGGATACCGCTATGTGATCGCAGGAAAGTATATCTGCGTGTATCGGCTGATCGCTGAGACGGTCTATGTCTATCATATCGCCCACGGCGCAGGCAATTATCCCACGCTGTTCAAGAGACTTCTGAAAGAAGAAAAGAAATCTACATTGTGAGAAACGTCTTTCCAAACCGGAAGGGCGTTTTTCTTTTCCACGGAGGTGTATGTGATGAAAACCTAATCAGTTTTTCTATGTGTAGTATTTCTGTGAAGGGGGATGCATTATGCCTTGTGAAAAACAAGTTCAGATAAAAGCTGAGCTTTGTTTCATGATTGACGAGGCGGAAGAGTGTTTCGATATTGGTGAGAAAAAGCTTTAAAGAATTTTTGGAAGATATCACTGCATTGTAGCTCTATTCCGTGAGTAACGCACAAAAAGGGTGATCAGTCATATTTGAACTTCGTGCAGGGCAGAGATTATGTGAACATCTTTAACTAAGTGTAGAAAACGAGCCTTGGACATGATATTATATTCAGTATACCTAAGATCACACCGTATGCATGGCTAAGAGTGGCATGAACTCTAAACCCTTGGGGTCAAGGATATACCAACTTATGCTACGATATGCCACGGCAACAAGAAATGCCGATTGCAAAAAAGTCTCGTGATATCAAGGAAATCAAGCGAAATCAAGGAGTTTCAGATAGATGACCAAAATACTTTTCATCTGCCACGGCAACATATGCCGCAGCCCGATGGCGGAATATTTCATGAAGGAGCTCGTGCGGAGCGAGGGACTTGAGGACAGCTTCGAGATCGCCTCGGCGGCGACGAGCCGTGAGGAGATAGGGAACGACGTGTACCCTCCCGCACGAAGGAAGCTTGCCGAGCACGGTGTGCCATGTCCAAAGCGCGCGGCGCGTCAGCTTGCAAGGGCAGACTTCGACGAGTATGATCTCATCATCGGCATGGACAGCAAAAATCTATACAACATGCGCCGTATATGCGGCGACGGCGACAGCTCGAAGATACATCTGCTCATGGATTTCACCGACCGCCGCGGCGACGTTGCCGACCCGTGGTATACCCGCGATTTCGAGGCGACCTGGCGCGACGTTGCCGACGGCTGCAAAGCCCTGCTGGAAAAATTGAAAACCGAGGCTCACTGAGCCTCGGTTTTTCTGCGTTTACGCAGCTTGTTTTTTGTTTACGGCGCGATAGACAAGCTCCAGAATGCCGACGGCGGCGAAACCGACAACGGCGCCTATGCCGACGGCGAGCACCGTACGGATGAGCGAGACCGTTATCGGAGCCACGGCGTGGCAGAAGGTGTTCGTGACCGAAACGGCTTCAAGGCATGCGCCCATACCGCCGAGCAGGCGCAGAGCGGGAAGCTTTCTGCGGCAGGCCCATACGAACACGATAATACAAGGCACGGCGGCAAACATCTCTTTTGTGCGCGGACGCACATAGAAGGTATACTCAAACCAGTTACGCACGGCCAGCACTTTATCCATGCCCGGCGCATGGCTGCTCACGTCGCCCGAGCGCAGAACCATTACGGCGCCCGCGACGCAGAGAATGACAGCACACACAAGCACTGTGCGTATGAGCTTTCTGCGCGGCAACTTTTCGGATATCAGCTGAATGAGCAGGAGTATTCCGGCAAAGCCGAGCGGCGCGAGAAGCGCAAGCTTCACGCCCGTGAAGATGATGTTTCCGACCATGTACTCGCGCGTGGACATAAGCGCCGAAACGCTCAGACCGCCGACGATGCCCCACAGCGTTGTCGCGACGAGCGCGGCCAGTGCCGAGAGCGCAACGGGGCGTGAGCCGAGCTGCGGCGGCTCATTATCGGCAAAGCGCTTCATCCACACGGCAAAAACGCAGGGGAACAAAACCGCCGAGGCGAACATCATAAGCTTCTGAGTAAGGTATGCGTTCCACACAGTCAGCGCGGCAAGCACGACGATCGCAATGAGCGCGATGGGAGTTTCCCATGCCTTGCGGCGGATGATGCTGCTGAGCAGCCACGCACCCAGAAGAACCGGAGCTATGCCCGCGCCCAGCAGCAGAAATTTGCTTACCGGCGCGACGGACATGCAGGAAAAGCCCTCGCCGTAACTCAGGCCGCGCTGCTCAAGCCTCTCGGCAAGACCCGTAAGGCAGCTTTCGTAAATTGTGATATCGGAAACGACCTCGTTATTGTCGTCGTAAAACGGCGTGAGCACGATAAGGCGCAGGCCGCGATCCATCGCGGCGCGGAACATGAGGTCCTCGATCTCCTGCGGATCGTTGTCTATGACGCGCACGCCGTACTTATAATACATATACAGCGTTTTTGCCATGGGGCCGTCGTAGGTGTTAACATCAATGCCCTCGGGCAGAACGAGACTGTCGCGCGCACGGTTTTCAACCAGCGGAAGCGCGGGAAGCTCGGTGTAGATATCGTCGACAAAGTATTTTACGCCGACCTTTTCGAGCCGCGACTGCCATTCCGAGACCGGAAGGCCGCTTTTTTCGGCCAAAAGCTCAAGATCGTCGAGCTGCATCGCGGCGCACACATCATGCCCGCCCTCCTCGACGGAAATGCGGCCGAACAGCAGTATCGCACTGCACACCACGGCGCAGCACAGCAGCAGCCACCATATAACGGAGCGATTTTTTATCATAATGCTCCTCCTTGATACCGTTATAGTTACGTTGTTTATTATAACGCCTGATCCGAAGGCGGTCAATCACTCAATACGACATATGTTTTATTGACAAAAGGGGGCATCAATATATATAATAAATAAGATTGTACAGCTTTATCGCAAAGGAGGAGTGCTGCGTGGCCTCAGGCGGAAAACACCTCAAAAAACAAGCGGATAAAAAGCGCGGCAGCGGCGCTCACCTTTCGGAAAAGGACAGGAAAAGGGAAGCTCGCCGGCGCTCGGTGCGTGCAACGCGGCGCGGCAGGCTCAGACGCGGAGCGCCGCAGATGATAGTCATGCTGCTTTTGTGCATCGTCATGATATCGCCCCTGCGCAGCTGCATAATAAGCGATTCGGATTACGTCGGCTATGCCGCCGCGCGCGAGACCGCACTTTCGGATGCCGGGATAACGCAGGACAAGGCCAAGGACCTGTCGACCGAAATGATAAAGATAGGCGATACGGTGTGCTACAAGGTGCAGTTTACGGGCTCCGTTACCGACTACAGATATATAATCGATGCGAGGTCCGGCCTCATAATCGGCCAGAATTTTTACCGCACAGAGGGATAGAAAACTTTGAAATACAGAAACAGGGCATATACACTATGTCCTGTTTTCATTTATACGACATAATTAAATATGTATAATAGCAAATAAACGGCCGCATGAAACACTCCATGTGCAACATAAAGCACAAAAAACATGCCAACAAAGGGACATATTGTGGTTGCAATTTGTGAAAAAATGTGCTATACTGTCCACACTATTGTGTAGAGGCACGTCAACCTGAGGCGTGATACTGTTTTGTAAACGTTCGACACCGCTGTTTTACCGGCGGCGTCTACCGTGATAAATTAGTCAATCATATTTAAAGGAAGGAAGAACCATATGATGAACGAAAAGTACGCACCCCTATTCACTCCGTTCAAGATCGGCAATGTCGAGATAAAAAACCGCATTGTCCAGTGTTCCATGGGCGGTACCTCTCTGTTTGGCTGGCTTGAGCCCTGCCATTTCGACAAAGAGGCAGCTTATTTCCTGCTCCAGAGAGCACAGAAGGGCGTTGGCCTTGTTCTCCCCGGCATGCAGTGTGTCCGTGATACCATGGGCCGCCGCTGGCTGTACCAGAACAAGAGAATGTTCAAGCAGCTCAAAGAGTACATGGTAGAGTACCACAAGACCGGCTCCAAGCTGTTCATCCAGCTGGCAGGCGGCTTCGGCCGTTCCATGGCAGTTACCCCCTGGATGGTCGTCCTGAACAAGAATCCCATCCTCAACAAGATCGCTTCCCCCATCGTCGACGTTAGCTACAGCTGCGCTTCCGCATCTGCAACTCCTAACCGTTGGCAGGAGGATATGCTCTCCCGTCCTCTGACCGTCAAGGAAATCCACGAGATGGTCGAGGCATTCGGTAAGACCGCAAAGATGCTGCGCGACGCAGGCGTCGACGGCGTTGAGATCCACGCTGTTCACGAAGGTTACCTGCTTGACCAGTTCACCATGGAGAACTGGAACTGGCGTGAAGACGAGTACGGCGGCTCCTTCGAGAACCGTTTCCGTTTCCCCGTCGAGATCGTACAGTGCATCAAGAGATACGCCGGCGAAGACTTCCCCGTATCCCTGCGTTACTCCGTCAAGTCCTACACCAAGACCTGGGGTAAGGGCGCTGTTCCCGGCGAAGAGTTCGTAGAGTGGGGCCGTGACATGCCCGAGTCCGAGAAGGCTATCAAGTACCTCGGCGACGCTGGCTATGACTTCTTCAACTGCGATAACGGTACTTACGACGCTTGGTACTGGGCACATCCGCCTCAGTACATGCCCGACAACTGCAACCTCGCAGACGTTGAGCACATAAAGAAGTTCACCGACAAGCCCGTAGCTTGCGCAGGCCGTATGGATCCTGTCAAGGCTGCTGAAGAGATCGCCGCCGGCCGTCTCGACGCTGTCGCAATCGCACGTCAGAACCTCGTTGACCCCGATTGGATCATCAAGATCCAGGAAGGCCGCGAGGACGAGATCAAGCCCTGCATCCGCTGCCACAACGGCTGCTTCAACTTTGCTAAGTACAAGGGCACCGCAAACATTCAGGGTCTTGAGGACTCCCTGCACCTCGGCCGCTGCGCACTTACTCCTCCGACCATGCAGCACAATCGCTACAAGATCGTTCCCACCAAGAACCCCAAGAAGGTCGCTATCATCGGCGCCGGTATCGGCGGCGTAGAGGCAGGCCTGGTTCTGCTCCAGCGCGGCCACAAGCCCGTCGTCTTCGAGAAGACCGACCGCATCGGCGGCCTGTTCCTCACTGCTTCCGCAATGAGCTTCAAAGAGAACGACAAGGCTCTCATCACCTGGTATGAGAACGAAGTTAAGAAGGCCGGTCTCGACATTCGTTTCAACACCGAGATCAACGACCTGGGCATCCTCCGCGGCTATGACGAGATCATCGTTGCAACCGGCGCAGTTCCCAGAAAGATGCTGATCCCCGGCTTCGAGAAGTGCCTCACCTTCACTCAGCTCCTGCGTGAGAAGTACCCCGTAGGCGACAAAGTCGTATTCTTCGGCGGCGGCCAGTCCGCTTGCGAGGCTGCATACGAGATGGTTCTCCAGGGCAAGCACCCCATCATCGTCGAGTACGCAAAGGACCTCGTTCCTGCACAGAACGTCTGCCTGTCCAACGCTTCCTTCCTGCGTGATGTTCTCGAGTATCACAAGGTTCCCACTTACCTTGAGCATACTATCCGCGAGATCAAGGACAAGACCGTCGTTATCGCTTCCAAGGACGGCAAGAACGTATTTGAGGTCGAGTACGACAACATCGTAAACGGCATCGGCTTCGTTCCTGCACCTGTCGGCGGCAAGGGCAAGAACATCCACCGCGTCGGCGACTGTGTCACCATCGGCAACCTGCGTACCGCTATCTGGCGCGCATGGGACGTCTGCATGAAGATCTAGTCTCCAGACCCCGGTAAATACAATTTCAAAAAGCAGGTACGGATTTATCCGTACCTGCTTTTTTCTTTTTAGAGGCGCATGAGCGCATCTACGGATACGTATATTGCGTCAGCCCGGTATCCGAAACAATGGTGGAAACATGGTTTGCCTCGCCATACGGTACTGCGCCGCATCATGTAGGGAACGGGCTTGCCCATTCCGCCTACTGAACATTGGTCGGAAATTAAAACAATATCGTAAGGGCGACCATTGGTCGCCTGCTTGCCGCGGCCTTGTTAGTACCTTCCGGTCGGGGCACCGCAAAAGGTGTATCGATGCAATTTTAATGCGCCATTAAAAAGTTTCGCGCTCTTCGCGGATATCGCGCAGGCGGCGGAAGAATGTCGATTCGCTCAGGGTATCGCACTGATTTAGGAGCTCGGGGAGGGTGATATTTTTACGTTCCCACGCGGTGACGAGCTGCTCAAAGTTATCCGGTACGGGAGCTTCGGGCCTGCCAAAGTGCACTCCGCGCGCCTTTGCCGCGGCGATGCCCTCAGCCTGCCGCCGTCTTATGCTGTCACGTTCGGACTGTGCGACGAAGGACAGGATTTGCAGCACGAGGTCTGCGATAAACGTTCCCATGAGGTCTTTGCCTTGCCGCGTATCGAGAAGCGGCATATCGATGACGACAATGTCGATGCCGATCTCCTTGGTCAGAAATCGCCATTGATCCTGTATCTCCTCGTAATTTCGCCCTAAACGGTCGATGCTGAGAACGTACAGCAGATCGCCCTCACGCAGGCGCAGCACGAGTTCGGCGTACTGCGGTCGCAGAAAGTCTTTACCCGACTGCTTGTCCACGAAAATATTCCTCTCCGGAACATTTCTGGCGCGCAGAGCCAGCAGCTGCCTGTATTCGTTCTGGTCTGTGCTCGATACGCGCGCATATCCGTAAGTTTGCATTTGTATCACCCAAATATAAGAATAGCAGGTGCGGTGGCCGCACCTGCTGTTTCAGCCTTCATTATCGCCGCTGGCGGTTTTATCGTCAATGGCTTTCTTGCTGCGCTCGATGAGTTTTTTCAGAAAGCCCGGAACGGGAGCACCCATCGCAGCGGCGTTTTCGACGATGCTGCCAAGCTCCGTGAAAAAGTACCACGCCGTGACGATGGGGGTTATCAGACAGCTACGGCCGATAACGGGCAGCTCGAAGCCGAAGTTGTCGCCCACGAGCTTGAGTACCATGTCGCACATCGCCGCGACCAGTACGCCTACAATGCTGCCGAGCTTGTGCCACAGGCCGCGCCGCGCGGCTGCACTGCTCCACGTCTTGTTGTACAGAGCCGCGAATGTGCCGGTCAGGTAGTCCAGCGCCATCGCGGCGAGCCAGATGACCACCATCCATCCGACCCAGCCGAACAGCGCCGTGCCGAAGGCGAAAAGCGCTGCCGCCGCGGCCTTTATCTCGGCGGCTTTATCCGGTGTGTCCATCCTCTTACGCCTCCCCTTCAAAGTAGCGGCGCATGATCTCCATGGTTCGCAGCATATCCTCGGACAGGTCTATTACGCCGCCGCTTTTTCCGAGCAGCGCGCCCGCGTCAACATAGCGCTGTGCCATCTCACGGTAACCGGACGGAACATCGTCTATGGTTTTCCATCTTTCCATTTCGCTTTCGCTTCCTTTCTCAATATACTTTCTGCCGACAGCACGGCACATGCCGCGGCATATCGCCTCGCCGATCTCGTCCGTGTTTTCGATTATCCAGCGTGCAAGTTCGGGCGAATCGTGGAACTCGCATTCGCAGTAGATGCAGGTTCCGGAGGTGTTTCGTATCTCGTAAAACTGCTTTTCGCGTATGCCGTAGACCGAGCGATAGGGCGTTATGGCGTCTATCTCGTCGTAGACCGGCTGGGCGTACTTCATGCGCCCATCGCTTTTTGAGGACACGAACACGACGCAGCCCCGGCCCCCGCCGGCGTTGGTGTGGATGCATAGATGAATGTCCGCGCCCCAGGCATTTGACTCACGTACACGGTCGTACATGGCGTTTTCGCCGTCGGCGTAGTTAGTTTTTACCTCAAAGCCGCAGCGCTCGAGCGCCGACTTGCAAGCGGCAGCTATCCTGCGGCACTGGACCGCTTCGTTCGTCCCGCCGCAGGCGTAGACGTTGCCAATTTGGTTGGACGGTGAGAGATATATTTTCAATTCGACCATTCCTTTCGGGCAATTTATTTTATGCGGTCATTCTATTGAATGACAACCCTCTCACCCATAGTCGGTTTTCGGCCGGAACTTGTATGTTTTTGTGCAAGTAAAAATTTGTGAGCGACGCTTATTTACAATTTATTCACGATTATATTGACATTTTTACTAAAATGGCGTATTATTTGTGTACTGCTTTAAATGCAAAAAGTACCTTCGATTGACAAGAGCACATACGGTTTTGGCAGGCTCAAATGAATCCACGCTGCGTTAAAGCCCTTGCGTATACACAAAGTATGCGCTTCGGGCTTTGCCTTGCCTGAACACATTTGAGCTCTGTCAAAACTGCAAAGCACCTGTCAGCAGGCAATTTTACTGCGATGGTCGGCATTTTCGATACCGGGCTGACGCAATAAATGTATCGGTAGGTGCCTCAAAGCGCCTCTGAAAAAACGCTGTCAGGCGTGTGTGTCCTTGTCAATCGAAGGTAAGTCGGCGGGCGATTGGAGACCGCATTCCGCCGGCTTAAAAAGTAATTACAGGAGAGAAAGTAATGGAAAACAAAATGGAAAAAAGGTATGGACTGCCTACCGCGATTTCCATGGTCATCGGTATCGTTATCGGCTCCGGTGTCTTCATCAAGGGCGGTAAGGTCCTGTCGCTGACAGGCGGCAACCTCATGCAGGGCATCGCGGTCGTCGGCATCGTCGGCCTGATATGCATCATCTGCTCGCTGGTTTTCGCGACCCTCGGCAGCAAGTATGAGAAGGTCAACGGCGTTGTCGACTATGCCGAGCTCGCGCTCGGCCCCAAGTATGCCTACTATGTCGGCTGGTTTATGACCACGATATACACGCCGGCGCTGGCCTCGATGCTGGCCTTCTTCTCGGCGATGATGTTTTTGCAGCTGTTCGGCATCTCGGCCATCGACTTTGCAAACGGTCAGGTCAACGCCGTCGCCATCGGCGTGGGCGCGGGCTTCCTCATGATCGGCTACGGTATCAACGCTCTCAGCCCGAAAATCGCCGGCAAGCTCCAGGTCGGCATGACGGTCATAAAGCTAGTTCCGCTCGTCCTGATGGGCGTCGTCGGAACGATCGCCGGTCTTGTGAACGGAACGACCCTCGAGGTGCTCGACTATGTAAACTCCGCCGACTATGTCGCCGTTGACGGCACGGGCTTTTTCAAGGCCATCGTCGGCTTTGCCTTCGCCTATGAGGGCTGGATACTCGCAACGAGCATAAACGCCGAGCTCAAGGATTCCAAGAAAAATCTGCCGCGCGCACTTGTCATCGGCGCGCTGGTGACGATCGTCCTCTACGCGCTGTACATATGGGCGATGAGCATCGTCGGCGACGTAAGCACCATCATCTCCACCTGGCCGTTCGGCGAGAGCCTGCCGCGCATAGCGTTCTCGAAGCTGTTCGGCAGCGTCGTCGGCACTATCGTTTATGTTTTCATCACGATCTCCTGCCTCGGCACGATGAACGGCCTCATCATGGCCTCCTGCCGCAGCATGTACTCGGTCTCCGCACGCGGCATGGGACCGCAGCCGAGCTTCTTCGGACACATTGACGATCAGAACAACTTCGCCATCAAGTCCTCCATCGTCGGCATGATGCTCGCCGGCTTCTGGTACGCGTGGACGGTCATGATGTGGATGGGCGGCCCCGGACTGTTCGGCTCTGTCCACTCAAGCGAGTGGTTTGCCTGGGAGCCCGACGAGATCGGCATCATCTGCCTGTACCTGATGTACATACCCATGATGATCGGCCTCATGGTCAAGGCAAAGGAGCTCGGCCCGATAAAGCGCTTCGTGCTGCCGATCCTGGGCGTGGCCTGCTGCCTGTTCTTCTGCTATGCGATCTGGACGGGCTACGGCTGGAAGCAGTGTGTAGGCTTCCTGATCTTCTTCGCGGTCGTCATGTTCATCGGATATCTATTCGAGCGCTACCGCAGAAAACAAGGGTAATAGCTAAAAAAATAGTGCGAACGAAAGTTCGCACTATTTTTTTAGAGGCGCATGAACACTGTACGTATACGTTTATTGCGGCAGCCCTGAATCAAAGGTGCGGAGGAAACCGGTGTTGCACCGCAGCTCTGTAGGGAACGGGCTTACCCGTTCCGTTTGTTACGGTTTTGCCGGTAATCTCCGGTCGAGATATCTTGTGCAGGGGCGCCAATGGGTTGCTGCACAAAACTTGTGCTGCACTTGTGGGAAGCGGCAGCTCTACGGTTTTGCCGCATTCCCGATACCGGGTTGCCGCAATAAGCGTATCGGTAGGTGCGTCAATTCGCCTCTAAAACTGTTTATAAAATCTTTTGTTTTTGTTCATGCCTTTGTAATAAAGAATGTGTATTATAAAACCACAAGATCGAAACGAGCATATCCGGAGGCCGTAATGGACGACAACAGAGACAAAAGAACAGATAATTCGTCCGACGACGCCGGAATAGACGGCGAGTACCATTTCATCCGCCCGGAACAGCGCTTGTATGAGGATGCTGAATTCGTCCCGCAGGACGAGGCAACGGAAGTGCCAAACTATTACGCTCCCGAGGAAAAGAAGCCTCGCGAAAAGAAGAGTGACACGCAGCGCGGCAATACGCTTAAGATGGCGTGCGTGTGCCTCGTGTGTGCGCTGGTAGGAGGATTGGTCGGCGGCTTCGTGTCGTGGAATGCGGTCAAGGGCAGCCTTGCCGCCGATACCGCGAAGGATAATTCCGTAAAGCCCATCGTCAGCACGGCCACCGGCAAAACCGTCAGCAACGAGACCACATCGGCAAATGAGATCTACGATCTCGGCTGCCGTCAGACTGTGGGCGTTTCACTTGAGAGTACCTATGCCAACATATTCGGTCAGCAGAGCGCAAGCGCCGTTGCCGGTACCGGATTTGTCATAACCGCCGACGGATACATCATGACGAACTACCATGTCATAGAGTCGGCGCAGAAAAGTGGATACAAGATAAGCGTCCTGTTTAAGGACAAATCGAGCTATGAAGCCAAGATCGTCGGCTTTGATGAGGATAACGACGTCGCAGTTTTGAAGATCGACGCTGCGGACCTCACTCCGGCCACCATCGGCAACAGTGATGATATCGCCGTGGGCGACAGCGTCTTTGCTATCGGAAATCCTTTGGGCGAGCTTGATTTTTCAATGACCTCCGGACGCGTGAGCGCACTTGACCGCAGCATCACGACCGACCGTAACAGCGCCGCGATAAACATGTTCCAGTTCGATGCCGCGATAAACTCCGGCAACTCCGGCGGACCTGTTTACAATGAAAGCGGTGAAGTGATAGGCATTGCAACCGCAAAGGTCGGCTCCTCCGGTGTGGAGGGTCTGGGTTTTGCGATCCCCATAAATGACGCGGCCGATATCGCAAACGAGCTTATCACCAAGGGCTACGTCAGCGGTAAGGCTTACATGGGCGTCAACATCGACAATCGCTACACCTCGGTGTATGCGCAGTACTACAACATGCCCGAGGGCGCGTATGTGTACAATGTCGAAAGCGGCGGCTGTGCCGAGAAATCGGGGCTGGCCGCAGGTGATATCATCACCAAGATCGGCGAAGAGACCGTCGGAAGCTACTCCGACCTCAACGCCGCGATAAAAAGCTTCAAAGCCGGTGAAAGCACAGAGATAGTTGTCTATCGTGCCGGCGAGTATGCAACGCTGAACATAACCTTTGATGAGACCAAACCGAATGCCGGAACAAACGGTGTCAGCGAGTTCGGCATCTCGTGCATACCGAAGCAATAACCACGCTATGTTTCTTCTCCTTTATCGGGAGGGTTCTCTCTCTTCCTCCCGACATATATCCTCTCTATTTCTCCAAAACAAAAGGCCGCAGCTTTTGCTGCGGTCTTTTGTTTTGCAGATGTCTCATTGTATGGACCGGTATCGCTATCCCGTGAGTCGTAAGTGTATAGTAAGGTGTGGACTAAAAAATTATTAACCTGCTATTCACACATTATTCACAATTAGATGGGCGAATTGTGTATAATATGTAAACAGGAGAGTGTGACATATCTGACGATTTGGCTATAAGTTTTTAATGCTGCATCGGCCAAATCGTGTTTTTAGGCAAAATTACTAAGAAAAAAGTTAAAAATTTTTCAAATTATCTGTCATTTTCTCTTTACTATTTTGACATTGTATGTTACACTGACAAAAGTCAAACAAAACGGGCAGATATGTATTGATTTATACATAATCACGAAACGTCATTAAGTAATATTTATATAAAAAGTTAGGGAGGAATACAATGAAACGAGTATTACTTATGGTCTTCAGCATCATCCTTATCCTCGCGTGCATATTCGGTCTGTTCGCCTGCGTCGCCGGCGTTCGTGACGTTCTGAATATCCAGGAGTATAAGAATGCTGACGCAGCTTTTGCGAGAGAAAATCTCAAGACCGCACAGGCAGGCATCGATCAGCTCAAGGAAAATGAAGAGACCTATCTCACCGGCGTAGGCACCTACACCGACGGCCTGAGCCAGTACGCCAAGGGCCAGAGCGACTATGCCGCAGGTCAGGCGACCCTCGCCGCGGGCGAGAAGACCCTTGCAGAGGGCTATGCCGCTTACGAGGCCGGCAAGAAGACTCTTGCAGAGGGCCAGGCTAAGATCGATGCCAACACCCAGGCTTACAACGAAGGCAAGGAAAAGCTCGCAAAGATCGAGCCCCTGCTGCCTTATCTGAATCAGTACGTCCAGTTCCGTGACGGAACCATCGCAAAGCTCCCCGGCTTTGACAGCGCTCAGGCATGGTTCGTTTCCGTCGTCCGTCCCCTCGGCGCACGTCTCGGACTCAATATCCCCGCAGATGTGACCGACTTCCCCGCATACATCAACCAGATGGTAGCCGACGGCAAGGCTCAGCTCAAGGAGTATGAGGACGGCCTTGTTGCTCTCGAAGATGGCAAGAAGCAGCTGGCAGAGGCCGAGAAGGCTCTGGCAGAGGGCGAAGCAAAGCTCGCGGCAGGTCGTCAGGATCTTGCAGCCGGCGCAGCTAAGCTCACGGCAGCCGAAGGACAGCTTGCAGACGGCAAGGCTCAGCTTTCCGTTTTCGAGCAGGGCGAGCTCACTCTCGCCGACGGTGCAAGAGCTCTGTTTGAAGGCATGAAGCCCTGCTTCAGCTTCTACGGCGGCAAAGAGACCGTAAAGAGCCTGCCCGAGTACCTGGCAGTTGAGTTCGGCCTCGACATCCCCGACAACCTCATTATCAAGGAAGACGGCAAGGCAGTTGTCAACGAGGAAGCATACGAGGAGTTCGGAGAGTACGTCATCTCCAACATGTACAAGGTCGATGAGAACGGCCAGACCGTCGTCAAGAACGGCTACGCAATGCTCGACCTCGACAAGTGCGACACTCTCACAAGACTGGCAGAGCAGTACCTGCAGGATCAGGAAGCAGACATCAAGAACGAGGTTTATGTCCGTGTCGGCATGTACGTTGCTCTCGCAGTCGCAGCGATCCTCGGCATCATCGCTGGTATCTTCGGTATCGTTGCAGCCGTCAACGGCAGCAAGCGCACCGGCAAGACCTTGGGCCTCATCTCCGCTATCATGGCAATTGCAGTCCTCGTGACCGGCCTTGTCACCAAGTTCCACGACTATACCTATACCGTCCGTGTCGACGCATCCGGCAACTATGTCGGCGAGACAGCCTCGAAGCTCGACTTCACTCCCATCCAGGAGTACACCGGCTCGCTCCACCTGACCGCCATCTGCGTCCTCGCAGGCGCAGCGATCCTCGGTGTTATCTTTGCTTTCATCGCAAGCAAGGCAGCCAAGGATAAGGAAGCAGCTCTTGCAGCTGCAGCAGCCGAAGACAACGACGATGTCTACGGTGACACCGCAACCGCTTACGCAGCAGGCTATGCGGCGGCAGAGGCCGCTGCGGCCGCAGCAGCAGCCGAAAAGGCAGCAGACGAGAAAGTCATTGAGGCAGAGAAGCCCGTCGAGGCAGCTTCCGACGAAGAGACCGTCAAGGAATAAGCTTCCGCCCCACAAATAAATATTAAGCCTATGACCAAGCGAGGCGATATTCAGATCGTTCTCCGGTCCGGGGTCAGCACGTGATTACCCCGAGGGCTGAAACCGGCAGGATATCCATCCTGCCGGTTTTTTAGTGGCGCATTGACACAACTACGGATACGGTGATTGTGGCCACCCAGTATCTAAGCTTCCGACGAAGCCGTTAACTGCCGCTTCCCGTAAGCACGGTGTAGAGACTTCGCGGCAGACGGTGAAACCGCCGCTTCCTGCAAGGAAGCGGCGGTTCTTTTATTTTGGGTGAATTATACTATCAAGTGCAACAGTAAAAAAAGAAAAGAAGTTCATACGAATCTCTGGTAGAATGTAATTACCA
>CAKUAS010000031.1 GCA_934636655.1 uncultured Oscillospiraceae bacterium
TTTCCAGAAATTTGCTCAAAAATTCGTTGGAGAGAAAACAGGAGAGACGGCAAAAAATATTCGATTTTGAGATTTTCCGTGTTGAGATGCATCAACGGAAATCAGGGGGACGAAAATCACAGGTCCTGCCGAAATTTCGAGTCAGGGCCGTTATGACCACTTCGATACCTATCCATATATACAAGCGGCGCGAGCCGGTTGCTTTCAGTTCATGTCCTCAAGATCTATCGAATCGTCGTCGATGTCCATGCTCATCTCACCGATACGCATGCGGCGTTCGATCTTCATCTTCTCGACGTGCTCATGGATGAGCTCTTTGACCTCGTTGGGCTGGCGGATGTTCTTGAGCGTAAGTTCAGGAATGCTCTTATCCGTCGACACCACCGTCACCGAGCCGACGCCGAAAATGCGCTGCCACAGCGACACCGTAACGCGCAGATCGCGCACACGGTACAGGACGATCTCGTCGTGCTTAACGTTCAGGAAGCCGCGCTTCAAAAACAATCTGTCCTCGCTCAGCGCGTATCGGGTGAAGCTTATCGGCATGCCGAGGATGCGCTTACGGTCGTGCCAGATCTCAACTATCTTTGAAACGAGCTTTGCCATCGCGGTCACTCCTTACATTATGCTATGATATTCTACCTAATCCAGAACAAAAAATCAAGTGTTTTTTTAGAGGCGCATTGGGGCGGCTGCCGATACTTTTATCTTTGGCACCCGGTGTCGAAACGATGCATGAAACCGAGCCGCTTTGCCTGACGTGAGTACCGTGGGAATTTCTCGGCGCAGACAGGCGCATTACGATCATGAAACCGTAAGCGCAAGGGCCGCCTCTCGGCAAGCGTCAGCTTTCCGGCTTTGCCCGCGCCTTTGATACCGGTCCGCCGCAGCATGCATTGCATTCCGGTAAGCGTCAGCTTTCCGGTTTTGCCCGCATCTTCAATACCGGGCCACCGCAGCATGCATCGCATTTCCGGAAAGCGTCGACTTTCCGGTTTTGTTTGCACCGTCGATACCGGGCCACCGCAGCATGCATCGCATTTCCGGAAAGTGTAGACTTTTCGGTTTTGTTTGCACCGTCGATACCGGGCCACCGCAATATATGTATCGGTATAGTCTTAATGCGCATATAAAAAACTTGATAATTATATGAGGCTATAGTAAAATTTTCTTATAATACTCAGGGACTTTGACCAAGCGAAGGAGAAACCATGAAAAAACGTTTACTGGCCGGAGCGCTTGCGCTGCTGTGCCTTGCAGGCTGCTCAACGCCTGCACCCGATCCGCAGAATCTGCCGCAGGATAGCGGCGACGCGACGAAGGTCGCCTACGTTCCGCTGGACGATCGCCCCGTGAATACGGACAGAGTTGCGTACCTGGCCGGTTCACTCGGTTATGAGCTCGTTATGCCCGACGAGGAGGACTACCGCACGCGCCTCGACGAACAGCCCCTCGGCGAAAACGGCCTTAAATACGGCGACCGTGCCGCGCTGTACGAGTGGGTGCTCGCGCAGGAAGAGACCGGCTGCGACCGTTATATACTGTCGCTCGACCAGCTCACATCCGGCGGACTTGTAAACTCCCGCTGCTTCGCCGGAGAGGACGTCACGCTCTCGGACGGTACGGTCATGAGCGAAACACAGCTCATTGAAAGCCTGTTTGCGGCGCTCTCCGCGCCGGAGAACGAGATATGGATACTTGACACCGTCATGCGTCTCGCACCCACGGTCGGCTACGACGGCAACACGCTCAAAGACTACAACTCCCTGCGCGAATACGCCATGCAGGCGCGCCCGGAGCTTGACGGCGACGAGCTCACGCTCGAGAACATCGTCAAAAACTATCCGCTGGGCGCGGACGGCAAGGTCATACCCTATGACGAGACGGTCACGAGCGGCTATTTTAAGTCCCGTGCGCGTAAGCTCGAACTGATAAAATGCGCGCTGGACGCATCGGCGAACATGGAAAACGTGCATTTTCTCATCGGAGTTGACGACTCTGCGCCGTCGGCAAGTATCCAGACAAGCGAACTCAAGTGGCTCAGCAGGGCGGTCACCGGGCGCGGTGCTGTACTGTCGGGCGCAGACGAGGACGGCATGCTGGCCGTCTGCAAGATGTACGCCGAGCTCGACTATGACGGCGCTCTGCCCGAGGTTTACGTCAGGTGCTTCGGCGGCGGTGCGGACATAGCGTCGAGCGACTACGACCACCAGACGCTGAGTGAGATCATCAAGGCGCACCTCGATTATCTCGGCCTGGGCGAGACCGATTCTCCCGACGGAGAAAATGTGCTTCAGCTCGTCGCGCTCACGAAGCCGGCCGACGAAAGCCTCAAGAGCCGATACATCGACGATACAATTGCGGCGCTGCTCGAAAACGAGGAAAGCCGTGTGCCGACGATATTCATGGACGCGGCAAGCAATCAGTATGGCGGCGATTTTCAGAAAAAGTTCCTGCGCAGCACGCAGCTCGGTTCGCTGCTGGGCTACGCCGGATTTTACGACCTTGCGAACGTCACGGGCATTGCCCTCGCAAACGGTGTCGCGCGCTGGCTCTGCCTTGCTCAGGGCGGCCCGGAAACTCAGGGGCAGCTTGACGATTTCCGCCGCACGCTCGCCGATTCGCTCATCAAGGATATCTGCTATAAAAACGACGCCAAGATCGAGCTTGACAGCTACATCCGCGGCGATCTCGGCGGCGACCCCGATAATTTCAGCCGCAGCGGCACCGACCCGCAGATCGTGCTCGACAAGGCGCAGAAGCTGCTCGACGGCAGCAGTGCGAGCGTTCTTAAAAACCTCGAGCATAGCTCGCTCCTCACCGATCTCAACGGCGGTACCGCGGGCTTCGGTACGCTTGCCATAAAAGACCTCTCTTTCCCATGGCTGCGCATCTTCGAGCTCCGCTTCACTTTAGAGGCGAATTGAGGCTGCTACGGATACAGTGATTGCGCAAGCCCGGTATCGAGATTGCGGCATAAACCATAATGTTTCGCTCCTCGCATGCGCAGTGTGAGCTTTACCGGTGCCCGGTACCCAAATCTCAGTTACGGACAAAATGTGGAAAAAAGAGAGTGCAGACAATGTCTGCACTCTCTTTTTATGTTTGTTTTAATTTTCAGCTGCCGCAATGCCGGATCATAAAAAGATCCGCTCCGAACCAATGGCTCGCGAAACCGTACGGTTTCTGCCGTAGTCCCGATACCGGGCTACCGCAATATGCGTATAGGTACAGCCTTAATTCGCCTCTAAAAATTCGCCTCTAAAAACACTTGACAACGGGAAAAAGATTGCTTATAATACACTTTTCAGAAATGAAAAAGAAATGGAGCATTATTATGAATAAATATCTTGACATCTCCCCCGAAGTACAGCAGGCGCTGGCGGAAGGTAAGCCCGTCGTAGCGCTCGAGAGCACGATCATCTCCCACGGCATGCCTTATCCGAAGAACGTCGAAACGGCGATGCTGGTCGAGAAAACGATACGCGATAACGGTGCAGTTCCCGCGACGATCGCGATCATCGGCGGCAGACTCAAGGCCGGTCTGTCCCCCGAGGAGATCGAGTATCTCGGCAAGTCCGGACGCAAGGTCGCAAAGGTATCCCGCCGCGACCTCGCAGCCATAGTCGCGCGCGGCGCTGACGGCGCAACGACCGTTACCACCACGATGATCATTGCCCACATGGCCGGCATCAAGGTCTTTGCGACCGGCGGCATCGGCGGCGTACACCGCGGTGCGGAGACCACCATGGATATTTCCGCCGACCTCGAAGAGCTCGCGAGCACGCCCGTCATGGTCGTGTGCGCAGGCGCGAAGAGCATCCTTGACCTCGGCCTTACGCTCGAGTACCTCGAGACTAAGGGCGTTCCCGTCATCGGCTACGGAACGGACGAGCTGCCCGCGTTCTACACCCGCTGCAGCGGCTTCGGCGTCGACTACCGCGTTGACACTCCGACCGAGCTTGCCGCGATGTTCAAGGCTCAGCAGGATCTCGGCATGAAGGGTGGCATGCTCGTCACCAACCCCATCCCCGAGCAGTACGCCATGGATAAAGAGGTCATCGACGCGGCCATCGATCAGGCTGTCGCGGAGAGCAAGGAAAAAGGTATCCACGGCAAGGAGACCACACCGTTCCTGCTGGCGCGCGTTGTCGAGCTCACCGGCGGCGACTCGCTCGAGAGCAACATCCAGCTCGTCCTCAATAACGCCATCGTCGCGTCCAAAACAGCGGCGGAGCTGTGCAAGTAAATTATTATAGTATAGTCGGAAAAACCGCGGGAGCAGAACTCCCGCGGTTTTTGTCGGGCAAAATCTGCGCCGGGGGTATTGACTTGCTCGGCATCGTGTGGTATTATATATAAGCTTTAAGGAGCACGGATATCGCGGAGTGGAGCAGTCCGGTAGCTCGTCGGGCTCATAACCCGAAGGTCGTGGGTTCAAATCCCTCCTCCGCAACCACCAATGCACGGTAATTTTGATAGAATTACTGTGCATTTTCTTTTTACCTGAAATCCTTGATATTCAAGGGTTTTCGGCTTCCGCAGGCATAACAGAGCCCGTCCTGGAGTCATTTCCGGGGCGGGCTTTTTCTGTTTATTCGGTTTTCTACGGAGGTTCCCGTTGTAACTTCGACTGCGGGACAATCGGTAATAACGCTCCCGTTGTAACATTGACCGAGCAGCCGGGAATTTTTTATTCCCGTTGCAACTTCGTTTTTCCCGTTGGCACATAGGGGCATTAACATAGTTCGGCAGAAATGATGCACGTTTCCTCGTCAAAATCTATGATTATACTTTCTCCTGATCTGGCATAAAAGACGCAAAACGGTCGTTCCAACTCTGGAGCCAGGCCTGGGAATTCATCTTGGCGCATTAGTTTTCGATCACTGCTATTGCCAAACTTTATTTCTCCTAAATCCCTAAAAGGGTCAACGATTTTAATGTCTCGACAGTTCTGGAAGGTCAGTTTTATCCTGCTTTGATCAAAACCCGCTGGTCGTTCCTTGCTGAGATACCTGGAAGAGCTCACTTTCCAGTCCGCAATATCAAATACAAATGATACGGAACCGCGGTTTCGTTCATGCTGCTTTTCTAAATGGATTTCTAATAATTCTCCATAAGATATCGCACAAGATGTTTGCCCAGCAGCTCAAGGAGCTTGAGGCGGATGGTCTGATAACCCGCGACGAATATGACGACGGAGTGTCGACCCGCATTAAATACAGCATCAGCGAAAAGGGCAAGTTCATCGTGCCGGTCATTCTGTATATGCGTGATTGGGGTACGATTTTCGGCGAGGAGTTCCCCATAAGCTCGCTTGGCCGAACAAAGGGAGACTGGCAGGGCAAAACGATCAGCTACGGATATACCTCGGAGGCTGACCCGAACATCAGTGTCAAAATCGAATTCAATGTAGGAATTGAAAAAGAAGAAAAGTAAAAGCGGAGGCGCAATGCCTCCGCTTGTTCAAAAATATCGGAAATAAAAATAAGGAGAAAATGAAATAATGAAGCATAAAGTGAAAGTAACGGTTTTGGATAAAAAGCTGTATCCCGAACTGCAGCAGCAGTATTGTGCCGACCCCAACTCCGGAGCCTGTCCGTGCTACAATCTCGGCGATGAATTTGTGTTTTACCGTGATGACGAACGTGATGACTTTTGGCATATGGGTCTGAACACGCTTGTTAAAACTGCCGGCGATGCCGATACTGTCGCGGGCGGGCCTAAAATCCCGTTCTGCTCGGAAGCATGGGATGCCATTTCCCGTTACATATACACGGGATTACAGGGCGGCTCCATCATGAAGGGGTGGATGAATGCCGAAAACACAATGGTCACCTGCTGCTCGGACGGCACAAGGCCGGTCATATTCAAGATAGAACGGATCGACTATGACTGACGGGTAGGCGGATAGGACGGAAAGACCGTGCCGCCGTGTACATTAGATAAAGTGTGCTGTCGGCTTCAAAGTATCCGTTCCCGCCCCTTCGTTTTAACGGCTGTTTAATTCGAAATCAAGAACAGAATTATCTTCCCCCATAGCAATAGCCATCCCTAATCTATTTGTCTTTTGCATTATATTGTATTGATAAAATATATCACAAATCGTTAGTCCGTGCAACCAACCGGCCATCGCAGTGCACATCAAATATATACGAAAAAACTCCGTAGAGACACAATGCCTAAACTGACAGGCGTCGAACACCCGTCAGCTTAAGAGCGGCTTATGTCGTTTCTTTCATATATGATATACTTTTGTTTGCGCCAAGCGCAAATTAATATCAAAAAGGAATTTTACAAATGAAACCATTGAACGTCTCGGACTTTGATATTCAAATCCACGCACGTCCCAGCAGAAAGGATACGCTTTCTGTTAACATTCACGAGAACGGGAAGTTTAACCTGAACGGCAATTTAAATGAAAAGCTGAAAGGCAAGACCGTGTGTCTCCGCTTCACAAGTGATGCAAAACACTTTATGCTTATTGAATCCGATGACCCCTCCGATAGCTTTGCTTTTCCTAAAAGCGGCTCGCGTAAGCTCACAGAGGTGTTCGAGCTTCTAAAGCGGAACAAGATATCTTTTCCCGCAAGCTACCTGGTATGGAAAAACGAAAACAGAGGCTTTTGGCAAGGAGATTTTGCAGAAAACCCTACTCAGCTAAGGAAATCGTAAGATTTCTAGAAGAATTTCAGGCGCTTCCTGCAGAGTATGTTTCAGTAATTGCCTCGTTTGTTGACTAACATACAACGGACGACGCTATTCACGAAATGATAATATGCTGCTACGAAGCATGGGAGGCCCAAAAAGAAATGCGGAGTCAAGAGCTAAATCTGCAATACAGGAACTTATATTGAAGCAGCGTCGCGAATATAATGCTCTTTATAATCCATACCGAAACATTTCATTTAACCAATGCATCGGCGACAGTAAAACACCCGTATCGGAATGGTTGAATGTATCCGACTGGAGAGAATGGGATTAATATTCGTTTGAATGGCGTTTGATTGCTGCTGAGATCAGGTTAATAACAAAAAGGAAAATACCACATTACAGCGCAGCACGGGAGTTTATCCCGGCTGCGCTGTTTTGCATTCGTATTACACTTTGCTGCGACTTGACGGAACAATTATACATAATGTTAATGTCAATAGACCTGATAAAAAGCCCCCCAGGGCCGCATGAATATGTAGGCAAAAACAATTGTTCTGACAGGGCTTCTTGCTATTATTTGAATAGTACGATATAATGAAATATAAAATTTTGCTGTCAGCAAATAACATTACGAGCTTGCTTTGCTTATATTTCAGGGAGCGCCTGGTATGTCGATGGATATTGAAAATAAAGAAAAAGCAGATAAGCTGGCGCAGGAAATCTTGCGTTTGTCGCGCAACACACTTTTGGTAAATCTGCGTTTTTTGGACATGGCGCTGAGCCGCCTTAAACACTCTCCAGCAGGCGACTCACTTGCCGTAAACGGCATTCGCATCTTCTACGATCCGATGTGGGTACTCAGGCGCTACAAGGGCGAAAGAAACGCCATAGTGCGCGACTATCTGCATATGGTCTTTCACTGCATATTCCACCACGCATTTGTAAGCACGCTCGTTGATACCGATGCATGGGACTTGGCATGCGACATTGCCGCCGAAAACGCGATAAGCGAGCTTAACATTGCCTGTGCCAAATGCAAAAGAGAAGCCGCTCAGACAGTGTTTATAAGCAAGCTCCGACAGAATATAAAGCAGCTGACGGCGGAAAAAATATATCACTACCTGCGAGAAAAAAGCTATGACAAGGATGAGCTGTGCGATCTTAGAAAAAATTTTTGTGCCGATGATCATGGAATTTGGTATACTCCCGTGAAGTTTGCCGATGCTTCCGCAAAATCGGAAGCCGACAACAATACCGAAAAGAACGAAGACTACAGCAATCAGACCCTGTCAAGAGAGGCGCTCATGCGGGAATGGGAGGATGTTGCAAAGCGGATACAGACTGACATAGAGACCTTCTCTAATGGGCGCGGCGGCGTGTCAGAGGGGCTGACCCAAAACTTGCAGGCAGTCACGCGCGAAAAATACGATTATTCCGCTTTTCTTCGCCGCTTCGCCGTTATGGGCGAGGCGATGAAAATAAACGACGATGAATTCGATTATATATTCTACACCTACGGCATGAAGCTTTACGAAAAAATGCCGCTTATTGAGCCGCTTGAATACAGGGATGTCAAACGCATCAAGGAATTCGTCCTTGCGATAGACACGTCTGGTTCGGTCCGGGGAGAGTTGGTTCAACTGTTCGTGCAGAAGACATACAGTGTTATGAAGAGCACTGAAAGCTTCTTTTCAAAAATCAATTTACACATTATTCAGTGTGATGACAGAATCCAGGAGGACAAAATAATCACTTCGCAGGAGGAGTTTGACGAATATATGAAAACAATGCAGCTGCGCGGTTTCGGCGGAAATAACGAAGTCCGGCTGTTTTCATATGTTGACGATTTGGTTCGCAAGGGAGCGTTCAGAAACCTCAAGGGCATGATTTATTTTACCGACGGATACGGCATTTTCCCTAAGAAAAAACCCGACTACGAGGTGGCTTTTGTGTTTGTTGAAAATGATCGGTGGCCGATACCTGAAGACATCCCGCCTTGGGCAATCAAGCTTGTTTTGCAGAAAGAAGAGATTTAAAAGACTATAAAGTGCAGCCGAAAACAGGAGGAGAATTATCATGAGCTTTGAGATAAGAAACGGAGTTTTAAAGAATTACAGAGCAAAACCGGGGGAGACGGAAGTCACCATTCCCGAGGGTGTTAAAATAATAGGCGACCTGGCTTTCTGCGGCTGCAGCCTCAAGAGCATCATTATACCCAAAAGCGTGAAAATAATAGATGACCTGGCTTTTGTAAACTGCGAAGATCTCCGGAGCATTGTCATCCCCGACGGCGTGACAAGCCTGGGTGACCGGGTTTTCGAAGGCTGCAGCAGACTTACAAGCGTAACCCTGCCCGCCGGCATGACGCATACAGACACCACGACCTTCAGTGGCTGCGACAAGCTCACAAGTCTTGTAGCGGATCCCGATATTCTTCAGAAAAGCAACTTGAAGGTTACCGCCGTTCTCACTTTTCTTCGCAGTCCGGAGGACTTCAGCGCCGAGCAGACGAAAGCCTGTAAAAAATATCTGTTCGCTCAGAAGAAAAAACTTCTGCCTGAAATTTTACGCAATGATCTGGTGTACGCAATGCAGCTGTTTGCCGAAGCGAAAAAAATCACGAAAAGCAATATACGGTCAGATTTTTTAGACCCTTCCATAAAGGCGGACGCATCCCAATGCAATGCCTTTTTGATAGATTGGGAAAACAGGCACTTTTCACTCGAAGATAAGGAAAAGCTCCTGGAAAATGAGTTTGAGAAGGATCCGTTCAATGCGGCGGATATGAAAAAACTATGGTCATACAAGAGTCTGGAGGACGGCACGCTCTGCCTGACCAAATATAAGGGCAGCGAGACCCATGTCACAATTCCGAGCCGAATCGGTGAATGTACGGTCACCGCCTTGGGAGAAAAGCTCATTTTTGCAAGAAAGTGCGGCAGCCCCTCCGCAAGAAAAGAGAATTTCAAAAAAATCGCGTCCATAACTATCCCCGACACGATAACAAGTATAGGCGAGGGTGCCTTCGCCGGCTGCGTCGGGCTTACGGGCATAACGATTCCGGACAGCGTGAAACGCATCGAAAAAGAAGCCTTCAGAGATTGCAGCAAGCTCACAAGCGTCATCATCTCCGACGGCGTCACAAACATCGGAACATCCGTATTTCGCGGCTGCACCAAACTCGAGAATATCACCCTGCCCGACAGCATAAAAACAATAGGTGGCTGGACATTCAGCGAATGCGATAGTCTCGAGAGCATAACCATCCCCCGCAAGGTAAAGCGCATCGGGCACTCAACTTTTGAATCCTGCTTTAACCTCACGAGCATTGTTATTCCAAACGGCGTGACGAGCATAGGCGAGCGGGCTTTTAGCGGTTGCACCTCTCTTAAGAGCATTACCATCCCCGACAGCGTGACGAGCATAGGTGAAGATGCTTTTGAAGACTGCGACAACATCACCATATATGCGTCCAAAGACAGCTTCGCATATGAATATGCCAAAAAGGTCATCATCCCGTTTGAGTTTATTTGACAATAAGAGAGGAAAAACACCATGAGCTTTGAGATCGAAAACGGAGTTTTGGAAAAATGCATACCGGAGTCCGGCGAGACCGAGGTCGTTATTCCCGACGGTGTGACGGGCATTTAAGACTGGGCTTTTATCGTATCTTTGCGCATAGAGCGGTGTTGGAGAACATCACCTAGGCCACCATTCCGGAAACCGTAAAGAATATCGGCCGCTATGCCTTTACCGATTGCATCAAAAACCTCACCATTCATGCTCCGTTGGGCAGTTTTGCGCATAAATACGCCGAAAAGAACAAGCTACTTCAAGTCTATATAACAAAACCACGAATTTGTTGCCCGATTTTTCGTAAATGCAGCCGCGGCAAAGGAGAAAATATGAACATCAAAGAAGCAAAAGAGCAAATAAAAAACGCTATGACGGCGTATTTCACCAAGGACGAGCTGGGTAACTATACTATCCCCATCGAGCGGCAGCGTCCTGTGTTCCTCATGGGTCCTCCGGGCATCGGCAAGACCGCCGTTATGGAACAGGTAGCGCAGGAGCTGGGAGTGGCGCTGCTGTCATATTCCATGACGCATCACACGCGGCAGAGCGCGCTTGGTCTGCCTTTTATCTCCCATAAGGTCTATGGCGGCAGGGAATATGACGTTTCCGAGTACACCATGTCGGAGATTATAGCTTCTGTTTATGATATGATCGAGCAGAGCGGGAAAAGTGAGGGCATTTTGTTTCTGGACGAGATCAACTGCGTATCCGAAACGCTAGCGCCGATTATGCTGCAATTTCTGCAATACAAGATTTTCGGCCGTCACCGCGTGCCGGACGGCTGGATAGTCGTTACCGCCGGCAACCCGCCGGAGTATAATAATTCGGTTCGGGAATTCGATATCGTTACCTGGGATCGTCTGAAGCGCATCGATGTGGAGCCGGATTTCGAGGTGTGGAAGGAATATGCCTACAATGCGTCCGTACATCCTGCGGTGCTGAGCTATTTGGAGATAAAAAAAGCAAACTTCTACAAGGTTGAGTCAACCGTCGGTGGCAAGGCCTTTGTCACGGCGCGCGGCTGGGAAGATCTGAGCCAGATGATACGGCTGTATGAGCGCAATGGTCTAAAGGTGGACGAAAATTTAGTTCGGCAGTATCTGCAGGAAAAGACAATTGCGAAGGATTTTGCGGTGTATTACGACCTGTTCAACAAGTACCGCTCGGATTATCAGATCGACAGCATTCTGGACGGCACCGCGAGCAACATCATCAAAGGGCGGGCCATCGCGGCAAAGTTTGATGAGCGTTTGGCGCTGCTCGGGCTGCTGCTGGAAGCCATCGGTTCCGAGATGCGGGAGGCTGTGGAGCAGGAAACGCTTCTGACCGATTATATGAACGCAATAAAAGCCTTCCGAGTGGAAGTCATGAAGCCTCATGCCAATTCCGGTGAAGCTCTGGGCAAAACGATCAAATTGCAGCGGGACGAGCTTGAGCGCGGAAAAATATCGGTTTCCCTTTCCGCCGCTGATCAAATGCGCAAGCAGAAGCTTATTCTGCTGCTGCAGGAGCTGGAACCCACCGTTCGGGAAGCATCCGACGGTGCCGCTGCATTCAAGTCTGCCAAGGATGCCTTCGACAAGGCACTCAAAGCGCTGAAAAAGCAGGCGAAAGAAACCGGCAAACACTTATCAAATGTGTTTGCTTTCTGCGAAGCGGTATTTGGCGACGGACAGGAAATGCTTATACTGGTTACCGAGCTGACTATCAGCTGTTATGGTGCACGATATATCAGCCGTTTCGGCTGCGAAGAATATTTCAGGCACAACAAGGAACTTCTGTTCCATGAGCGCCAGCAGGAGATCATCGCAGAACTCGAGAATCTGGAGCTTGAGGATTGACAGACGCAGAATGCTATCCTGCGGCGCAAGAAAATGGAGATGCAACTATAGCGAATTGTCAAACTAAGTGCAACAGGAAGAGAGTTCAAAGTCCCACAAATCCTGAGCAGAACGGAAATTAAGAAC
>CAKUAS010000032.1 GCA_934636655.1 uncultured Oscillospiraceae bacterium
TGAACGCATAGCTTACATGCGCCGCCGCCTCGTTGCCGTCCATCGTCTTGTACCTTCTTGTCATATCTTTTCCTCCCAATATGGAAATAATGATGGATGAAATATAACGTGCGATTTGTTAATAATCACACAGCTCAAACATAACACAAAACCGCCCTGAAATCAACAGCTTTCAGGGCGGTTTCCAACGATTGTTACATTATTGGGTAATATTTATTTGTACATTTCGACCAAACGCTGAAGATGCTCAAAACGGGCTTTTGCGTTGGCTTCATTTGCCTCAAACAGGCTCTCGGCACGGTCGGGGAACTCACGGGTCAGACGACTGTAACGAGCCTCATTCATAAGAAATTCACGATAGCCGTCGGCAGGTATTTTACTGTCCAAAGTGAATTTCTCGGAATTTTTAGACGGATTGTATCTGAACAAATTCCAGTAGCCGCATTTGACAGCTTTGTCCATTTCTTTCTGGCAGTTGGTCATGCCGCCCTTGATCGAATGCATCTCGCAGGGCGAGTAGGCGATGATGATGGACGGGCCGGGGTAAGCTTCGGCTTCGGTGATCGCGGCGAGCGTCTGTACCTTGTTTGCGCCCATTGCGATTTGTGCAACATAAACATATCCGTAGGTCATTGCGATCTCTGCCAGAGACTTGGACTTTATCTCCTTGCCGGCTGCTGCAAACTGTGCGACCTGACCGATGTTGGAAGCCTTGGAAGCCTGACCGCCGGTGTTGGAATAGACCTCGGTGTTAAACACGAAGATGTTGACATCTTCACCGGAAGCGAGGACATGGTCAACGCCGCCGAAGCCGATGTCAAATGCCCAGCCGTCGCCGCCGAAGATCCAGCAGCTCTTTTTATTAAGGTAGTCTTTCTGCGCGAGAATCTCGGAAGCCAGCGAGCACGCAGGGCAGTCGCAATGAACAGCGCCTTCGCTCTTTATCTGCTTCATGTGTGCGAGCATACCATCGGCCTTGTCACCGAAGAGCTGCTTTGCGTGATCAGTGCCGAGAAATGCGATGCAGTCGTCAACAGGCAGAATGTCCTCCTCGAGCTCTTTTATGAAGGCCTTGGCCGCAGCCTGATTTGCGTTTGTGTCGCCATAGGTGTCGAGCCAGCCCTGTGCCGCTTCCTTGAGCTCTGTGCAGCAGCCGGGCAGAGATATGAGCTGCTCTACTTTAATTTTGAGATCGTCGCGGACCTTCTTCTGGCCGAGGTAGAGTCCGAGACCGTGCTCGGCGTTATCTTCGAACAGGGAGTTTGCCCAGGAGGGACCCTTGCCTTCCTTGTTGACGGTGTAAGGCGAAGTAGCTGCCGGACCGCCCCAGATGGAGCTGCAGCCGGTGGCGTTGGAGATCATCATGTGATCGCCGAAGAGCTGAGTTACGAGACGTGCATAGCTGGTCTCGGCGCAGCCTGCGCAGGAGCCGGAGAACTCAAGGTACGGCTGCCTGAACTGGCTGAACTTCACGTTGTCGGCCTTGAACATGTCCGGTTTGTCGGCAACGTGTTCAACGCAGTAGTCAAACACCTTCTGCTGCTCAAGCTGGCTCTCCATGGGGACCATTTCAAGCGCATGCGTGCCGCACTGTGTCACGCAGACACCGCAGCCCATGCAGTCTAAGGGAGAAATGGCCATAGTAAAGTCGTATTTATTCTTACCCTTGCCGATCTTGATGGGAAGGATCTTCGCGCTCTCGGGAGCGTTCTTTGCTTCTTCGTCGTTAAGCGCGTAGGGGCGCAGCGTAGCGTGCGGGCAGACAAAAGCGCAGTTGTTGCACTGTACGCAGCGGTCGGCGTGCCACTCGGGAACGAAAGCGGAAACGCCGCGCTTCTCGTAAGCGGAAGCGCCGAGCTCGAAGGTGCCGTCGGCGTGGTTGACGAAAGCGGAAACAGGCAGGGA